>NZ_FMMP01000011.1 GCF_900095725.1 Cellulosilyticum sp. I15G10I2
GGTATACTTACCAATGGTATGGTTCTCTTAAACGTAAGTACATACATGCAGATGGTTGTTAAAGGTATAGTACTTGCACTTGCAGTAGGCTTTGATAGTATTCAAAAACGTCGTGTAGCGCACTAAATTTTTTATATTTACCCCCATGGCAGTATCACAAGCTTTTCTTGTGGTACTGCCAAAAATAAAAAGTTGAAAGTGTTTTTCTTTTAACCATATCTAATTATATTATACTTATCTTTTCTTGTGATAGAGTAGAAGCTTTGGGCAATGCGAATTTGCCATAAAGTATTAAACCCAATACTGTAACCAGTCCCTCTGTAACTGGAAATGCCAGCCATACGCCGATTATCCCAGCTAATGTAGACAAGAGAAATGCCATAGGAACAATAATAATTAAACCTCTCAGCAGGGAAATTAAATGTGAGGGCAGGGCTTTATCTATGGAGGTGAAAAACATGGAAATTACAATATTAAATCCTACGAATGAAACGGATGTAAAATATATTTTTAATCCAGATGTAGAGATTTCTTGTAATTTCATGTTGTTTTGACTGTTAAATAGGCCTGCTATCGGATTGGCAAGCAAAAAGACCGTAAGGTAAATTACCCAAGAAACTGCGAGCATTGTTGTAATTGCATAACGCAATACCTGTTTTATGTTTGCTGTAGCATTATGCCCATAGGCTCTGCTGATTAGGGGCTGCATTCCCTGTGCGATGCCGGTATAAATTGCTATGACCACAAGTGACAGGTTTGCAATGACACCATAAGCAGCAACACCGACATTTCCCTGAAGTTTCAGGATAATTGTATTAAAAACAATCATTACAATTCCTGAAGATGTTTCTGTAATAAGGGACGGGAAACCTAATGAAAGAATGGTGAGTAGCGTTGCAAAATGCAGTTTCGATTTTTTTAAATGAAAATTATTCTTCTTTTTTAACCAATGCCTTGAAAGGATCAACATACTGATTAAAGGTGCAAATCCTGTTGCTAATACAGCACCCAATATTCCCATTTGTAACGGAAATATAAAGATGTAGTCAAGAACTATATTGGAAAAGCTTCCGCCCAGCATTGCGAACATAGATAATTTGGGGTTGCCGTCATTTCTTACAAAGCAAATCAGAATATCATTCATCATGAAAGCCGGAGCAAACAGAAGGATAACTTTCAGATAGGTGTTTGTCATGGTAAAAACTTCGGTATCAGCTCCCAAAAGAGTGGTAACTTCTTCTGAAACCAAAATACCAATCAGCATAAACACAGTTGTCAATAGGGCTGCAAAATATATTGTATTTGAAAACAACCTACTGAAATCTTTGGATGATTTTTGTCCTTTTAAAATGGAATATTTTGTTGCACCGCCTATTCCGAGCATTAAGCCGCTCCCATGAATAATGCTATATACAGGAATTGCTAAATTCAGTGCAGTTAAACCATTTGCGCCTAATCCTTTTGAAATAAAAAAAGTATCCGTAAGTATATAGCAGGATAAACCAATCATACCTAAAATATTTAGTATGCAATATCCCGCAAATTCTCTTAAACAAGTCTGATTTTTCATATTCATCCCCTTAGTAACAAAAAAATAAAGCGCCAGAATTTCCTATCTTCAAAGGCCTAACGATAGGAAAACTGACGCTTAACTTCTTTACCCGGCGGCAAAGAAGTATCTGATTATTTTATTTTTAAGTATTATATCATAACAATTGTTAAAATGGCAATCCCATTTTTATAGGGGGTATTAGCGGATATAACAATACGGTGAATAATAGTAACGAATATCTTGTCATAAATCTTAGCAAAAATGCTTATTTACAATTCTATAAAACCAATATAAGCTAATAGAAAAGACAAAATTCATAATAACATTCTAAATATTGGAGGGAATTGGGATGAGTTTTCCGCAGGATTTTATATGGGGGGCAGCAACTGCTTCTTATCAGATTGAAGGAGCGGCTTATGAGGATGGTAAAGGACTGTCTGTGTGGGACGTTTTTTGTAAAGAACCTGGAAGGGTTTTTCAGGGGCATTCGGGAGATGTGGCATGTGATCATTATCACAGAATGAAGGAAGATGTAAAATTGATGGCAGATATGGGTCTTAAGGCCTATAGGTTTTCAATTTCATGGCCTAGAGTAATACCAAATGGCGTAGGTGAAGTCAATGAAAAGGGTCTGCAGTTTTATTCTGACTTAGTAGATGAACTTATAAAGTATAATATTACGCCTTATGCAACTTTATTTCACTGGGACTATCCTTATGAACTTCAAAAAAGAGGCGGGTGGCTTAATCCGGACAGCCCAAAATGGTTTGAAGCCTATACAAAGGTAGTAGCAGATAAACTTGGCGACAGACTCAAAAATTACTTTACATTCAATGAACCTCAATGCTTTATTGGTATTTCAATGGTACAAACTATACATGCTCCAGGTATTAAGTATCCAACAAAGGATGCTTTGCAGATGGCGCATAATGTTTTACTGGCTCATGGAAGAGCCGTTAAGGTATTAAGAGAAACAATCAAAGATTGTAAGATTGGGTATGCACCAACAGGAAGCAGTTTTTATCCTGCTACCGAAAAACCAGAAGATATAGAAGCTGCACGTCAGGCTAACTTTAATGTAGAGATTGATAACTGGGCATTTGGTATAGGGTGGTGGAGTGATCCTGTGATGCTTGGGACTTATCCTAAAGAAGCGGTAGAAAAGTTCGGAGAGTTGATGCCAGAAATTGGCCCTCAGGATATGACGCTCATCAGCCAGCCACTTGATTTTTATGGCCAGAATATTTACCATTCGATACCGGCGGCTTCTGATGGCGCAGGTGGTTTTAAGAAACTAGACCCGCCTGCAGGACATCCGAGAACAGCTATAGGTTGGCCCATAACACCAGAGAGCTTTTATTGGCTGCTAAAGTTTTTATATGAACGTTACAAAACCCCTATTGTTATTACAGAAAACGGCATGTCAGCTCATGATACTATTTCGCTAGATGGTAAAGTACATGATCCAAATAGAATAGATTATTTAAACCGCTATTTATTGGAACTTAAAAAGGCTATTGACGATGGAATAGACGTAAAAGGCTACTTCCAGTGGAGCTTGATGGACAATTTTGAATGGGCAAATGGTTATAATGACCGCTTTGGCCTTGTCTATGTTAACTTTCAAACTCAGGAAAGAATTTTAAAAGACAGCGCCTTATGGTATAAAGAAGTTATAAGAACCAACGGGCAAAGCTTATGAGTAAATAGAGGGGACGGGCGAGCACATAATGAGTAAACTTTTTGCACCACAAAAAATCAAACACTTAGAAATAAAAAACAGAATTGTATTGCCACCAATGGTTTGTTTTACCTTTGCAGGAGAAAATAACTTTGTATCAGAAAAAAATATTAAGCATTATGAGTCACTTGCAAAGGGTGGTTCGGGCTTAATCATTGTAGAAGCGACGTGTGTAAACCAAAATGGCAGGCTCTCGGAGGGGCAGCTTGGTATTTGGGATGATAAGTATATAGAAGGCCTAAGTAAGCTCGCAGAGGTTTGTCATGAGAATGGGACTAAGGTTGTTTTACAGATTCATCATGCGGGGATTAAAACGCCCAAATCTGTAAATGGAGATACAATAAGTTCTTCGGATTTTAATGAGGGGACATTATCAGCAAGAGCCATGACTATGGATGAGCTCCGGGCGATACAAGAGGATTTTGTTAATGCGGCACTTAGAGCAGAGCGAGCTGGATTTGATGGGGTTGAGCTTCATGGTGCCCATGGTTATCTTATGACGCAGTTCTTTTCTGCTAAAATTAATAAGCGAATTGATGCATACGGAGGAAGTCTGGAGAATAGATTGAGGTTTACCATGGAAATTACTGAGTGTATCAGAAAAAAGGTTAATGAAAACTTTATTATTGGTATACGCATGGGCTGCAATGAGAGTGATCTAAAAACAAGTATTGATATAGCCAAAAGATTTGAAGCTATAGGGATAGACTATCTTCATGTTTCTACGGGCTTTGATAACACGCCAATTACTGAAGAAGTTCCAGAAGATTTCCCAGGGAATTGGATTGTCTATGGGGCAGCTAAAATAAAAGAAGAAGTAAATATTCCAGTTATTGCGGTTAATGCCATTAAGACGCAGGAACAAGCACAAGCGCTTATTGCACATAATCTAGTGGACTTTGTTGCAATAGGCAGGGCACAGCTTGCTGATTATAATTTTGTAAATCATATAAAAGAAGGCAGTGCTGTTGTAGAATGTTTAGGATGTAAGCCGTGTAGGTGGTTTAAGAATGGTGCTTATTGTCCAAGACACGTATAGCACGTAATAGATAAGGATGCTATTTTAGTTAACAAGCTGACTAAAGTAGCATCTTTTTTTATGAAATAGGAAAGTGCGTCTTGCTTGCAAGGGACCAAACTTTCCTGTTTCACAAGCGTGTGCGTTTTTTGCACACTTTCTTGTGAAATAGGAAAGCGAGGCTTACTCGTGCGTAATAAAATATGTGTGCGTGGTTGTGATTGTTTATGGGTGATGAAGGGTGTTTTGGTGATTGTTTATTAATATACCCGCATCAACTATGCAAAGAGCATAAATTTATTTATGATAAAATAAACAGTAAAAATAAGGGGGATATATATGTTAGATCTAGAGCATATGAAAATAACAGATTTTATCAAGCAGCTTTTTACGTGTGAATGCGGCCAGCAGCATAGCGTAGATATGGATAGCATAAAAATAAGTTCAGGGGCTATCAATGAGCTTCCGGATGTTATTGAAAGCTTAGGGTATAAGAAAGTATTTATTGTTGCAGATGGGAATACCTTTAAAGCAGCAGGTGGTAAAGTTATTGATTGTCTTACACAAAAGGGGATTCCATATGTAAGCTATATACTAAGCGGAGAGACAATCGTTCCGGATGAAAAAGCCTTGGGGGGGCTCATGATGGCTTTTGATAGAAGCTGTGATTTAATCATTGCAGTAGGCAGCGGTACAATTAATGATATCTGTCGGTTCTTTAGCTCTGCTATAGGACTTAAATATTTTATGGTAGCAACAGCACCGTCTATGGATGGTTTTGTATCAGGCGTTGCAGCCATGATTACTAATAACTTAAAAACAACTTATAATGCTCAGGTGGCACAGGCATTTATCGGAGACCTAGATATACTGGCGGATGCGCCGATGGATACGATTGTTGCAGGTGTTGGAGATATTTTAGGAAAATACACATGTCTTTGTGATTGGAAGCTGTCATCACTTATTAATAATGAGTATTACTGCAAGACGATTGTGGAGATGGTCATATTAGCAGTAAAACGTGTTGTTGCGAGTAAAGATAAACTTTTAGCAAGAGATAAAAAAGCAATCGAAGGATTAACAGAGGCACTGCTCCTTTCAGGTATTGCGATGAGCTATGCGGGTAACTCAAGGCCTGCCTCGGGCTGTGAACACCATCTTTCTCATTTTTGGGAAATGCGTTTTCTTTTTGAAGGGAAAAAAGCAGTGCTCCATGGTACAAAAGTAGGCATTGGTACGATTGCAGCTTTGAAGGTTTATGAATACATCAAGTCTTTAGAAATGGATTTTGAAAAGATTAATGAAGTATGGAAACCACTTTCAGAAGAGACCTGGAAAGAAGAAATGAAGCAGAAATTTAAGATTGCGGCAGATGAGATTATTTTGCTTGAAGAAAAAACTAAAAAGAATGATAAGGGAAAAAGAGATGCGAGGATTGCGGTAATTGAGAAACGCTGGCCAGAGATTTATGAAGCCATTAATGAACTGCCATCAGCCAAGGAAGTAGAAAAGCTTATAGCCGATCTAAAAGGAGCAACTTATCCAGCTCAGGTAGGGATAGACCCAGATATAGTAGAAGAGAGTATTCTATACGCAAAAGAAATACGTGATCGTTATACGGTACTGCAGCTGCTATGGGACTTAGGGGTTCAAAATGCTGCGGCTAAGCAGGTAACAGAAGATATTTGCAGTACTTGTTAAGCGCTAAAAGTAATCGTATAATGAGGGAAAGTACGATTATAGGATGTGACCAGAATGCTGAATATTGAACGGATGGAATATATTTTAGAAGAACTTAAAAGCAGGAAGACAGTTTATGTGGCACAGCTTTCAAAAAAGTATTATGTGAGCCCTTCTACAATCAGGCGGGATTTAAGTATATTAGAAGAAGAGGGGATTATAAGGCGTACCTACGGAGGGGCTGTACTTATTGAACAGCAAAGTACGGAGATACCGTACCTTTTAAGACAAAATGAGAATCAACAGGGCAAAGATATATTAGGATTACTGGCATCGGAGCTCGTTAAAGATGATATGTATATCTTCTTAGATCACACCAGTACGATTGCAAGTATGACGAAATTTCTTGGTGAAAAAAAGAACCTTAAAATACTTACAACCAGTGCACAGATTGCAATTAATTGTTTAGATACCTTACCCGCACAGGTCTACTGCACAGGGGGGTGGATCAGCCCCATATCAAGAGGGTTTACTGGTGAGTCTGCAAGAAGCAGGATTGCTGGTTTTTACCCAGACTACTTATTCTTTTCGGTGCGCTCTGTTTCTCTCGAACAAGGAGCCACAGATGTAAATGAAGAAGATGTTTATTTAAAACAGGAGATGCTAAAAAGCTGTAAGAAGTCTGTGTTGTTATGTGATATTGGTAAATTGGGTAAGCTATCTTATCGCAAGGTATGTAACCTAAGTGAGCTGGATTATATAGTTATTAATCAAAAACCTAATGATGAGTGGCTGGAAGCACTGTCAAATTTGGATGTGAAATTAATATACCCTCATAAGGAATAGGGGCAAAAGGAGCAGACATGGATAATAAGAAAAAAAAGCTTTTAGAAAAAGTTAGGTTGTTTGTACTGGATATGGATGGTACTTTTTATTTGGGAAATCGTATTTTCCCATGGTCTTTGGAGTTCTTAAATCGAATAGAGCAATCGGGCCGCGAATATATCTTTTTTACAAACAACTCATCGAGGACATCCGACGACTATATTATTAAATTAGAAAAAATGAATTGTTATATTGAGGAAAAGCAGATTTTAACTTCTGGGGACGTTACGATTAAATATCTGCAGATGCACTATCCGGAACAAAAAGTTTATCTTGTTGGTACCCCTACCGTAACAGAGAGTTTTAGGAATGCAGGCATTCATTTAACAGAAGAGATGCCGGACATTGTGGTGGTATCATTTGATATCACGCTTACTTATGAAAAACTGGTAAAAGCATGTCACTATATAAGAAATGGAGCTCTGTTTATGGCAACGCATCTCGATAATAATGCGCCTACTGAAGAGGGCTTCATACCAGACTGTGGATCTTTTTGTGCAGCTATTACACAATCTACAGGAATTAAGCCTAAATATCTTGGAAAGCCTTTCAAAGAAACAGTTGAAATGATAACAGCAGTTACAGGTTATAGGCCGGAGGAAATGGCGTTTGTAGGAGACCGGTTATATACTGATGTTGCTACAGGGGTAAACAATGGGGCAACAGGTATTTTAGTACTAAGCGGTGAGGCTGCTTTAGAAGACATAGAACATTCTGATGTAAAACCCGATGCAGTGTATACCAATATTGGGGAGATCGGAAAAGATCTGGTCTAGGCAGAATAAGATCATTTACACAGTATTATTAGGGTGTTATCGGTGTATTATAAGATAAAAGTAGTAGCATAAAGCATTTAGAGGAGGTTAATAAATGTCAGAAAAAACAAATGTTGTTGGATGGGAAATGATTACGCAGTTTGTAATTGATGCTTTTAAGGGCTATGGTATTCCAGAAGAAGATGCAAAAATATGTGCAGATGTTTTACTTGAATCAGACAAAAGAGGCATTGAGTCACACGGTGTTAATAGATTTAAACCCATCTACTTGGATCGTATTAAGGCAGGAATTCAAAATCCTGTTACACGATTTGAAGTGGTTAAAGAGACGGCCACAACAGCAGTTGTAGACGGGCATGACGGCATGGGTCAGGTAGTAGGCTATAAAGCTATGAATATGGCAATAGAAAAAGCAAAAAAATTTGGCATGGGTATGGTCGTTGCACGAAACTCTACACATTACGGCATAGCAGGCTATTATGCAACGATGGCAGCACAAGCTGGCTGCATTGGTATTACAGGGACCAATGCCAGACCGTCTATTGCACCGACCTTCGGAGTTGAAAATATGCTAGGCACCAATCCGCTTACCTTTGGTATGCCTACTGATGAGGCGTTTCCTTTTGTGCTTGATTGTGCCACTTCTATTACACAAAGAGGACGTATTGAGTATTATGCCCGAGTGAATAAAGAGACGCCAGCAGGGATGGTGATTGGCCGGGATGGCACAGCACTTACAGATTCTGATCAGATATTAATAGACTTAAATACTGGAAAAGCTGCTTTAGCGCCTCTTGGAGGAATTGGTGAAGAGCTTGCCGGCTATAAGGGGTATGGGTATGCAACCGTTGTGGAGATTCTCTCAGCAGCACTGCAGCAGGGGAATTTTCTCCGTGCTTTATCAGGGATTGGGGAACAAGGCGAAAAAGTACCTTTCCATTTGGGTCACTTTTTTATGGCCATTGATACCGAAGCTTTTATGGGGCTTGAGGCATTTAAAAAAACTTGTGGGGACATCTTGCGTGAGCTAAGAGGATCAACGAAAGCGCCAGGAGAAGAACATATTTATACAGCAGGCGAAAAAGAGTATCTTATATGGCAGGAGAGAAAAGACAGTGGGGTGCCTATTAATGCTGCAGTTCAAAAAGAATTTATGAGTATCCGAGATGAACTGGGCTTAGCACATTATAGATTCCCATTTGAATAAAAAACGATAATGTTATGTCAGCCCCTCTCTATTTCATATAAAGAACCTTATTTTACCTTGAGTATTGACACCTTGGCTACAATATAGTACTAGAAAAACACAAATAAATATGGTATTATTTAGAAATAAATACAACATGTGGTAAAAACTAGGGTTTTTATATATGTGGAGGGTGCGGAAGCTATGATAAAAGTTCTGATAGCTGAAGATGAATTATTAGTTAGAGTAGGTCTTAAAACTACTGTTAATTGGGAAGCAAATGGATTTATGTTAGTGGGAGAAGCTCAAAATGGTAAAGAAGCTATTGAACTATTTGATAAGTATGATCCGGATATCTTAATTACAGATATAAAAATGCCTATTATAGATGGATTGGAACTTATACGCATTTTGCAAAAAAAGAAAAGAACATTAAAATCTATTATCTTAACACACTATGATGATTTTGCATATGCCCATCAAGCCATCAGCCTTGGTGCTTCTGAATATTTGTTAAAACACAATATTTGTTCGGAAGAACTTCTTAAAGTACTAAATAAAGCAGCTCTTGAGATTAATGCACTTCATCATGATGAAAATACCAAGAGGGAATATCCAAATAATGATTATGAGGAAAACACACTTAACTATCTTTTAGAGAAAGCGTATTTATCTAATATAAGTAAGAAAAACTATAAAGAACTAATAGATCTTAACAATATAATGATTAAGCATCCTTATTTTTTTATTGCCTTTGGTCAAGTAGAATATGACGATGAGTCTGAAATCAACATAAAGGATAACCTGCTTATCAAAAACTTATCAAAATCACTTTTTCCAAAAGAAAAAATTATTTATTCGGATATTATTACAGAACAGCATTTAATTTTGCTATTTAACGTTGACTTTTTAACACAGGATATAATAGCAGAGCAGGAAGACTGTATTAGGGCGCTACGAAGAAATCTAAAACAGTTTTTTGGCCTTAATATTGCTTTTGGAATAAGCAGCATCAGTACTGAATTGTTAGATATTCCTAGATTGTTAAATGAAGGAAAAAGTGCATCGGAGAGATATTTTTTTAATAGTAGTCAAAAAGTGCTTTTTTATGAGTATTTAGAAAAAGTAAGAACCATTGTTTTTAGGATAGCGCATAAAAGAATTGTAGAATATGTAAATACTTATGATTATATTAAACTTCATGAATATGTCGATGAAGTTTTTATAAATATATATGAATCATATGATATTAACTGTGTGAAAAAAGTCTTTGTTGATCTCATTAATATTGCGAGGGTTTTAAATTATGAAAGAAATAAAGACCCTGAATTATATCTGAATGATACAAAATTTGATTACAATAACTTTAATAAACTTGAAAATTTTGAGTCGGTTAAAAAGTATGTGCATGATGTATATGAACTCTTGATTGGGGCAAATGAAAATAGAAAAAAAACCTATTCTTACGTTATTGCTAAAAGTATTAAATACATACGGAATAATTATATGCGGAATATTTCATTAGAGGAAGTTGCAGACTATGTAGAAATTAGTAAAAGCTATTTCAGCCTATTGTTTAAGCAGGAGACAGGTATTAATTTTTCTACCTTTTTATCAAATTACAGAGTAGAACAATCTAAAAAATATATTTTAGAAAGCAGCTGCAAAATATATGAGATTGCAGAAAAAGTTGGGTTTGATAACCCCTATTATTTTAGCAGGGTATTTAGAGATAGAGTAGGTATGTCCTGTAAGGAATTTAAAAACCAACATTAGTGTACGCATAGAGGAAGAAGAGGCTAAAAAGAAACAGCCTCTTCTTCTTTTTTTGAGGTTTTTAAGTGTATGGCATCATCTTCTTTGAGGTTGGCAGGTAATTTGATGGTAACAATTGTTCCGGCATTTTTGATACTAGATAAGCCTAATCCGAAGGCGCTTCCACAGTAAAACTTAATGCGTTCATCAATATTTTTGATACCAATCTCGTTGTATTTTTTGTCGGAGGACTTTCCTTTGCGGGCATTTTCAAGCTGTTCTTCTGTCATGCCTACACCATTATCTTTTACTGTGAGAAAAAGGTACTCTTTATCTAAGTGCGCACTAATAGTAATAAGCCCCTGAGTATCGAGGTCTTCAAGTCCATGGAAAATAGAATTTTCTACAATAGGCTGTAATATAAATTTGATGGTATAACAGTTTAAAAGTTCGTTTGGAATATCGTAAATCACATCAAACATATCACCATATCTGTATTTTTGTATATATAAATAAGCTTTTACATTATCAAGTTCTTCATCTAATCGTACGACTTCACCTTTTCTTGAAAAATTATATTTTAACAAATTAATGATACAAGTAACCATTGTACTAATCGTCTTGATATTGTGAAAGGTTGCCAGCCATCTGATAGAATCCAGTGTATTGTATAAAAAGTGAGGATTGATTTGAGCTTGAAGTATTTGAAACTCCATATTAGATTTTTGCTGTTCTACTTCGATGGCTTTATTAATAAAGTAGTTGAGTTTTTTCAACATATTATTAAAGGCTAAAGCAAGAGCACCTAGTTCGTCATTGCTGCGTACTTTTACAGGGACAGAAAGGTTACCCGCTTCGACTAAGTGCATGGTATTTGCAAGTTCAATAATGGGTTTAGTAATTGCATAGGACAGGGCATAGGCTGAAAATAAGCTGAGAAATAGGAATATAGCAGCTGTCTTAAACATGAGGTGCAGTATATTTTTGCTATCTTCAAGTATTTTGTCCATGGGGTGAATCCCTATGAGCGTCCAATTAGTATGTTTGATAGTATTTGAAACAATGATACTGCGTTTTTTAAAAAAGTGACCGGTTATTTTTAAATCTTTATGCTGAAGCAGATCAGGATATTCGATAAGTACATCATCAAGAATTACATTATAAGGGTAGGTAAAAAGTGTTTCACCAGCTTCATTAACAATCAGTAATTTCTGAGGATTGGCTACAGAAACGGTAGTTATAAGGTCTCGCAAAGAGTCGTAATTAATATCAATAATAAGTGTTCCGTAATTTCTTTCTACTCTATAATCATAAATTTTTCGAACATAGGTCAGTACTTTCATTGTTGAAGAAATATGATAATCACGAGAATAGGATTTTGTGAATAAATCGTAGACATCCTTTTCTTGCAGTAGATGATTATACTTTTGTTTTAATAAATCTTCGTTAATGGCCCAGTCGCTTGTATAAACTTTACCGTTATTTCCTAAGATATACACGCCTTTAATATACTCCTGAACTGTCACTGTATTTTTTAATATGGTATTGATATATTCTTTATCGTCATTATATTGGGATAATTTGTTTCGGATTTCTTCATCATTTGAAAGAAGTGTGGCTGTATTATCAATAGAAGTTAGTAAAAACTCAAGATTGTACTTGGTTCTGTTGGATATTTCCAAAGTATAGTCTACCTTGTTTTCTTGTAGTTTTAGGTAAAATAAAGAATAGACTAGGTAAGTAATCATACTGGTAAATAATATGGCAAATATACAATACTGAATAAATAATTTACTGCGCAGTGATAAATTTTTGTACATGCTGTATTTCACCCTCGATCTATTAATGAGTTTTATTAAGTTTACCATATAAAAAATTGGATGTCTTTAGAGTATTTGTATAATTTTTACATTTAATGCGATGAACTATACTCTTTTTAGAATAATAGCAAAAATTATTTAAAAATCATTAAAATGTTGTTATGCATAAAAATATTTTAATAATTTTTAAAAAAAATAGTTGTTAATATAGATAATATTTATAAAATTAGGAACATTATTCATTTTAAATTCACATATAAGATGCTAAAATTAAGGAGTAATTTGTATAAAATATACAAATTACATAGCGAAGAGAGAAGAGCGTTTTGTCTTGCAAATCTATATTTTAGGAGGGGAAGGTAATGAGAAACACAAAAAAGTTTAAAATTCTAATTTCTGTGCTGGGTATTATAGCAATGACGGTAGGCATAGTAGGCTGTGGTAAGTCGGAGCCTGCATCAAGTCAGGGGGGAGCTGCTGGAGGAGGGCCAAAGGTTGAATCACCAGCCAAAGGATTTAGCTGGGATATGGCTAAAGGTGCGACTGTTGAAGTTATGTTTAATCAACATACTTATGCAGATGCAATCATACAGAAAATTCCTGAGTTTGAACAGTTAACAGGCATTAAAGTTACATATGCACTAACACCGGAAGAAAACTATTTTGATAAAGTAACGACAGCACTTAACTCACGTTCGGGTAAACCGGATCTATTTATGTCAGGCGCTTATCAGATATGGGAATATGCACCTGCGGGATATGTTGCAGACTTAACGCCATTTCTGGAAGACCCTAACTTAACAGAAGCAAGCTATGATTTTGGTGATTTCTTCCCTAAAATTGTTGATGGCCTAAAATGGGATTTGGTTCCAGGGCACAAGGTAGGGGAAGGGCCACAGTGGGCGCTGCCTATTGGCTTTGAAACTAATAACCTTGCTTATAACAAGAGAATATTTGATGAAAGAGGACTTAAACCTCCTAAGACGATGGAAGAATTATTAGTTTTATGTGAAAAATTAAAAGAATTTGATGGTCCAGGTACGTATCCGCTTGCTATTCGTGGCGCAAGAAACTGGGGAACCATTCATGCTGGGTATATGACGACTTTCTCTAACTACGGAGCGGTTGATTTTGCTATTGAAGATGGCAAGTTAGTTTCAAAAGTAAATTCTCCTGAAGCTATCAAAATGACTCAGATGTGGGTAGATCTTATTAAAGCGGGCGGAGCACCATCATGGTCAAGCTATACTTGGTATCAAGCTGGGGCAGATCTTGGCGCTGGTAAGGCTGCAATGTTATTTGATGCCAGCTGCAATGGTTATTTCCAAAATCCAGAAGGGGCTTCTCAAGAAGCGGGTAATCTTGCATGGGTAAGTCCTCCTCTTCCACAAGGCAAAACAGAAATCAACTCTAACCTTTGGACGTGGGCGATGGCTATGAATGAATATTCAAAAGAGAAAGTAGCTGCGTGGTTATTCTTGCAGTATTTCACAGGTAAAGAATATTCACTATGGGCTTCCATTAATGCGAGTGTCGCTGACCCTGCAAGACAATCTGTATTTAATAATCCTGATTTTAAAACTGTATTTGCTAAATCAGAAGGCTATGCACAAGCACTTGAAGAAACAGTTGGCGGCACAACTATCCAATTTACACCACAACCTCATTTCTTTGAAACAACGACAGAGTGGGCATCAGTGTTGCAAGAAATCGTTGCTGAAAAATACAGTGTTGAGCAAGGTATGAATGTGCTTAAGGAGAAGATGGATAAAATTGTAGATGATGTTGAAATAGAGTAGGAATATTAAAAGCTTGAAATGAAATAACGTTATTTAGATGAGTCACCCAGATTTTCCGAATACTACAATTTTGGTTCTTGAGGCGGTTCGCATGAGGATTTTAGGGTACTCCAGCTGCTCACTTACGCATTTCTAAAAATCTAGGCGCTTTTTTCAAATTAAAATGAGCGAAGAACTCATTTTAGTTTATGAACAGCCGCAAACTCGCTACCGACTTTAGTCGGTTGATCAATACAGTGCGAGCTAAGTACCATTTAAAAAAACCACTAAGATTTTCGGAGCGGAATGACTCCAGAGGCAGCTTCCGTACCCTAAAATCCCCATGCTAGCCTTCGAAAAAGTCAGGTGGTAATAGTTTGTGGAAAGCTTGCACCCTCATCTAAATACGTTAAAACATCAAGGATATACATAAATAAGCAATATAAAAATAGGAAACTTTGAATAGGAGGAGCTATCCTTGAACATGACGAATAACCCCCTGAATATAACAAGTAATCACAATGCACAGGTTAAATATAATAAAGTACCCTTTCTCGTTAAAGCCAGGCCTTATTTGATCATAGCCCCAGCGCTTTTATTAACTATTGGCATATTATATCCATTTGCAACAGCAATATTTTACTCATTAACGAATTTTTCTTTTAGTAAACAGACTTATAAATTTATAGGCCTTACGAACTGGATTAATATGTTGAAAGATTATGATTTTTGGCATTCGGTATGGGTAACAGCACAGTATGCAGTGGCCACAACAGGTACTGAGATGATCTTAGGGCTTGGGATAGCGCTTCTGTTAATGAAAGAAAACCGGTATACAAAAATACTGAGAATTGTCCTTATCTTTCCGCTTATGATCGCACCGGTTATTGCAACCTTAATTTGGCAGTTAATGCTTAATAATTCGGTAGGGATTTTGGAGAAATTTTTTAATCTGTTTGGGGTCTATGGACTTCCATGGGCATCTTCTCCAAAGACGGCGCTTTTAACAGCGGCGATGATAGATTGCTGGGTATACATTCCTTTTGTAATGTTACTCATGCTTGCGGGTCTGCAGTCGCTGCCTAAATCACCTTTTGAATCAGCTGAGATTGACGGCGGTTCTGCTTGGTTCACGTTTAAGACGTTAACACTGCCGATGTTAAAGCCATTTATCTATATTGCACTTATTTTTAGGCTTATGGCGTCTATGCAGGAATATGCTATTATTTTTGCACTTACAAAAGGCGGTCCAGGTAATACGCTAATGAATTTATCACTTACTGCATACAATACAGGTTTTGCATTCTTAAAGCTAGGCAGAGCACTGCCGTACATGTTATTCCTGTGGCTGGTTATTTACATTATTAGCAGCAAACTTGTTAAAGCTTGGCTGAATGTTCAAAAACAAGCAGCTGGAAATTAAGGAGGAAGACATGAATAGAGAGACTAAGCGTATTATAAAAAGTATATTATCCACTACAGTGTTGACACTTTATGCAATATTTGCGATTTTTCCATTATTTTGGTTGGTGCTTATCACCTTTAAAAGTGATGCGCAGATGTTTAATACCACATTCTTTTTTACCCCTACACTTGATAATTATAGGATAGTTATATTTCAAGGAGCCGATTATATAAAGGCTTTTATCAACAATATTATCGTAAGCGGCGGAGCAGTTTTATTATCTCTTGTCGTTGGAGTTCCCGGGGCTTATGCATTGGCTAGGTACAATTTTGCTAAAAAAGAAGATCTAGCCTTTACAATACTATCTTTTAGATTTGCACCTGAAATACTTGTTATATTACCTCTTTTTATGATTTATCAGAAGATCGGTTTGTATGATACCTATTTTGGACTGATCTGGGTGTATCAGCTCATTACACTGCCACTACTTATTTGGGTGCTTAGAGGTTATTTTGAAGATATTTCAGTTGAAGTAGAGCAGGCTGCGAACCTAGATGGTTATTCATGGGTTCAGGTGTTTTGGAAAATACTATTGCCGCTTATTAAACCGGGGCTTGTTGCTTCAGCACTTCTTGCATTTATATTTGCATGGAATAGTTTTACATTCCCACTGCTCCTTGGTGGATTTAAAATTGAAACGGTTACAGTTGCAGCACTTAGGTATATAGGTTCTGATACGGTTCATTATGGACAGATGGCAGTAGCAGCTGCGGTGGCAGCATTACCGGAAGTTGTATTAGCGCTTATTATACAAAAGCATCTGGTTCGAGGCTTAAGTTTTGGAGCTGTAAAAGGATAAGGAGATAGAGATTATGGCGAAAATTGAATTAGTTAATATAACAAAAAGATTTAATAAAGTTACGGCACTTAATAATATAGATCTAGTAGTCGAAGATAAAGAGTTTTTTGTACTGTTTGGACCTGCGGGAGCTGGTAAAACAACTATATTAAAAACAATTGCAGGGGTTGAGTTTCCGGACTTTGGTGAAGTAAGGATTGGCGGTGAAAATGTTAATCTTGTTGAACCCTCAAAGAGAAATATCTCAATGGTATTTGAAAACTATGCTTTATACCCTCACCTCACTGTATTTGATAATATTGCCTCACCGATGCGGAGTCCTTTATATAAAAAAGATGAAGAAACGATCAAAAAAGAAGTACATAGAGTCGCATCAATGATGAAAATAGATCACTTATTAGATAGACTGCCAAGTCAGGTGAGTAACGGACAGAGACAACGCACGGCTTTGGGCAGGTGTCTGGTAAGAGAACCTAATGTGTTTTTGATGGATGAACCCATTGCCCATCTTGATGCAAAGCTTAGACATTTTATGAGAGCAGAATTAAAAGAAATGCAGAATGAATTTGATACGACAACTATTTACGTAACCCATGATTATCTTGAAGCTTTAAGTTTAGGAGACAGAATAGGGATCATAAATGAAGGTGTTATCGAGCAAGTAGGAACAGGGGATGAAGTCTATTTAACACCTGCTAATGAGTTTGTAGCGAGGTTAATGGGAGATCCAGAAATTAATATTTTTGATATTGAACTTGTTCACGGAAGTAACGGGTTGTACGCGGCTATGTTGGGCCAAAAAAGAACTTGTGAGATACCAGCTGATGTTGCCGAAGTATTAAGAAATGGAAGCTATGAAAATGTAAGAATTGGACTAAGAGGCAATGATATTGAGTATAGTTTTGAGAAAGCAAATGAGGACTATATAAATGCCAGTATATATAGTGTGGAGCCAATTGGTAATAAAACCATTTTGGTGATAGAAGTAAATGGTGAACAACTAAGAGTAATAGCTCCTAATGATATAAAGGCTGAATTAGATCAAGAAATTTTTGTCCGTGTAAAGATGGATAAAGCCATGTTTTTTAATGCGGATGATTCAAGATATATTATTAGACATAACCAAAAAGAACTGTTAGAGGTGAACTGATGGCTAAACTTGTGCTGAATAATGTATATAAAAGATATGAGAATAAAAAAAGAAAAAAGAATGAACCACTTAGTCCCTATGCAGTCAACAACTTTAGTTTAGCCTGTGAAGATGGAGAATTTGTAGGTATATTAGGACCTTCAGGGTGTGGCAAAACAACTACATTGAGAATGATTGCCGGGTTAGAAGATATTTCTGGCGGAGAGATTATTATTGGAGAGACAGTTGTTAATCATGTACTCCCTAAAGATCGGGGGATAGGGCTCGCTTTTGAAGATTATGCACTTTACCCGCCGCTTTCGGTCTATGAAAATATAGCTTTTAATCTGCGTGCAAAAAAAATTGATAAAGAGATAATAAAACAAGAAATCGACCGTATTGCACCCCTCTTAAAAGTAGATGATCTTCTTCATATGAGGCCATCGAAGCTAAGCGGAGGACAAAAACAAAGAGTTAATATGGCAAGAGCTATTGTCAGGAAACCAAAGCTTCTTTTACTTGATGAACCGATGTCTCATCTTGATGGGAAGATGCGGCAGATACTAAGAACCGAGCTTAAGAGGCTGCATAATAGTATTCAATGTACTACGATTATCGTTACCCATGATCAATTAGAAGCTATGTCTTTAGCAGATAGAATTGCTATTATGAAAGATGGAGAACTTCAGCAGTTTGGAACACCTCTTGAGGTTTATGATAATCCAGCTAATGAGTTTGTAGCGGGATTTATTGGTGAACCACCAATGAATATTATGACGGTTAAAGTGATTAAAGAAGGCAGCGGTGCATTTTTTAAATTTATGGATGCGGATATTAGTATCCCTGTGCCACAAAGATATATGGCTGCTATTTCTGATGGTATGCGAGTAAGACTAGGTGTAAGGCCTACAGATTTATTGATAGGAGATGCTGCGAGCAAAGGTTCAGAGGTTAAAATATCTGTTTTTGAAAACCTAGGTGAAGAGAGAAAAATAAGTTTCAGAGTAGGCGCAGATTTCTTAACCCTTGTAACAACTGATGAGAAGCGCTATAGACAAGGTGATCAGGTTAAACTTGAGGTGAAATCTGAAAAGACACATTTATTTGATGTTAATACGGGAGAGAAAATCGTGCCCAAGTAATATAGAATTTTGCATGAAGGGGGAAGTGCATTGAAAATAGCAATTGGCTGCGATGAAGCAGCAATTTCTTTAAAAGAAATAATAAAAGTATTATTAAATGAAATGAAACATGAAGTTAAGGACTATGGGGTTTATTCGGCAGAACCTTCTTTATATCCTGATACGGCAGTGGCCGTAGCGAGCGCTATAGCGGCCGGGATGCACGAAAGAGGCATACTACTATGCGGAACAGGTATTGGTATGGCCATAAGTGCCAATAAGGTTCCGGGTATAAGAGCTGCGGTATGTCATGATCTTTTTTCAACTCAGAGGTCTAGGCGCAGCAACGACTGTCAAATTATGACTATGGGTGCAAGGGTAATAGGTGTGGAGCTTGCAAAAGAACTTGTTAAGGTGTGGCTAGACTGCGCTTTTGTTGGAGGCAATTCAACAGCTAAGGTTAGCAAAATAATGGAATATGAACAAAAATTTATAAATGGAGGATGTTAAGATGCAAAGAATAATCAATAAACCTGACTATGTTGTTGAAGATCAATTAAAAGGATTTGTAAAAGCACATAATGACATCGTAGAAGCCACGGAGAATTCCAGGGTTCTTAAATATAAAAAAGCACCTGTAAAAGGTAAAGTTGGCATCGTTACAGGCGGAGGGTCGGGTCACGACCCAGCATTTATAGGGTATATAGGAAAGAATATGCTTGATGCTGTGGCGGTAGGAGAGATCTTTTCGTCTCCTTCAGCTAAAGCTTTCTTGGATGCATTTAAAGAAGCGGATGCTGGCGCAGGTGTAGCATGCCTTTATGGCAACTATGCCGGAGATAATATGAATGTTAAGATGGCACGGCAAATGGCCGAGATGGAAGGTATTACTGTTAAAACAGTTGTAGCAAATGATGATGTAGCTTCGGCGCCTAAGGGAGAGGTTGAAAAAAGAAGAGGCGTTGCTGGTGAAATATTAATGTGGAAAATTGGTGGCGCAAAAGCAGCGCAAGGCGGTACATTAGATGAGGTTATAGCTGCTGCACAGAAAGCTATTGATCATACAAAAAGTGTAGGGATTGGGTTAACGCCGTGTACAATTCCTTCGGTTGGTAAACCCAATTTTGAAATTAAAGAAGGCACTATGGAGGTAGGTATCGGACATCATGGGGAACCAGGTATTAGGGTAACTGACCTTGGCACTGCTGATGAAATCGCCAAAATGATGACAGATATTATATTGCCAGATACGCCTTTTGGTTTAGGGGATGATGTTGTTGTGCTGCTCTCGGGTCTTGGTGCTACACCGGTTATGGAGCAATATATTGTTTATAACAAAGTAGAAGAGATCTTAACAGAAAAAGGTATTAATATACATAGAGCTTATGTGGGTAACTACTTTACATCATTGGAGATGATGGGTGTAACATTAACGCTTATG
This sequence comes from Cellulosilyticum sp. I15G10I2, assembly GCF_900095725.1. Classification (NCBI taxonomy): domain Bacteria; kingdom Bacillati; phylum Bacillota; class Clostridia; order Lachnospirales; family Cellulosilyticaceae; genus Cellulosilyticum; species Cellulosilyticum sp. I15G10I2. The sequence goes on from NZ_FMMP01000011.1 coordinate 20,147, forward strand.
AAGCTTGATGATGAACTTAGAGAACTCGTTGATATAGAAGTTGAAACAATGGGACTTAAACAATTTAAATGTTAAAAGAGGTGTTGAAATGGGTAGTTTTAAAAATAAGGATGGCAAGATCTTAGTTGAGAATTTAATTAAGGTGATCCAAGACAATAAAGATTACCTTAGCAAAATTGATGGTGAAATTGGGGATGGAGATCATGGTATTAATATGAATAAAGGTTTTAGCATCTGTGAAGAAAGAATTGCTGATAAAGCCATGGACTTATCTGAAGCATTAAAAACGCTTGCTATGGTGCTTATGATGGAAATCGGTGGTTCGATGGGACCTCTTTATGGAACCTTGTTTATAGAAATGTCTAAAGCAGCAAAAGGTGAAGAAGATATAGATAAACAAGTATTTTATAAAATGCTAAATAGTGCTGTTAGGGGCATACAACAGCTTGGAAATGCTAAGGTTGGTGATAAAACACTGATGGATACATTAGTACCGGCGTTAGAGGCCTACAAGCAGGAGTTAGATGCAGATTCAGATTTTACGGCTGCATTAGAAAAAATGTGTAAAGCCGCAGAAAAAGGAAAAGACTCCACAATAGATCTAGTAGCAAAGGTTGGCAGAGCCAGCAGATTAGGCGAACGTTCACGAGGGGTATTAGACGCCGGAGCAACATCGTGTTGTTTAATTATTCAAAGTGTAGCTGGTTCAATTATTCAGCTTGTTAAGTAAACAACTGCTGAAACAAAAATGACTTTAAGTATTTAATAAACATTTACAGGGGGAGTTAATATGGAAAATGCAGCAAAAACAATGAGAGGGCTTGTAGCCTATGCACCTGGAGATTATCGTTTTGAAACGAATATACCTATACCAACAGCTGAAGATGGGGAAATTGTTATTAAAGTTGAAGCTTGTGGTGTGTGTGCTGGAGATGTTAAGGCAGAACATGGAGCAAAATCATTTTGGGGGGGAGATGGTCAGCCAGGATGGATTAAAGCACCGGTTATTCCAGGGCATGAATTTATTGGATTTATAACAGAAATTGGGCCTAATGTTAAAGGTTTTGAAATCGGTGACCGTGTGGTATCTGATCAAATTGCACCTTGTTGGGAATGTAAGTTCTGTAAGACAGGCAGATATTGGATGTGCCAAAAACATGATATATTTGGATTCCAGAACAATGTAAATGGTGGGATGGCAGAATACATGAAGCTGCCAAAAGGTTCGCTAGTCTATAAAGTGCCTAAAGATGTACCTATAGAAAAAGCTGTCCTTATTGAGCCTTTTGCATGTTCTAAACACGCAGTTGACAGAGGGAATATCTCAAATGAAGATATAGTTGTACTGTCTGGTGCTGGCACATTAGGTCTTGGTATGGTGGGAGTTGCAGCACTCAAGCAACCTAAACTTCTCATTGTACTTGATATGAAAGATGAAAGGCTTGAAATAGCTCAAAAATTTGGAGCAGATATTGTGATAAATCCAGGCAAAGAAGATGCAGTTCAAAAAGTCATGGAATTAACAGATGGCTATGGGTGTGACGTATACATAGAAGCAACAGGGCATCCATCAAGTGTAACACAGGGGCTTAGTATGATTCGCAAGCTTGGAACATTTGTAGAGTTTAGTGTGTTTAGTCAGCCTGCTACAGTAGACTGGAGTATAATTGGAGATAGAAAAGAACTGGACCTTTTAGGGGCGCACCTAAGCCCATATTGTTATGAGCCGGTCATCGAATGGATTGTAAATGGGAAATTACCTACAGAAGGTGTTGTAACCCATAAACTGCCACTTGAAAAGTGGCAGGAAGCTTTTGAACTAGCAGGAAAAGGGGACGGTGCTTTAAAAGTAATCCTTATACCATAAAACGTAGAAAGAGGCTAGTGATAATCTGATGATTGATTATTACTAGTCTCTTTCTATGTTTTTTATTCTAAAGCTCACTGGTTTGAATAATATAAATGGAGGCGTTTCAAACAAAGGAGTTGGTTAATATGCAAGAAGCACTACTCGTAGGTAACCAGGTATTATTAATATACATCTATATAGCAATAGGCATAGTGTGCGTTAAGAAGCAGATTGTAACACAGGAGATAGGCAAAAATCTTTCAAGCTTTGTACTTATGGTTATAACACCTTGTTTAATTATAAAATCCTATATAAGACCTTTTGAAAAAGCACATTTACTAGGGCTTGCTTTAGCTTTTTTGCTTGCTTTTATATTTCATGGCATAGCCATTATCGTTTCAAATTTTCTGATTAAAAAACGAGAAGGCATACGATATAAGATTGAGCGCATGGGAGTTGTTTATACAAACTGTGGGTTTATGGCCATTCCTTTAATTGTTGTGGCGGTAGGAGATATAGGCATATTTTATGCCGTTGCCTTTATCAGTGTTTTTAATATGGCGCTGTGGACCCATGGGATCATGGTAATTACCGACAGGCGCAGTATCAATCTTAAATCAGCAATATGGAATCCTGGGGTTATAGGTTTTATAATAGGCTTTATAATCTATTGTACGCAGCTGCATATTCCTGATCTTATTGACCAAGGTGTTACAAGTTTATCGCAGCTTAATACACCGCTTGCTATGATTATCACGGGAATTTTTTTAGCAGAGATAAATTTTAAGTCTGTTTTTAAAAATTATAATATCGCTTATGTGAGCGGCATTAGGCTTTTTATATTACCGCTAATAATGCTGATTATCATTAAAATTTTAGGGGTGGAGTACTGGATGACAGGAGCTGCAGATGTCATTATGGCGAGTATTTTAGCTTGTTCGGCACCTGCAGCAGCATCCATTGCACTGCTTCCTGCAAAGTTTGGCATGGAGGGAGAGTATGGTGCTAAGATTGTGGCGCTTTCCACACTTTTGTCCATTATTACGCTGCCACTTTTTAATTTACTGACGAATCTATGGGTGAGAGGATAAGGCTTTTTTGTCCTTCTTATTATCTAGTTACAATCATCCGCATTGAGTTCGGCTAAGAGATCATTCATCATACTTTCACTAAAAGCACCACCGCTAAAGTTAATCATGCCGCGTAGTACAAAATCGCTCATCATAACAGCCATATCTGTACCTAAGGATTCGGAAGAATTATGTTTATCCCCCAGCATAAGGTTAAGCAGCTCCTCGGCTGTTTTTTTGCCTTTCGGATGAAGCATCAGATCACCGAGTGTTGAGTTTCTGGTATAAAGTTTCTTGAGCGGCGTTGTAGACTCAACGTATACGGTAGCTTTAAGCCTAATATCTTGAGAAGAACTGCCTGCTAATATTTCAAAATCACCGCTTTCTATATGCCAATCTTTTATAGCGGTATTGTAGTAGGCAAAAGCTCTCTTAGACAGTACAAAGCTTACAGTTTTGGTTTCGCCAGGTTCTAAAGATACTTTCTCAAAGGCCCTTAATTCTTTAATGGGTCTTATGACGCTACTCGCTATATCACGGACATAAAGTTGAACCACCTCTTTGCCAGAAGCAGTACCTGTATTTGCGAGGGAGACATTTACAGTGAGTGTATCATGGTCTTGCATAGTCTCTTTGTCAAGTTTGATATCACTATACTCAAAAGTTGTATAGCTTAAACCATGGCCAAATGGGAATAGAGGTGCTAATTCTTTAGTATCGTAATAGCGATAGCCTACAAATAGACCTTCTTTGTAGGCTACCGTATCACCTTCACCTGGGAAGTTTAAAAAGCAAGGCGTATCGCTAAGCTTTTTAGGGAAGGTTTCTGCGAGTTTACCGCAAGGATTTGCATCACCAAAGAGTAAATCTGCTATAGCAGCTCCAGATGCCTGACCAGCTATGTAGGCTTCAAGCACACCTTTAACGCTGTCTATCCAAGGCATTTCAATCGGTGAGCCATTACTTAAGACCACCACAATATTTTTTTGTACCTTGGCAACTTCTTCGATAAGACGTACCTGGTTTTCAGGGATTCTGAGATGTGTTCTATCATAGCCTTCGGATTCATAATGATCTGGAAGACCAGCGAAAATAACTGCCGTATCAGCAAGGGCTGCGATTTTTAGTGCTTCTTCAAACAACCCTGCATCAATAGCATCACTCGTTAGACTAAAACCTTCGGCGTAAGAAAGTGAAGCTGTATGACCTGCAGCTTCTACAAGCTTAAGGAAGGCACTATCTACTTGTGTTGGATTGATATGAGAACTTCCACCGCCTTGAAATCTTGGTTTCTTGGCAAAAGCACCTATAATAGCCAATTGACTTTCTTTTTTTAGCGGCAGAATATTATCTTCATTTTTTAGCAGTACCATACATTCCCGTGCGACTTGACGGGCGAGTTCATGATGGGTGCATTTATCATAAGAGGCATTTTCTTTTTTTGAGTCTACGGCCTTAAAAATTATTTTTAAAAGTCGTTCGACAGATTCGTCAAGAATAGATTCTGGTAAGGTACCCTCCTGAACTGCTTTTACAATCTTAAGATCATTAACGCCATTACTAGAAGGCATCTCGAGTTCTAGTCCTGCGCTAAGTCCTTGGGCTCTTTCATCCACAGCGCCCCAGTCAGACATGACAAAGCCTTCGTGACCCCATTCATCTTTGAGTATCGTACGGAGCAGATATTCATTTTGAGAACAATAATCTCCATTTACTTTATTGTAAGCACACATAACTGTCCAAGGCTGGGCCACTTTGACAGCACCTTCAAAGCTTGCGAGGTAGATCTCTCTCAGGGTTCTTTCGTCTAAGACAGCATCTACAGATAATCTTCTATGTTCTTGATTATTGACAGCGAAATGTTTTAAAGAAGTGCCTACACCTTGACTTTGAACCCCTTTGATATGAGAAGATGCCATCTCTGAAGATAAGTACGGATCTTCAGAAAAATATTCAAAGTTTCTGCCGCATAAAGGTGAGCGCTTAATATTAGCAGCAGGACCAAGAAGAACAGCTACATTTTCGGCTTGACATTCTTCGCCCAGTGCGGTGCCTACTTTATGGAGTAAGTCCCTATCCCAAGAGCTTGCCAGTGTTACGCCAGAGGGGAAACAAGTTGCTTTTACACTCTCGTTAAATCCAAGATGATCGGCAGCTTCTGCTTGTTTTCTAAGGCCATGAGGTCCATCTGTTACCATTATTTTGGGGATGCCAAGACGTTCTACGGCTTTGGTATGCCAAAAGTCTAAACCGCTGCAAAGGCTTGCTTTTTCCTCGAGTGTCATCTCTTGGATAATTTTTTTGATATCTCTAACCATTTTTTATACCTCCTATAGGTCATTTGTTAACTCATTTTAGCATGTAGTATGGTATAATTATTGTATAAATATCAGAGTTTTATCATAAATTTCATATAAGGAAGTGTTGGAGTGACTGTAAAGACTGAGCATAAAATGACAGAAGAGGATATTGAATATCTTTGTAGATTATTAGTAGAGGTGCTTAAAATCCCTGTTTATTTTCTAGATGAAAAATATGAAGTTTGTTATGCTTTTGCATATGGGCATTTGAGCAATCCTTTGCAGCCCAGTTTAAAACAATTATTTAAGGAACTCTTTAGTCATAAGGAAGTTTATGAGTGGCCTATTATTAAATCTACCAAGTACTATGAAAACTATTGTGCCATAAGACTGATTCAAGAAGGTGGTTTTAAAGGAACGTTTATTATAGGGCCTTCGCTTTATGCTTATGTTACGGCAAATGAAATAGATACTTTAATCAAAGCGAATGATCTCCCACTTAGTGCTAAAAGACAGTTTATTGACTATTATAATACGGTTGCCATTTTTGACTATAAAAAACTTATAAGCACGAGTCTTTTAGTTTACTACTATGTTTATAAAGAACAAATGAGTGTATCGGAAGTTATGGAAAAGAACAGCTCGCTTAAGCAGGTGCCGGTAAAGATAAGAAATGATTGTGAAGCCTCTTTATCAAGAAATAGGCAGAGTATTGTATTTCATCATTCACAGTCTGGGGAAAAACATATTTTTAACTACATTAAGTCAGGCAATAAAGAAGCGATTTTAAAGTATCATCCTAAACCTCAGGATGGGGAAGTTGGTATTCTTTCAAAAAATAACCCACTCAGAGGGCAAAAAAATCTTGCGATCTGCAGTGTGACACTGGCAACGCGGGCGGCTATGGAAGGCGGGCTTGACTCAGAGACGGCTTATACCCTCAGCGACCTATATATTCAGGAAATAGAAGAAATCAATGAGATAAAAGATTTATCAGATTTAGAAGTTAAGATGCTCTGTGATTTTGCAGACAGGGTCAAAAAGGTAAAAGAACATATATATTCAAAAGCCGTTAATGTATGTATAAGGTACATCTTTAAATACTTATATGAAGAAATCACACTTGTAAATTTAGGAAAGCAGGCGAACCTGCATCCGAGTTACCTTTCGGAGTTGTTTAAGAAAGAGGTAGGGATTACTGTAAGTGAATATATTCAAAAAGAGCGTATTGAAGAAGCTAAAAAATTGCTGGTATCGTCTAATTATACTTTGTTAGATATTGCGGCTTGGCTTCAATTCCATGATCAAAGTCATTTTACAAGAGTATTTAAAAAGTTTGAGCATATCACACCTAAAAAGTATAGAGATCTGCATATGGTATAAGAGACGTATTATATTTGATACCACTTTATATGAGGGGGAAACAATATGTGGATATTATATGCTTTATTATCAGCGGTATTTGCAGCACTCACTTCGATTTTAGCGAAGATAGGGATTGAAGGAATCAGCTCTAATTTGGCAACTGCTATTAGAACGATTGTGGTACTTGTTATGGCTTGGGGAATTGTGTTTATGACAGGCACCTGGCATGAAATATCAAATATCAATCAAAAAAGCTGGGTGTTTTTAACCTTCTCAGGACTTGCTACAGGATTTTCATGGTTGTTTTATTACAAAGCACTTCAGATTGGAGAAGCTGCGAAGGTAGTACCTATTGATAAATTTAGTGTGGTGATTACCATGGTGCTCGCATTTGTTATATTAAAAGAGGCGATGACGGCTAAAACAATAATAGGGGGGATTTTTATAACTATTGGGACATTTGTTATGATATTATAAAGTTCTTGGGCGTCTACGAGAAGATTTTAGGGTTCTCCAGTTGCTCGCTTGCATATTTCTAAAAATCTAAGCACTTTCTTTAAATGAACGCTGCAAACTCGCTGCGCTCAAACAGTGCAGCTAAGTACCATTTAAATAAATTGCTAAGATTTTTTACGAAATACTCCAGAGGCAACTTCCGAGCCCTAAAATCTTCTTGCTAGGCGTAAAAAGATTTAAATAAGCATTAAGCGTATCAATAGCTATAAAATAAGCCTTGGTTAAGAAATGAAAAGACTCTTAACTAAGGCTTATTTTGCAGATGTCAATCTTTTTTTGGATCAGAAATACAAAAGCGTTCGCGGTATTCGGACGGGCTGCAGTTGGCAAGTTTTTTAAAGACTGAACAAAAGTAGTTACTGGATGAAAAACCGGCCTCAAAAGCGATGTCTGTAATAGACATAGTACCCATCTCGAGTTCGTGCTTGGCATATTCGATTTTTCTTAAGGTAATATACTCATTAGGGGTAATACCAACCTCTTCTTTGAATTTGGTTTTAAATCTAGATAAGGATAAGGCAGCAATGGCAGCGAGGTCCTTTAATTGAATATTTGAGTAGAAATTTTCTTCTATATAATCGATAGACTTCTGGATATGAAAGTCTCGGGCAGACATACCATCTTGGTTAATTGTCTCTAGATTTGGGACATTAAAGATAAAACAACATAAATATTGCAGGCCGGAATGCATCGAAAATATATCACCTTTAGCAAATAAATCAAAGGCTTTTTTTAAGAGACCTATATGATAGGCATCTAACTTAAGGTGCCTGTTTTTAAGGCTGCATAAAGCATCAAAAAGCGTATTACTGAGTTCTTTATTTAGGCCAAGTAAATTATCTTTACTTTTAAGATCGATTTGAAAAGCATAAAATTCAGCAGGGTTTTGAGGGAGCGGGCCTGTACTATGCATTTCTGTAGGAAAGGTTATAAAGACTTCATTTCCGGTGATGTTGTAGCTTTTATCTTCTACATGGCAAAGACGTTTGCCTTTAACCAAACAGTGCATTTCTATAATGTTAGAGTGATAGTGCATGGGAGTGGGAATAATAGCTCTACTAAGATTCCAGTAAGCAAAGTTTTTAAGGCCGGGTATTTTATGGTAATCAAAGGTTATAACCTTCTTATGCTTTTCCCAGCAAAAATCATCTATGATCTCATACATCGACTATCACCTCTTTTATAATAATGATTATAGATTCTATTCTAACAAACTTTAGACAATATCTAAAGGGACTTTTTTTGAAGGCGCAGGAAAGATTTGATCAAGCTTCTGTAAATCTTCCTGATCAAGAGTAAATGTATTAACGCGTGCATTTTCTAACACATGAGCAGTATTAGAAGCCTTGGGGATGGCAATCATGTTGTCGTGGCGCATACACCATGCCAACAAGATTTGTATAGGGGTGGCATGATGTTTATCTGCTACCTTTTTTAAATCTGGATGTTGGATGAGTCCTCTACGAAGGGTTCCAGCTTGAGCAATAGGGCAATAAGCCATAATGGGTATACTATTTTGTTTCTGCCAGTTTATTAAATCATATTCTATGCCTCTTGAACCTAGGTGATACAGTACTTGATTGACGGCACAGTGGCTACCCTTTGGCAGACTAACTAATTCTTTCATATCACGGGTATCAAAATTAGATACACCCCATCTCAGGATTTTGCCAGTCTTTATAAGGTTTTCCATACCTTCAATCGTTTCTTCCAATGGTATACTACCGCGCCAGTGCAACAAATAAAGATCCAGATGATCTGTCTGCAGGCGTTTTAAACTATTCTCGCAGTTCTTTGCAATGTTTCTAAGACCTGCATTATGCGGATAGACTTTTGATACAAGAAAGACCTTATCCCTCATATTTTTAATAGCTTCACCTGCCACGCACTCGGCACCACCGTCAGCATACATTTCTGCGGTATCAATCAGAGTCATGCCAAGATCTATACCAAGCCTCAAGGCTTCTATTTCATCTTTCTGTTTACCTGGGTTTTCTCCCATATACCATGTTCCCTGCCCGAGCTTGGGCACGGAAGCACCATCTGCTAATAATACTCTGTGCTCTTGGTTGATGCTATAGAGTTCTTGAGTTATTTTAGAATCAAGTTTTATCATAATAATATCCTTTCTAAATCATATTTCATGCGTATACCTTTTTAATAAATATACAATATAAAGAAGAACATATCTAATGTTGTTAAAAAAACATTACTCATATCATTCTTATATTAGATAAACAAAAATATGTGTGTGTTATAAGTAAATGTATAAAAAAGTACTAAATATTATATTGAATGCACCTAAGAATTAAAAATATTATACTATAAACATCATCAAATACAAATAGACTTCATTATAAATTGATACTAAGAGAGGAGCGAGACATGAAAAGCACTATAGCAAATGGTGTATGGCCTACTATGGTAACGCCTTATACAGAAGATAATAAAGTTGACTATGAAGGTGTACTAAAAATTATTGATTGGTACGATAAGCAAGGCGTGGCAGGTATATTTGCAGTATGCCAATCTAGTGAAATGTTTTTTCTTTCAAAAGAGGAAAGATTAGAGCTTGCAAAGTTTATAGTAGAAAATACTCCTAAACATATGGGGGTTATAGCATCAGGACATGTAGCGGATACAGCTTGCGAACAAATTGAAGAGGCAAAAGAGGTTATAGACTTAGGGATAGATGCCTATGTATTTATTTCCAATAAGTTTGCCGCACCAGATGAAGGTGAAGAAGTAGTTAAGAAAAATATTGATAAGATCGTTAATAGTATACATAATATTAATTTTGGTATTTATGAATGTCCTTATCCGTATAAAAGACTTATCACACCAGAAACTCTAAAGTGGTGTGCTGACACAGACAGATTTCTATTTCTTAAGGATACGTGCTGTAATCTAGAGGGACTGCAGGCTAAAGTAAATGCTACAGCAGGAACAAACTTAAAGATCTACAATGCGAATGCAGCAACACTACTCGAAAGTTTAAAAATGGGATGCGCTGGGTATAGTGGGATTATGACAAACTTCCATGCAGAACTTTATGTATGGCTGTGTGAGAATTATGCTAAATATCCTGGAAAGGCTGAGAAATTACAAGCGTTTTTAGGCGCAGCTTCGGTGATAGAATGTCAGTGCTATCCGGTTAATGCAAAGTATCATATGCAGCTTGAAGGATTAGGTATTAATTATCATAGCCGCGTAAAAGACAAAAATGAACTTACCCAGAGTAGGCAGATAGAGGTTAAACAGATGCAGGTTATGTATCATCTCGTTAAAGAATGGCTGGATATCTAAAAATAATATCTACTATAAAAACTGATTTGTAGTAGACTATATTAAAAGGAGGAGTATTATGTTTAAGAAGATGGTAGCAATTTCAATGGTCGTAGCAACAATGTTTACAGTAGGGGGATGTGGGGCAAATAACCCAAAAGAGGCGTCACAGCCGTCACCAGCAGCTCAAGCTGAAACAAAAAGCCAAGAAGCACAAGTGCCAGCAGGTGAAACACCAATTGAACTTAAATTTACAAGTGTTTCTGTTCCGGGGGATACGCACACAGAATCTATGGATGTATTTGCAAAAAAAGTAGAAGAATTATCAGAGGGATCGATTAAGGTTAAGGTTTATCATTCAGGGTCACTTTTCTCATCAGAAAATGAGTTTGATGCACTCTTAAACGGAGATGTTGATATGGCATATATATCAAATCCAACTATAGCGACAAAGATAGATTACTTTAACATGTTTACATCTGGTTATTTCTTTAAAGATTATGAACATATGACATCAACATTAAATGGAGATATCGGTAAAAATATCATCAGAAAGGATATTGAAGAAGAACTTGGCATTGTGCCGCTAGCGAGCTTCTACCTTGGATCTCGTCAAGTCAATACGACTAAAAAAGCAATCAATAGTTATGATGATATGAAAGGCTTATTGCTTAGAATGCCTAACTCACCAGCATGGTTATTCTTAGGTAAAGCATTAGGCGCAAATCCTACACCAATGTCATTTAATGAAGTTTATACAGGTCTTTCTACAGGGGCGATTGATGCACAAGATAATCCGCTTCCAACAGTGCAAAGTGCTAAATTCTATGAGGTTACAAAATACATTGCAGTAACAAATCACGTTATTGACTCGATTTATCCTACTATTAATAAAGTAACTTGGGAGAAGATGAGTGAAAAACAACAACAAGCTATGAGAGAGGCGATCGAGTTCACAAGAGACTTCTGTGATACAACTAACCTTGAAAAAGAAGCAAATCTTCTTAAATTCTTGGAAGAACAAGGCTTAACGGTTACTCGTCCAAATCTTGATGAGTTTAGAGAAAAAGTACAAGCAGCATATCTTGAGGATTCAGAGCAAACAGCCAAATGGAATATGGATCTTTTTGAAGAGATACAAGCAGCTGCAAAATAATTATTTGATAGTTTATTTTGATAAGGGGGACAGCGCTTGGATAATGTAAAAAAAATTGGAAAAAAAGTGATCGACTTTCTTGGAATAACTGTTCCTACAATAACATTTCTTATTATATTTATTACTTTTATGATAGGGATAATTTCAAGGTATGTGCTTAGACAACCGGTTCCTTGGACCTATGAAATAAGTATTTTAGCGTATATGTGGACCATGTTTTTTGGGGTCGGTCAAGCGATTAGACTCGATGAACATGTTGTATTTGGACTTGTGTATGACTCGGCAAGTGAGAAAGTTCAAAAGATATTCAGAGTTATTTATAACTTAGCTGTTGCTATTTTAGTGACTATTGCATTTATGCCTTGTTTAAACTCTATGTTGAGTAAAAGAGGAATAACAGGTGTATTGCAGCTTCCTTATAAATGGGTATTTGCACCTTTTCTCTTGATGTTCATTGAGATCATTCTAAGATGTGCCTACAACGTCATTAAAGAATTTATGCTACAAAAGAAGGAAGAGGTGAAATAATATGCCACTAAGTGTTATTATACTTTTTGCAGTAATGGCTTTGTGCTTTATTATCCGAATGCCTGTATCCTTCTCAATGCTGGCCGCATCAATTATATACTTTATAGTGAGTGGCAATGACATGGGGCAAGTATTCACGGTTATAACTGGTAATATGTTTTCAAATTATATTATGCTTGCAGCGCCGCTATTTATCTTTACAGCAAATGTTATGAACCAAGGACTTGTAACAGATAAAATCTTTAAATTTTGTAATGGTCTGTTAGGTAAATTTAAAGGTGGGACAGCACAGGTTAATGTTTTTGCATCCCTTATATTTTCAGGCATGACAGGTTCTGCTATTGCAGATGCATCAGGGCTTGGACTTATGGAAATAGAACAGATGAAAAAAGAAGGTTATGATGATGGCTTTAGCTGTGCAATTACAGCGGCGTCAGCTACAGTGGGACCTATTTTTCCACCAAGTATTCCAATGATCGTTTATGCGATGCTATCTGGTGCATCTATTGGCAACTTGTTTATGGGGGGGATGGTACCAGGCGTGCTTCTTGCGGGAATACTTATGATTTATGTGGCTGTTATCTCACATAAAAGAGACTATCCAAGAGGTGAAAAATATACAAGAAGAGAGTTTTTAAAGTTTTCTATTCAAGCCATACCAGCACTTATGACACCAGTTATTTTGCTTGGCGGTATTTATGGCGGAGCTGTTACGCCTACAGAAGCGGGAGCAGTTGCAGCTTTATATGCTATTATCGTTTCAGTCTTAGTTTATAGAAATATGGGTGCGGGTGAGCTTTGGAAGATCTTAAGAGAAAGTGCAAGAATGACAGCGGTCCTCGGATTATTAGTAGGTACTGCAATGTTGTTTTCTTATATCATTGCACTTGAGCAGATACCTAATCTTGTGACAGATGCAGTAATGGGTGTTACGAATAATCCCCTAATCTTCTTATTTGTTGTTAATATTGTATTTCTGCTACTCGGAACCGTAATGGATGTAAGTACGATACAGCTTGTATTTGTTCCTATGATTATTCCGCTTGTCAAAGCATTTGGCATAGACCTTGTACACTTTGGAGTAGTCATTTGTCTTAATATGATGATAGGACTTTCAACACCACCATTTGGGATGCTGTTATTTATTGTATCGGGTATGAGTAAGACACCTATTAAGAAGGTTATAAGAGAAATACTTCCAATGGTAATCATTATGATTATACTGTTATTTATTATTACATATGTACCAGATATTGTAATGTGGATGCCACGTACATTTGGAATTAAATAAGGATTCAATAACTCTTTGAAATAAGCCTTCTTTTTCTAATAATATAATAGAAAAAGAAGGCTTTATCTAAACATAAACAACCGGTATAACACCACAACAGGGGGGATTTGAATGATCGTTGACCATATTAGCAATCTAAAAAAATATAATGAATTGGGACTTTGGGGAGAGAAGATTATAGAGTTTATTGCGTATTTTCAGAAAGCGAAGTTAAGAGATGGCAGGTATGACATTTTAGGAGATAATCTTTTTGCACTTGTACAAAGTTATATGACGATACCAAGTGACGAGGGAAGGTGGGAATCACATCAGGAGTATGTTGATCTACAGTATATCGTACAAGGCGCAGAGATGATGTATTGGGCACTTACTGATACGCTGGCAGTCAGCGAAGATCATACGCCAGAAAAGGATATTCTGTTTTATCATAAGGGGCCCCATAAGGCAGCGCTCATATTAGAAAGAGATATGTTTGCTTTGCTTCTTACCCATGATGCGCACATGCCTTGTTGTGAGACTTTGCATAAACAGAAGGTAAAAAAAATAGTCTTTAAAATAAAATCAACGATACTAAAGCGTGGTTTGGAGGAATAATAATGAAAAAATTACATGGCGTGACAACTGCTATGGTTACTCCTATGGATGAGATGGGTCGTGTTAATCTAGAAGGTGTAAAACAGCTGACAAACTTTTTAATTGAAAAGGGGGTAGATTGTCTGTATCCCTTAGGAACTACAGGTGAAATGCTCAAGTTAAGTATTGAGGAAAGAAAAATAGTAGCAGAAACAATCATTGCAACAACAAAAGGAAGAGCTACAGTGTACATACATGTAGGATCTATGAGTACAGACACAACGATAGAGCTTGCAAAGCATGCCCAAGCTATAGGGGCAGATGGTATTGGGATAGTTACACCCGTCTTTTTCTATACCAATGAAAGAGAACTTGAAAATTATTTTGTGCAAGTTGCAAATAGCGTTTCGGAAGATTTTCCGGTATATCTCTATTCGATTCCACAGTGTGCAGCTAATGATATTTCAGTAGAACTATTACAGAAAATGATGACTAGATGTAAAAATGTAGTAGGGATTAAATATAGCTTTGGAGATTTTGTAAAAACACAAGAATACAGCTTGGTCAACGGGGGGGATGTTTCAGTGATGCATGGCTGTGACAGACTTTTTGCACCGCTTTTAACACTTGGTTGTGATGGCACTATATCTGGAATATCCTGTGTATATCCAGAACCTTTTGTAGCTGTTTATAAGGCTTTTAATGAAAATAATATTCCAGAAGCTAGACGGCTACAGAATATAGCTGCTACTTTTTGTAAGGTATTAAGAGGCGGTACGAATATGGCGTATTTTAAGTCTGCCTTAGAACATAGAGGAATAGCTGCAGGACATATGAGAAAACCATCTCTTAACTTAACATTAGACGAATTAACTGCATTTAAAAAAGAGCTTATCAAATTAGATGAATTATTAAAGGAGATATAAATATTAATTGCTATTAGTCTTTTTTCGGCACTCACCACATGGCTTCCAAGTATTTTAGGTTACTAAAGTAATACAATAAAAACCCGTTTTGGCTTAATGCTAAAACGGGTTTTTAGAATGACTAAATAGTATTTTTGCGATAATGACTAGGGGCTATGCCGTGGGTCTTGGTGAAAGCTTTAGAGAAACATAGTACATCACTATAACCTACAGAGCGGGCGATATCTCCTAGAGATAAAAGAGGGTTATGCATCAGTTCAACAGCTTTGTTCATTCTGTAATCAATTAAAAACTGCTGAGGGGATTTAGAGAGAAGCTCTTTAAATAAATGGCACAAATAGCTTCTGTCGAGTCCGATGTGGCGTGACAGTTCTGTAATAGTTATCTTTCTAGAGTAATTCCTTTCAATATACTGTATAGCTGTTTGTAAATAATATTCTTTACGGTCTCGGCGACTTGGCTGTGCCAAAGTTTGAGGACTGATTTCGATTAGTTCTGAGAGCAACGTATACAGGATGCCAAGCAGTCTTAGTTCTCTTCCTACTTTTAATTTTTGGGTTTCCAGCATTTCTTTAAAACAATGAGTGATATAACCTTCGCTTGCAAGCGATAAAATAGGTGTTTTTTGTGTAAGTCCTGCAGCTTCTAAATATCCTGCAGCTTTTAGCCCGTGAAAACCAACCCAAGCGTATGTCCAAGGATCAGATGCATCGGCTTCGTAAAAGGTAATGGCATCGGGGCAGATTAAAAAACCTTGGCCTTTTTCTAAAGTATAGATTGTGTTATTCGCATGAAAGGTGCCTTTGCCGCTTAAAACATAATGAATCAGAAAATGGTCTCTTACGGCAGGGCCAAAAGCATGGGAGGGCGCACAAGCTTCATAACCACATTGGTACATCATAAGATCAGTTAAGTTTAGTCGATTAACTTCTAAATGTAAAGACATAGTATTCCCCTTATCAAAAGATGTAACAGCATTATATCACATTTGGACATATAGAAGCTACATCTATCTATTTAACTTTTAGGGCAAATCACCTAAGATAATATTAAGGATCAAACAACATCAAATTAAAGGAGAGAGCATATGCCAAAAATTTGTTTTTTAGGAGCTGGCAGTACTATTTTTGCTAAAAATGTTTTAGGAGACTGTATCTATACGGAAGAGATTAAAGACCTCGATATTGTTCTGCATGATATTGATGAGAAAAGATTAGAAGAATCTAGGGTGCTTATAAGTTATATTATTAAAACCTCGGGCCGAGATGATGTTAAATTATCTTGTAGTTTGAATAGAAAAGAAGCATTAAAAGATGCGAAGTATGTAGTCAATGCTGTGCAAGTAGGCGGCTATGATCCTTGCACGATTACGGATTTTGAAATACCTAAAAAATATGGTCTAAGACAAACAATAGCAGATACATTAGGTATAGGGGGGATCTTTAGAGCACTGCGTACGATACCAGTTATGAAAGCTTTTGCGGATGATATGGAAGAAGTATGCCCGGATGCACTACTTTTAAACTATACGAATCCTATGGCAATGCTTACAGGGTATATGCAAAGTCATACTTCTATTAAGACGATAGGTCTTTGTCATAGCGTACAAGATTGTGCAGCTAGACTTTTAAAAGATGTAGATATGACAGAGTACATAGATCGGTGCAAATGGGAAATTGCAGGGATTAATCATCAAGCGTGGCTTCTTAAGATAACGGATCTTGAAGGAAATGATTTATATCCAGAAATTAAGAAACGGGCTTTATCAAGTGATATGAATGAGTTCAAAAAAACCGATCTTGTAAGACTGGATATGATGCATAAGTTTGGCTACTATATCACTGAATCCTCAGAGCATCTTAGTGAATATACCCCATGGTATATTAAATCTAACTATCCAGGTCTTATAGAAAAGTTCAATATTCCACTGGATGAGTATCCAAGACGTTGTGTAGAGCAAATAGAACAATGGGCTAAAGCGCAAGAAGAGCTTATGAATGATCCTAAACTAACACATGAAAAAACTTATGAATTTGCTTCTTATATTATAAAAGCTATGGAGACCGATAGTCCTTTTAGG
This sequence comes from Cellulosilyticum sp. I15G10I2, assembly GCF_900095725.1. Taxonomy (NCBI): domain Bacteria; kingdom Bacillati; phylum Bacillota; class Clostridia; order Lachnospirales; family Cellulosilyticaceae; genus Cellulosilyticum; species Cellulosilyticum sp. I15G10I2. The sequence goes on from NZ_FMMP01000011.1 coordinate 37,086, forward strand.
GTACATGGCAATGTTTTAAATACAGGCCTTATCACTAACCTTCCACAAAATGCCTGTGTAGAAGTACCTTGTCTTATTGACAGAAATGGGGTTAACCCTTGTTTTGTTGGAGAGTTGCCAGAACAGTGTGCAGCGATTAACAGGACTAATATCAATGTACAGCTTCTTACTATCAAAGCGGCAGCAACGCTTGAAAAGAAATATATCTATATGGCGGCTATGCTAGATCCCCATACTGCGGCGGAGCTTTCTATGGACGATATTATCCAGATGTGCGACGACTTAATAGAAGCTCATGGAGACTGGATTCCTAAATATCAATAATAAGTAATAAAAACATATTGTTTTTTACTATGAGTATAGTATAATCAATATGAAATGAATAAACGGATGACAAAGAGGTCATTATGTCTTTTTAAAAAAGTCATAGTGGTCTCTTTATTATTCTAGGAGGTGTTTTTATAAGCGGAGTATGTAAAAAAATAAGTTGTTGATGCATATAAATATTATGTTGAAAGTTATTTGTAAGAGGAATATAATAAGGTTTGATTTAAATACATCAAAAAATTGGAGATGAAGTTTTATGCTATCGTATAAGTATTTATTTGACATTGCGCTTATTCTTATCAGCACTAAGTTACTCGGTTTATTAACCAGAAAGTTTCAAATGCCGCAGGTGGTAGGTGCTCTGCTGGCGGGATTGATTCTGGGACCGGCGATGTTAAATATCTTAAATGAAACTAATTTTATACAACAAATGGCTGAACTTGGCGTTATTGTGCTTATGTTTACAGCAGGACTTGAAACGGATATACAAGAATTGAAGAAAACAGGAAAGGCTTCACTTATCATTGCTTTAATGGGGGTGCTATTTCCACTTTTGGGAGGATTTGTTATTGCTAGTATATTCAATAAAGGTGATGGCATTAGTACTAATGCAATGATGCAAAATATATTTATAGGAATAATACTCACTGCAACTTCTGTGAGTATTACAGTAGAAACCTTAAAAGAACTAGGGAAATTAAGTACTCGAGCAGGTAATGCTATCTTAGGCGCGGCGTTGATAGATGATATTTTAGGGATTATTGGTGTTACTATTATTACCAGTCTTGCTGATCCTAGTCAATCGGTTAATATCTGGTTGGTACTCGCTAAGATTATTCTATTTTTTATCTGTTCATTAGGAATTGGCTTTATATTTTATAAGTTTTTTGCTAAATGGGTTAAAAGATATGATAAGGACTTAAGGCGGTTTATCATTGTGGCTTTTGTCTTTTGTCTACTTTTAGCTTTTGCAGCAGAAGAATTTTTTGGGGTTGCAGATATAACAGGTGCTTTTATTGCGGGACTTATTATTTCAAATACAGAACGAACCAAGTATATTGAAGCTAGATTTAACACTATGTCCTACATATTGCTATCACCAATATTTTTTGCAAGTATAGGAATTTCGATTGAGATGCCAAAGATGTCAGGAAACATTATATGGTTTACAATCCTCCTTCTTATAGCTGCTATTTTAACAAAAGTTATTGGATGTGGTATAGGTGCTAAACTGTGTAAGTATTCTAATAAGGAATCCTTAAGAATTGGTGTGGGAATGGTATCAAGAGGAGAAGTTGCACTGATTATAGCAAGTAAAGGGGCGGCGGTTGGACTTATGAGCGCTGCGATGTTTGGGCCGGTAGTTGTGATGGTTGTGGTAACAGCTATCATTACACCTATTCTTTTGAAAATAGTTTTTAGAAAAAATAACAATCACCCAGGCAGTCATGAGGAAGTAAATAGTGAGCTCGTTAAGAGATATGGACAAAACTTTGAGTTTAGCAGCTGAATAGGTTAAATCTTAAAGTGTGAAATCTATACTACAATAAAAATAAAAAAGAGTTAATCCAGTCTGCCTTTAATATTTGATGAGGCAGACTATTTAATTTAACATCTATAGATCTATTTGAAAAGCAGTTGGGATTATAAAGGGGATTTAGTGTGTATAATGAGAGATAAAGATTACCATAATAAGTGTATAGACTCCTATTATAAAGATTGGGAGTTTTTTTCTGCATAATAGTATAGAGAAACAACATAATGATTTCACATTACATATTATTGTGAGTAACTAAAATTAAGAAATGTGAAAGCTATATTAAAAGAGGGGCGTATATGATAGAGAATGATCAGCGAGATAAAAGAAACTTAATGAAAGACGTAACTTTCCAAAAAGAAGATTTTAAACTATTCGCTAATAGTATACTATGTCTTGTCATTGCATTTTTGGTTTTAGTAATGATAGAGTCATTTCAAAGAGGCGTGCAAGAAGCTTTAAACTTCATAAGTGAATATAAAACGACAGCACTGCTGAATTATCTCATACTTCTTATTACCATTGCTCCTGCAATGATGATAAAACGTGTGAGTTTTTTGAGCTTGCTGCTTAGTCTGCCGTGGTGCATACTTGCGGCTATGAGTGTTATGCTTATGAGATTCAGAGGAGTACCCCTGATATGGGCAGATTTTAATAGTGTAAAAGAAGGGGCGGCTATTGCGAAGGAGTATGTCTCTTTTGAACTGATCGTTCAAATAAGTTTAGGTGCAGGTATAATACTTTTAATATTGATAAGTTCTTACTTTATTAAATTTAAAACATATGAAGTAAGTTGTATAAAAAGGTTTTTAGTATGTATAGTGCTCATAGGTATAGGGTTTTTAGGAAGAAGTTATCTGATGCAATTTAGGGCTGGGCAGGAACATAAATGGGAGATAGCAACTTTATATAAAAGAAATGGATTTATTCATTCTTTGAGCAAATCATGCCTATATACAATGAGAAGGAAACCCAGTGATTATTCTAAAGAAGGTATTGAAGCTGTAATAAGTTATATAAATAAGAGCCAAAAGGATAATTTTAATAGTAGAGAGATAGCAGAAAGTGCCAAAAAGCCTAATATAATTATGGTTCAGTTAGAAGGTTTTTTCGATCCTACTGCTATAAAAGAAACATACTTTAATGAAGATCCTATCCCTTATTTTAGAAAATATTTTAATGAAGGCTATAGTGGCCTTTTACAAGTTCCTACCATAGGAGGAGGCACAGTAAGAACAGAATTTGAGGTGATAGCGGGTGTTAACCTAGATTACTTTGCACCAGGAGAAATTCCTTATAACAGTGGAGTTACTCAGCGTGGACCGATTGAAACCATAGCTTATATTTTAAAGACACAAGACTATAAGACGACTGCTATACATAATTTTGAAGGTAACTTTTATAGCAGGCATGAAGCTTATAAAAATCTAGGATTTGATAGATTTATTCCTATGGAAAGTATGACAGGTCTTGTTAAATATCGCGCCTTTCCAGAAGATATGGTTTTAATTGATTATATCAAACGTGCTTTAGAGGCGAGTGAGGAAAGAGATTTTATATTTACTATCACAGCAGGCTCTCATGGACCTTATCATACAACACTTAATAAAGGTAATGAAGCTTATGTAAGTGGTAATCTTAAAGAGACTAGTTTATATCAGCTTCAAAATTATACTTCACTCATTAGAAGAACAGATAAATTTGTTGGTAAATTAGCTGAGTATATTTATTCATTAGAAGAACCAACAGTACTTATTATATATTCTGATCACTATCCACAGCTAGAAAGTTTGGAGGAGCTAGATCAGGATGAGAAATTTAAAACCCCCTATTTTATAATTGATAATCAAAACAAGGTGCCGCATAAAAGACATAATGATATAGAAGCCTATCAGTTGTCGACAGATGTTTTAAACTTAACGGAACTAAAAGGCGGCATGATGAATACGTTTCATACCCTTTATAGGTATAAAAAAGATTATCAAAAGAAACTTAGAAATTTGCAATATTATACACTTTTTAGTGAAGAGTCGTTTGGGGTAAATAAAGATAAGTATAAAACTACTCAGCTCGAAATAGGACTTGAAAAGTTAGAAATAACTACGACTAAGTATCAAGGGGATAGGTTGATCATTGGGGGAAATGGATTTACAGAAAGCAGCAGGATTTTTATAAATAATCATTCGGTTGAAACAGAGTTTATAAGCCCCCATACGCTTATAGGAAAAGGAATAGGAGAAAAAGCCAAAAGTATCAATATAGAGGTTAAATATATAGGGCGATATGGCGTCTCCATACTGCGCTCAAATGTTTTTTAGAATTTATAAAAAAAGTACTGGATATTAGGATTAACTTCTGTTACAATAGTAAAGCGAGCGGGTGTGGCGGAATTGGCAGACGCACTAGACTTAGGATCTAGCGCCTACGGCGTGCAGGTTCAACTCCTGTCACCCGCATGAATACAAAAACAAGCATTTCATAGTTATGAGATGCTTGTTTTTTATTGCCAGAGAAATAACTATGGCATGATGTAATCAATGAGACCAGACATCATAGCATAGAGATCTTCGTTAAGAAGAACCTTCTTTTTATCAATATGAATAAAAGTATTATAATCAATAATATCGGCATGATAAAGTGCATTAAGATCTTTATGATGTGTATTTAATAAGTGATTAAAGATAGAAACAATCTGCCAAGGTGTAAGTGCAGCATGGGTATGGCTTGGGGCAGTTGGCGCAGGAAGTTTAATGCTAGAATTAGCCTGAATAAGTGTCAAGATACGAGAGAGTGTTTCGAAAGTTGCAGTTTCTCTACACCTGTAATCATTTTTAAAATCATATTCCATTGATAAAAAGGCTTTTTTTCTAAGTGAAACAATATAGGGATAAGCCCAGCTGGATTTTTCAGGATGAATAGTATTAAGGGGTGTATCGAGAGTTACCCCGGATGCGATAAGAACTGTCTGGATATTTCTAACGTGGGAGCTGTCTAAGCTGCATGTGCGAACAGAGAGCGAATGGTCTATACTATATGAAGCGAGAATACCAGCGGCTTGGCCTAGGGCCATACCTACAGGCACGGTGCGTGCGCTGCTGTGTGCCAAAGGATCGTAGCTTGCTGAACGGCCGACTATAAGAAGATTATCTATTAACTTAGGAACCATTATAGTAATAGGGATTGTGTAAATGTTTCGGGATGACAAAATGGTACCTCCAAAACGGTCTCTTCTCGTTGCCTGCAAATCCATGGGATAGCTTCCGTAGGCTATTTTATCTTTAAAATTGATATTATTAAAGAGGTCTTCGCCGGTTAATGTATATTCACCAATAATTCTAACACCTTCGCGAATATAGAGTTCATCTGCATACTGATGTAAAACAGCATTTTCAAACCCAATAGCTTCTTGATTTAAATATTTAACAATTGCGGGTAATTCTTTAACGGCTGCCTGGTAGTTTTTGTGAATGTTATTTTCATCAAGAGAATCGGTGTTGAATATCTGAAAGGCATTGATAACAACTGAACCATCATCTTGTAAGGAAAGATTAAGTCTTCTGAGTTGAAATGCGCTTGATGAAGGGGTATAGCTTAGCATATTGGGATATCCCCAGGCTGTCTTAGCAGTTGCGCCGGTATAAATGGAGTTATCGGTGTTAAGGTAGGCTTTTATCTTGGGCCAGTCAGCACCTTTTACAGAGAAAACCAGGGTTGCAGCAGCGTATTCATTTTTCATACCAAGCTCTTCGCGCCCGACGTTATAGGGAACCCCCGAAGCTCTTGCGAATTTCGCATCCCTGCTGGCATCTATAAAGACTTTGCCCTTAACATGAAAAGTATTGCCGGCTTTTGTATAAGAAAGCCCTACTACTTTATTGTCTTGTTTAATAGGGGTAATGTCAGATACGCCGAGGTGCCTATCTACTTTTTCTTTTTGAAGCAGATTGGTAAAATATTTTTTGGTTTTTGGAATATCAATATTCGCGCTATCAGCAGTCTCATCGTAAAACTCTTTAAAAAAACCTGCATTGACAGTTTGAAAAGTATTTGGAGCAATATAGTTCATGTCTAACATGCTGAGCATGCCAGAAGTATAAAGTCCGCCTACATCTGATCTTGTATCGACTAGAAGTACGCGGGAACCGTTTCTTGCACTGCTTATGGCCGCGCTGATACCTTCTGGGTCGCTCCCAATAATTATTACATCATAGGAAAACCCGTAATAAGGTGCAGCTAAAATGGGTATAATAGAAAACAATAAAGAAATAATACAGTATAGTAAAGTAAGTGAAAAAGATTTTTTAACATTAAATAATTGCATCGTCTGATCTCCAAATGTATTAGACTTAGCGCCCATACGATCTATTTATAATATTTTAGTATATAAATATTTAAGGTGTTTTATTCCTAAGAAGAATAGAAAGATATATTTATTACGAGTTATCAAGGGTCTAAAGGGCTGCGGTGTTAGAAAAAAATCTTAAAAAGGAAATGGATTACTCCTTGAGATTTTTTTAAATATGTAGTATGATTTAATGTGGTATGTAAGGAATAGAAATATTTTTATTTAAAAATTATAAATAGATTGTAGAGGTAATGATCATAGAAAGTATATTATTTAATCAATTAGAAATTACAGAAGAAATTAAAAAAGCCGTTACAGATATGGGCTTTGAAGAAACAACACCTATTCAGACAAAAGCTATACCCGTTATCCTAGAAGGAAAAGACGTTATAGCACAGGCACCTACTGGAACAGGAAAAACCTGTGCATTTGGTATTCCGGCAATTGAGGCGATACAGACAGACAATGATAAAGTACAAGTTCTTATACTTTGTCCAACACGTGAGCTTGTTATTCAGACATCAGAAGAATTAAAATCTTTATATAAGTATAAAGAAGGTGTACGTGCACTGCCAATCTATGGCGGTCAGCAGATTGACAGACAGATTCTTGCGCTTAAAAAAAGACCTCAAATTATTATTGGAACACCAGGAAGGGTTATGGACCACTTGCGTCGTAAAACGCTTAAATTTGAACATCTTAATATGATAGTACTTGATGAAGCCGATGAAATGCTTAATATGGGTTTTCGTGAAGATATAGATATTATCTTAGAAAGTGTACCGGAAGAGAGACAATTTGTACTCTTTTCAGCAACACTGCCTAAGGCAATTATGGATATTGCAAACAAATACCAAAAAGATGCAGTAAAGATCAATGTAGTTCACAAAGTGATGACAGTGCCTACAGTAGAACAATTTTATCTTGAAACGAGAGAAAGCAGTAAGGTTGAAGTTTTATCTCGTATAATAGATGCTAATAATTTCAAGCTTTCAGTGGTATTTTGTAATACTAAAAAGAGAGTGGATGATCTTTGTAAGGATCTTCAGACAAGAGGTTATAGTGCAGAAGCGCTTCATGGTGATATGAAGCAATTACAAAGAGATAATGTTATGGGACGCTTCAGAAGCGGACTTATAGATATTCTGATTGCCACAGATGTAGCAGCCAGAGGCATCGATGTAGATGATATTGATGCCGTATTTAACTATGATGTGCCTAGTGATGAAGAATACTATGTGCATAGAATAGGCAGAACTGGACGCGCAAAAAGAGAAGGTGTATCTTATACTTTTGCTGCCGGCAGAGAGCTTAGCAAACTTAGAGATATCCAGAAGTATACAAAAAGTAAAATTAAGCTTATTAAACCACCAACTATAGAAGATATTAAAGAAAATAAATTATCTGGTATATTAGATGAAGTTAAGGATGTTTTAGAGCAAGGCAAGTTAACTAAATACGTTAAATATATCGAACAAATGTTAGATGAACTCGGTGATGTAAGCCAAGATAACTATGCAACCTCTTTAGAACTTGCAGCAGCTTTTCTTAAAATGACTATGAAAAAAACTATTATGGGTTCTTCAAAAGACGTAAAACCAGAAGATTTAAGTTCAGGAATGAGCGCGAGCATAGATGCTTACGAAGGAAATATGGTAAGACTCTTTATCAACGTTGGTAAAAAAGACAACCTTCAAATCAATGACCTTGTTAAGTTTATTGCATCGAATACCAATATAGAAGGCAAATCAATAGGCAAAGTAGATATGTTAGATAAATTCTCTTTCTTCGAAATACCAAAAACACATTTGGGAGAAGCAATGTCTAATCTTATTGACCAAACCTTAAAAGGCAGAAAAGTTAACCTTGAAGTTGCCAATAAAAAACAAGGTGGACGCGGCGGACGCAGCAGCCAAGGCGGTTCACAAGGATCTGGTAATAAAAGCTATAGCAGAAGATAATCCGAGCGACGGATAATCCAAATACAAAACTAAGAAGACATAGGCCATATCACTGTGATATAGGCCTATGTCTTTTTAGTTTCTATCCCATACGGTAAATTCAAAGGAGCAGTTATCAGATGTAAGGGTGCTGCCTTTGAAGCGTTGTACTAGTGTGAAATCATCGGAGTAACTAGGAAACGGCGTATCGCCTTCGATCACTTTATCTACCATAGTAATATATAAACGGTTAGTAAAAGGAAGAAACAGCTCGTAGATCTCCCCGCCGCCTATGATATAACTTTCATGTTCGGCGCTGCACATGATGAGTGCTTGTTCAAAGCTGTGAAGTACTGTAACACCATCTGGTTTAAAGGTGGTATCTCGTGTTAAGACGATGTTTTTTCTATTAGGAAGAGGGCGTCCGATGCTTTCATAAGTTTTTCTTCCCATAACTACCATGTGGCCTTTAGTTTTTTCTTTGAAATATTGTAGGTCCTCTGGGATATGCCAAGGCAGTTGGTTGTTGATGCCGATTTGATTGTTTTTACTTGTAGCTACGATAATGTTTATCATGAGTTTAACTCCTTTTTGAAAATTTTGGATATGTATAGGGGGTGATTGCCAAATTATATTGGGTATATGAGGGAGTCCGCTTGGCAGTCAGGGGATATCTTTTGCCTCTCCCGCCTACCCACCAGACTGTCCGAAAACTACAATTTTGCTTTTTGAGATGGTCCGCATGAGAATTTTAGGGTACTCCAGCTGCTCACTTACGCATTTCTAAAAATCTAGGCGCTTTTTTCAAATGAACGCCGCAAACTCGCTGGCGACTTTAGTCGCTTGATCAATACAGTGCGAGCTAAGTACCATTTGAAAAAACCACCAAGATTTTCGGAGCGGAATGTCTCCAGAGGCAGCTTCCGCACCCTAAAATCCCCATGCTAATCTTCAGAAAAAGTCAAATGGCACTAGTTTTCGGACAGTTTGCCACAGCCAATCTGGAGCCTTGTCAAAAGGCATCCCCTGACTACCTCGCTAGTCTTTATCAATTATAGATCCACTATTAAATTAGGTACTACTTATTATAGATAATTTATTTCATTATAAATGAGTCTGCTGCTATACAGCTACAGGGGCTTTGATTGCAGGGTGTGGATCGTAATTAAGTAGTTCTATATCTTGAACATCAAAGTCGAATATATTTTTGATAGCTGGATTTAACTTAAGTGTTGGCAGTTTTCGGGGTTCTCTGGACATTTGCAGCTTAATTTGTTCAACGTGGTTTGAGTAAATATGCACATCTGCACCGGTGTAGATGAGGTCTCCGACTTCTAGACCGCATTCGTTGGCGATGAGGTGAGTAAGCAGTGCATAGGAGGCGATGTTGAAGGGAAGGCCTAAGAACACATCGTTTGAACGCATGTTAAACATACAGCTTAGTTTACCTTCGAGGACGTAGAATTGAAAGCAGAAGTGGCAAGGGGGCAGCTGCATAAGACCTTCGTATACAGAGTCAACGGCCCAAGCGTTAACGAGAAGTCTTCTGGAGGTTGGATTTGTTTTAATTTCATTAATCACCCATTTGATTTGATCGTAGGTTTTGCCGTTTGCACCTTCCCAGCTGCGCCATTGTTTGCCGTAGACATTGCCGAGGTCTCCGTAGTTTTTGGCGAAAGTGTCATCTGAAAGGACCTTTTCTTGGTAGATATTCATTTGTTCTTGATAGCGATTGTTAAAGTCTTCATCCTCTGTGCTTCTGATACCAAAGTTTGTCATATCGGGACCGGTATAGTCTGTAGAACTAATCCATTTTTGAAAACCCCACTCATCCCATATATGATTATTGTTTTCGAGTAAGTAACGCACATTTGTATCGCCTTTTAAAAACCATAATAGCTCACTTACGATAAGGCGAAAAGGGACGCGTTTGGTTGTAAGAAGGGGAAAGCCTTGAGAGAGGTTAAAGCGTAGTTGATGACCAAAGATGCTGATCGTACCAGTACCAGTACGGTCCCCTTTAAAAACACCATTTTTTAATATATAATCACACATAGCTAGATAATCTTTATCGACTTGATTCATTCATATTTCCTCCTAGTTGTTGATTAAGCCAGCTCATTGCAAGCTGAACTTCGGGGTCCCAGTAATAAAAGTCATGTCCACCGGGGCCTTGGTGATAGGTTACATCATAACCTAATGTATCTAAATGGCTTTTAAACGATGCGTTATCTGTATATAAAAAATCCTCAGTGCCGCAGCACATATATAAGGAAGGTTTTGATTCTTGCAAGACTGCCCTAGAGGCAAGTGAAAACACATTATGAGGTGTTTCATGGAGTGCTTCAGGTCCTCCAAAAGCAAGCTGGATATCATAAGATAAGTCCAGAAGATGGGCATATTCATGGATTTTTTTAATATCCAAAGGGGCAGAAAGACTAAAGGCGGCTTTGTACTTATGGGGTTGTGATAAAGCTATCTTAAAAGCACCGTAGCCACCCATAGAAAGGCCGCCTATAAAACGCTTATTAGATTCTTTGGCTAAAGGGAAAAATGCTTCGCAGGTATTAATAAGCTCTTCGCTGATATAGCTATAGTATGGAGACCCATAAACCATATCGGTATAGAAGCTTCTGGCACCAAAAGGCATGATAACGGCAATGCCATAGGTTGAAGCATACCTGTCAATCGCACATTTTCTGGACCAGATCGTATGATCATCTCCGAGTCCATGCAATAAATAAAGCGTAGGGAAGCCGTCTGGGGGTATAGCATAACCACCTTTTTTATGAGGAATATCCTGAGGCAGACATACATTCATGTTAGCTGTAAAACCAAGCACCTCAGAATAGTAACTGCATTGTATAAAAGCCATATAAAAGTCGCTCCTTTAATAAAATGTTCATCGTTTTAAGTATATCCTAAATGCCTAAAAAGTACAATTTTTTTGGCATGCAAATGTTCATAGTACTCTAACTCAGGAAAAAAGAGGATGTATGAATTGAAGATATTCCACATAAAATATCTTTAAAGCACCTTGATTTTTAATAGGGATTATGATAATCTAATGGTGTAAGTTAAAATATTGAAACAAAAACGATAGGTAGGCCTCTTGTAACAAAAAACATGGCAAGACCGAAAAACGTTTTGCGTAACAGTGTTTTAGCAATAAAGAATTTTTTTAAGGAGGCCTAGTTAATATGACAGGTAAAGTTAAATGGTTTAATGCAGAAAAAGGTTTTGGATTTATTGAAAGAGACGGCGGAGATGATGTATTCGTACATTTCACAGCTATCCAAGGAGAAGGTTTCAAAACTTTAGAAGAAGGTCAAGAAGTTAACTTCGATATCGTTGATGGTAACAGAGGACCACAAGCTGCAAACGTAACTCGCGCTTAATTTAAGCCAATTACTATAGCATAATTATAGCCACTCACTTTTTGGTGAGTGGCTTATTTTTGTGTCTGCATTTTCTTATTTAATAAAGGAGAACTATTGCTATATACTACAAAAGTAGCATAGGGAGTATACGATAGGACCATGAACAAATGTGTAGTTGATAAGTATTATAGAATAAGGGATTATACTAGGAAGCTGAGGGGAGTCAGGTGCTAAGAAAAAAGTTCGCATGGATCATATTGATTTTAGGACTTATGATAAATAATATAGGATTTGCCATAATAATAGGGGAAAGCTTTGACAAACCTTTATTTTTGCAAAATAAATTATATAAAACATACGAAGAAAAGGAAGAAGAGATGATTATAATCGATGAAGAGATTCCTGGAGGAGAGGCTGTTCAAAAAAATAATCAAAAATTATTGGGCTATAAGCTCTATGTTTTAGGATTGATAGTAGTCCTTATATATTTAGTTATAAGGAAAGTAAAATAGAAAAAGTATATAATATATTGACTATTTTGTAAATTTTTTGTAAACTTTAAGTAATCCATATATTGTAAGTAGGGGTCAACATGAGAACTAAATACAAGTTGAAAAAAGTTAATATTGCAGAAATGGTTGTTATCTATAGATATATTTCGCTAGTTGCGACTTCTTATTTTTATATTATGACAATGAATGAGCATAGTTTGGGAAGGAAAGCATTTATTATATCAGGGATGACTATTACTTCCATTATCATGAATTATCTCTATGGACAAAATAAGGGAGAGGTACAAAAAATAAGTTTATTGCTGCTTACGGAGACCATAGGCAATAGTCTGCTCTTAATACTATCTGGAGGGGTGCAGAGTCCTTATGTGTGGTATGTGTTTAACACAGTATTTGTAGCAGCAATAGAGATAGGGAGCTATTTATCTTGGATTAATATGTTTGTTTATATAGGGAGTATCATTTTTTCAAGAGAGGTACTGCTGCTTTCTGATATTAATGCTATCTCAGGGATCGTCTTGGTTACGGGAGGACTACAGATCTTTGTAAGCTATGCCAAAGAAATCGAGCGAAAAAGCAGTGAAATCATGTATGTCAATGAGCAGCTCAAAAAATCTAATATGAGGGTGGAAGAGACACTTGAATATGTGGTTAAAATTTATGAAGCCATTCATTTATTCAGCAGTCAAAATAATAGTAAAAGTCTTATAGGATTGATGTTAGATTATACGACTCAAGTTTTAAATAGTGAGGGAGCACTTTTTATTAAAGTTGAAGAACAAAGTGAAGGTTATAGTCTTTATACTAGAGATTTAGATGAAAAACTAGCGCAAGATATCTTTCAAAGAATACTTACAGGTGATGAAGTGCAAAAAGATAGAAACGAAAATTGGCACTTAACTATGAATAACACAAACTTTGCAGGAATAAGTATAAAGTACTCTCATAAAATATTTGGTATTTTAGTGGTGAAAAATAGTGAAGACCTAGAGAAATTAAGTTTTATAGCTCAGTTAAGCGGTATGCTTTTTCAACAATTTAGTTTAGAGGAAATGAATGATCTTTTAATCGTAGAGCAAGAGCAAAATCGCATAGCCAACGAGATTCATGATAGCGTGCTTCAAAAATTATTTGCTGTATCTTGTAATTTATTTACTATATCTAAAATGGCCCATAAGATGGAGAAAACGCAAATTACAGAGGAGCTTAATACCAATAGAAAAAGCATTAATCATGCTATGACAGAGCTAAGAAGAACTATATATGGTCTAAGTTCCTATAAAGGCGGAACGAATAGTTTTCAAGATAAAGTTCATAGTTATATTGAAGAAATGAAGAACCTACATAATATAAAGATCGAACTGACAACAGATGGGGATAATAGACAGCTTACAACCAAAGAACAAACTTCTTTATACAGGGTGATATGCGAGAGCGTTGCTAATGCTATCAAACATGGCAAAGCAAGCATTATTGAAATAAACCTTAATATGTCTTATAGAGAAATCAAGATAATTATAAAAGATAACGGTATAGGGTTTGACCCTAAAATAATAAAAACGAAAGAAACGTTAGGATTAGGCCTAAGGAATATGCACTATCTGGCAGCTTCATTAGGAGGAAACATGGAGATTCACTCAGATCCTGAGTGGGGGACGATATTGGAGATGAGTATACAAAGCCGAGAGGAAGAGTATATAAGAAAGGAAATCGTATGACACTATTAATTGTTGATGATCATGAGATTGTAAGGAAAGGGCTGCTGGCCAGCTTTGCTGTTGAAGAGTGCTTTGAGAAGATCGAAGAAGCGTCTAATATAGAAGATGCCATGAAAGTGCTGCGTATCTCAAGACCTGATATTACGCTTTTAGATATCAATCTAGCAGGTAAAGAAAATGGCCTAGATCTTATAACAAAAGCAAAAAAAGAAAATATTGTTACAAAGTTCGTGGTGCTGACATCTTCATCTCGAAAAGGAGATTTTGTAAAGGCTAAGGAACTAGAAGTAGAGGGATATATTTTAAAGGATTCTAATGTAGAAGATATTATTTATGGTCTAAAATGCATTGGCAGAGGAAGAAAGTTCTACGACGCTGGGGTAGAGACACAAGTAAAAAAGGGGCAAAACAGTCATTTGCAGGAAGTGCTTACCGAGAGAGAGTATGAAGTGCTCATAGAACTTGGCAAAGGCTATACTAATACACAGATTGCAGAGAAGCTTTTTATTACTGAAAACACAGTGAAAAAACACATCAGTAGCCTGCTCGGAAAGCTCGGAATGACCCACCGCACAGAAGCAGCCTTATTTGCTGCCAGACAATGGCGGCGCAAAGAGGATTTGGGGGTTAAATAGTTTAGGGGGTATATGAGGTCCGCAAGGCGCGGGAGGGGTGTCTTTTGGTCTTCCACGCCTACCCACAGCCAACCCGAGTCAGCCCAAAAGACACCCCTCTCACCCCTCGCTAGTACTTGAATAGATATACTCTTTAATTAAAAAACATAAGAATATTTAAATCTTAAAGGGACCCGAGGGGTCTCTTTTGTTGTAATTTATACTATTTTTAAATATTGAATATGGTACGAAAGTAGTAGCCTACACTACACGAAATGGTAATGTTAGGAAATTGAAGGTAACATATAATAACATCATAAACAAAGTAATCACTATAAAAAATAAATAAGGGGAGATTAAAAAAATGAAAAGATCAAAATTATTAGTAGGGGTTTTAGTTGCTTCAATGGCACTTCTTGGCACAGGCTATGCATATTGGACAGATATATTGACAGTTAAAACAACAGTATCAACAGGAGAATTAAATGTTGTTTATGAAACTGATGATAATGGAGATTCAACTCATACAGTAGCTCAAGGCGAATTAAAGCAAGTAGCAGGGAAAAATGAAAAATCAAAAGAAATAAACTTACATGGAAATAGTAAGAATTTTTCTCAAACAGTCCAAGGTGGTTCAAATATTTCCTGGTACTATTATGCTAATAAATATTTTAAAGAAGAAAAGCTTCCAGTTTCAGCTGATGGATGGAGTAAGTTGACAAAAGGTCAATATGGTAATAATAAACCAAAAGAAGATGGTTGGTATACTACATCTCAATATGTGTATCAAATATTAGAAAAAGGAGAACCAGGTGGTGAAGAAGTTGTAGTAGGAGAAGGAAAAGATGGATATATTAAACATTTAAGTGCAAATCTTACTAATAACAACAAAGGCATAGTAATTACTGCAGAAAATTTCTACCCAGGTAGTTTCGCAAGTGTAACATTTTCAGCTGTAAATACTGGAACGATTCCAGCAGTTATTGATTATATTGAATTAGATAAAGACAATACAGCATTAACTGATTTGGCGGGCATCTTAAAAGTAGATATAGTTGGAATAGTTCAGAATAAAGATAATACATCGGTAGAGCTAGAAGCTACTACTACAATGGATAAGGTGGCAAGTACTTTAGATACGCTCTATAAAGAAGTAAGACTTGAAGAAGGGAAAAAGCTAACAACTACAATGACTATTACATTCCCAGGTTTAGCAGCAAGTAAAGATGAATTTGAAAAAGTAACAGGGGAAACATTCACTTTAAATATTAATTGGAAACAACATAATGCATTATCAACAGAAAGAACTGTAGAGTAGATGAATGAAAGAAAAATCAAGTTGATAAAGCAATAATTAATAAATAATAAAAAGTAAATTTTTAAACGAAAGGATGGTTCTTGAAAGTGAGAGGACCATCTTTTTAATTTTATATGCTACTTTAGTAGTATATAAAATTATACTTATAGACCATGCAGGGAATCTTTGGAAGTCATACAATAGTAGAAGGGAAACTATAAAATTAATATAAATTAATATATAAGTCTAAGGAGAGAGCTATATGAAAATGAAAAAGTTCTTAGCAACCATCTTAATAGCTAGCAGTGCTTTCTTAGGAACGGGATATGCGTGGTGGATGGACGGATTAGAGATTAAGGGAGTAGTATCTACGGGACAATTTAATGTAGTTGGAGTAGAGGGTAAAATTACTACTACAGGAAGATCAGGAAAAACAGAGGATATGAAAGACTATGAGTCATCAAATATTACTGGATATACGTATTCGATTAGTGACTTATATCCTTATAAACCATATTATTTTACGGCCAAGTTTGAAAACCAAGGCAGCATACCAGCTAAAGTAGCAACTATCAATATTATTAAATCAAATGAGATGACCATTGATGAAGCTAATGTATTTGATTATCTTCAGGTGACAGGCACAGTTAAAATTATAGATGAGAAAGATAGGCAAGCAAGCGGCGGGATTAATGGGAGTGAAGAGGAATATAAGTATATTATAACTAAAGGCCAGAACGTAACAATAAGTAATTTGGAGCAACATTTAAATCAGGTTATAAACTGGAGATTAGAGCCTGGTCATAAAATTATTTTTGAAGACTTTAAAGTTCGCCTGGTAGGAGTTAAATATGATAAACAAACTTCTAAAAATATGTTTGAAGAAAGTAATGTGCAATTTGACTTACAAATATTATTTGAGCAGCACAATCAAGTAGCAGAGTATAAATAACTATAGGGAGGAGGAGCACGATGCGTATTAAGAGGTTTAATGATAGATTAGGTCAATGTTATAGGTGGGCAGTTATAATGATGATTATGACAAGTTTATTAGGCATAGGATATGGTTACTGGTCAAATGAAAATATCATAAAAGCCCAGATAACAATTCCTAAAATTACAATAGGAGATCCAAAGCGAGAAGCAAATGCTCAAGTTTTTAGTGCTATGTCATTAATGAGTGTTGGTGAGTTAATTAGGGTTGATGAAGACGATCATGAGATAGAGATTACCTTTGATATTATAACTACTTTGGAAGATAGTGAGTCTGATATTGTATTAAAGTGTGAGCTCAAGGACTGTAAGGTCTATTTAACAGAAAATCCTTATGGCGTAGATCAAGCAGAAACACTTTTAGATCATATCATATTAAAAGAAATAAAAGTTGAGAAAAAACAGAGTGGGCATGAAGTTATAGTTAAGCTTGATGCTTCTGCACTTAAAAGTCAGCTGGATTTAGATGGAGATAATTATATAAAAATTGAGTTTCTCTTTAAACAGGCAATTCCTTCGGATGAAGAAGATGGGGAGAATAAAGAGGGCTGGGAATATTCTTATGAGAAAGTATACGCAGTTAATTTTATACAAAAGTTACCTTCTAAGTTAGAAGATGTCACAGGATTTCCTGAAGCTAATAGTGAAAGATCGGGAGAGGTAGGCCAGGGAGTTGTTGATATTGAGGCATCAGGAGATGAAGATGAAGGGGTTAGTAGTGATGTGATAGAAGTAGATGGAGATCAAGCAGGTGGCAGTGCTGAGGTATCAGGAAATGGAGATCAAGCAAGTGGCAGTGTTGAAACATCAGGAAACGGAGACCTAGGAAGTAGTACTGGGGTATCAGGAGATGGCACATCGGATGATTAGTGCTTCAAAAATCAAAACTAATATATACTATTAAAAGGGGAAAAGAATGTTAGGAGAGATTACGAATAGCAAGTATAAGAAAATAGCACTTATTTTAGGCATAATGTTGATAGTGTTATATGTTGCGGAAAACTCTTTTCTATTTAATAGAATAGGCAATACTATATTTACTTATGGAATTAAGCCTGGCTACTTTATTATATTAGCACTTTTAATTGGTTACAAGCTTCCCAAAATACATTTAATGAGTAAGGCAAATTATAAATCAACAGTATATGCATGGGCGTTTAATTGTGGAGTTATATATATAAGTATCAATATCTTAGGTGGTATTTTACAAGGATTTGGTAAAAGTCCATATAGTCATACATTAATAGGTATATTAACAAATAGTTTTGCTGTAGGGACTGCGCTTATAGGCAGAGAGAGTATTAGAGTTTATTTAGTAAGCAGCTTTATGAGAAGGAAGAGTAAGCTAGCTTTAGTCAGTATTGTCCTGTTAATGACATTAACTAATATTAGACTTTTAAGATTTACAGGAATCACTGATATAAAAACTTTTACAATTTTTTTTTCTGAGACGATAATTCCTGAATTATGCAATAATATTTTAGCTACTTATTTTGTAGTGTATGGAGGGAAATGGGCTTCGGTTATTTATTTGGGTATCATTGAAGCTGCTATGTGGCTTTCGCCTATTTTGCCAGCGATGAATTGGCTAGGCAAAGGGGTAATCGGTATGATGATTCCTATATTTTGTCTTTTATATATTATGAATGCTTATATGAAAATGTCTAAAGAAGTAAAGACATATAAAGAAAAACAGGAACTTTTATGGCAGTGGGTACCAGAAGCTGTAGGATCTATTTTATTGATATGGTTTACAGCTGGGGTTTTTTCGATTTATCCATCAGTTATTGCAACAGGGAGTATGAAACCCATGATTGAACCGGGAGATGTCATATTGATAGAAAAAGTAAAAGATATGAAAGACATAGAAGCATTAGGAGTAGATGATGTAATACAATTTAAAAGAGATAATATTTTGATTACTCACAGAATTATAGAAGTATTACGAGAAGAGGGTGTTCCGAGTTATCGTACAAAAGGAGACAATAACTCTGCTATAGATGGTCGAATCGTAAGGGCAGAAGAGGTAAAAGGGGTTTTAACACAAGTAATTCCTAAAATTGGATGGCCCACACTTATCTTTAAAAGCGGTAACCCAAATGTTATAGATGATGTGGAATTTTAAATAGGTACTGAAGTTGTGAGGAGTGGTGAAAATGAAAAGAAAGAAGAGCAAACTAATAGGTCTCGCACTAATCATATCTGCTATTTTACTACAAGTAGCCTATGCTGCAACGGTCACTGGAGTAGCAAGAGATGAAAATTACGAAATAAAATTGCATTGTGAAGTTGGAGAGAAATCTGAGTATTTAAATGTTACTGTAAAAGCGGATGAATCAAAGGGTGGCGTAATGCTAGTAGGGGCTGGCAATTTGTATCCTGGGGCTTTTTTTGTAATTGATTCAGTGATTGAAAATCTAGGAGGATCTATTAAGCTTGAATCTGTAGAAATAAAACCTACTGGTGAAGGAAATCAGGAGCTTTACAGGAATTTAATCTTTTATGATGAAAAAGACAATGAGATCACTGTGGATCAATATAAAAGTTATTTGGTTCAGCAACATGCAGATGGTATAATTGGAAGAGATGAAACGAAAAAATTCAGACTTAAAATTGGACTTTCTCCAGAAGTAACGGAGCTTGAAAATGAATCAACAGAGTTTTTAATTGAGATTAAATATGTGCAGGCTGTTATTGATACTGGCGGGGGTACAGGAGATAACGAAAATCCTAACAGCGGCGGACCAGAGACACCAGGAAATACTACAGGGCCAGATGATACGACAATACCAGATGAGATTATCCCAGCAGGACCAACAGCAGTTGAGCTCATCGATGAAGATATACCTGGTGGAGATACAGATATTGACCTTGTAGATGAAACTATTCCAGGAGGTCCAGCTAAGCTGCCAAAAACAGGAGGTGTAGGGGCACTGCTTGTTTATGCATTAGGTTTAACAATGTTAGGTGGCGGAGTTAGTCTGTATAGAAAAGGGAAAAAAGAAGAATAAGCAGATTTGATGGGAGAAGGGCATCCAAAATGGTAGCCCTTTTCCTTGACGTTTAGAGATAAGTAAAGGGGAGAATTTATGAAGATTAAAAAAGTAAGAATAAATAAGGTTTTTAGAATAGGTATGATAGCAGCTGCTGGGCTGCTGAGTATAGGGGCTGTGTTTTTAATCATTAAAGAATATCAAGCTGAACATGTGAGGGAAGAAAGAGAGACAATCTATGAATATAGTATGAAATCAAAGGTGAATTATAAAGTACATGTCAAACCTAATATCTTATATGAAGAAGAACAATTAGGGGAAGAACAAATGTATTTAACAGAATTTGTAGACTACATAAGCGCTGATTTTACAAGTGATTTTACAGGGAGCGACAATATAGATATAGACGGGAAATACGCTATTGCTGCTGAGGTGAGAGGCTACACGACAAAAAATGATGAAAAGCAGATCATATGGCGTAAAGACTTTGAACTTGTACCTGAACAAAGATTTAAGCGTTCAGCAGATAAGAATAGTATCAAAAAAGAAATACAAGTTAATTTCCCTGAATATAACCAGTTTGCACAATCTGTCTTAGAAGCTTCAAAAGTAAATCTTAGTGTAGAGCTTGTAGTAAAGCTCTTAGGTAGTCAAACGCTGGATATTCCTAAGGGACCATTGAAAGATGAGTTGCAGACATCGATTATCATTCCTTTAAATAACGGGTATTTCAATATCACAAAAGAAGGGGAAACAGAGAAAAGTGATATCGTAGAGGAAGTTACAAAAATCCCGGTGGATATTAATAGAAGATGGATCGGTATATGTGGGGGACTAGTGGGAGCTGGAATACTCGGTATAATCCTTATGATACTCTTTACAGCACCGCTTAATGCAGAAGATTTAAGAAAGAAGAAGATTAAGAAAATACTTAATGAACATGGCAGTCGTATGGTGATAGTAGACCATATTAAAATAACAGAAGACTTAGAGGTTTATCATGTAAAAACCATAGATGATCTGATTAAAATAGCAGATGAAATAGAAAAGCCTGTTTTCTATGAGCAGCGAGATGAAATAATGGAGATCACTAAGTTCTATGTTAAAGAACAAGGCATACTTTATATTTATGAAATAGAAGAAGAGATAACGCTGGTATTACAAGAAGTGTTTGAAGAAGTTAAAGAAGAGGTTAAAGAAGATATTATTGCATAAACTCTTTATCAATCACTAAAAACTTGTTATCATAATAGTGTGAATATCTAGAATGTTAAGAGGTGAAAGAGTGATGAAGCATAAGAGACTTATTCAACTAAGTATAATAATAGGTTTGTTGGCAGGTTTTTATATAAATAGCTACGGCGCTCAAATAGAATATTTTAATCAGGATGATGTCTCGCGAGGTGTCATACATATCACCTATAAAGGGACAGCATCTAAAAAAGTGAAAGTGATGATAGAAAAAGGTGACAAGAAATATACTTATGACATTAATGCTGGGGGAAAAACAGAAAGTTTTCCGCTGCAGTTAGGAAATGGGACCTATAAAGTAAAGATTTTAGAAAATACAACGGGTACCTCTTATCGCATTGTTGCTTCTCAAAACGTAGAGGTTAAACTTCAAGAAGATAATATTGTTTTTCTAAATGCCATTCAAAACATTAACTGGTCAGTAGATATGCAGGCTGTTAAAAATGCAGTAGAGCTTACAAAAAAGACAAAAGACTTACAGGAGAAGGCAAAGCTGCTCTATAGCCATATGGTAGATCAGTATGTGTATGATTATAATAAACTTGCCAAGTTGCCATCCACCTATTTGCCTGTCATTGATACTACTTTTTTACAAAAGAAAGGCATTTGTTATGATTTCTCTTCCCTTTATGCAGCGATGCTACGCAGCCAAGGGATTCCGTCGAAACTGATTAAAGGCTATACGCCAAATGCAGAAGGCTATCATGCGTGGAATGAAGTCTATGACAGCAGTAAGAAAGAGTGGCTAATTATTGATACTACTTATGATCTTCAGGTTATTAAAAGCAAACCGAAAGTGAAGATGATCAAGTCTGAAAAAGAATATCAGAAAGTTAATGAATATTAAAAATGGGGCCTTGATAAGATGAGAAAAAAAATAGGCAAATTAATGATGATCTTAGGAATAGGGATTATACTTATTCCTATTATAGGATCAGTTTATACATATTATGAAGGAAAGAAACTCTATGAGGCGTATTTGCAAGACTTACAACAGAACAGCATACCACCGGGAATAGTAGAAAATACAGATGTGCAGCAACAAGTGATACAACCAGAAGAGGGAAATTCAGAAGATGCTAAAGAACAAACCTATGATAAAGAAGAGGGAGAGATCATAGGAAGAATAAAAATCCCTAAAATAAAAGTTGACCTGCTCTTAATAGAAGGAGTAAGCAAAAAAGCACTGGAGCTCGGCGCAGGACATATGAAAGGCACAGCATTTCCAGGAAATAGTGGAAATTGTGCTATTGCAGGACATAGAAATTATACATTTGGTCAAATATTTAATAGATTAAATGAAGTTGAGTTAGAGGACGAGATCATACTAGAGGTAGAAGAAAAAAGTTACTTTTATAAAGTAAAAGACATTATCCTCGTAAGGCCAGAAGAGGTATCTATCCTTGAACCATCCCCAGATAAAAAAGAAGTGACGCTTATCACATGCCACCCAGTCTACAGAGCAACCCACAGACTTATTGTTAAGGGAGAACTTGTAGAGTAGAGAGATAAACTTTCTAACAAATAAGTATTAAGAAAATTTAGCAATTTATTCAGAGGATTTTTGTGGAGATAATTTGAGAAACACTCATCAACTAGAATGATTAGTGTTTCCACTGTCAATTTAAAGAAAGTAAATTTAACAAAAATACCTATCATAGAGAAGATTAGCGGGGTAGTCAGGGGATGTTTTTTGACTCGACTCGGGTTTGGCAGTGGGTAGACGGGAGAGGCAAAAAATATCCCCTGACTGCTTCGCGGACTCCATATGACCTCCATAATCTTATCCAGTAAATAAGTTATTCAGTACATATAGGGGGAGATCACTATGGATGACAAAGACTTATCTATATTTTGTACACAACTAGCCCTTGTTCTAAAATCAGGCATCGTTTTGCACGAGGGCATTGCGATGATGATAGAAGATATGGAACAATGCGCTATGCGAGACACCTTAATAGTAATCGAAAAAGATCTCAGCGAAGGCAAAATGCTAGATACAGCCTTAGCCTCAGTGGGGAGCTTTCCAAAGTACATGACGCATATGGTCAAAATAGGCGCAATATCCGGACGGCTAGAGGATGTCATGACGGCACTTGGTAGCTATTATGAAAGAGAAGAAGCCCTCAAACAAAGTATTAAAAGTGCTGTTTTTTATCCCCTTATCTTAAGTTCTATGATGCTTATAGTTATGTTGGTACTTTCTATAAAAGTACTTCCTATTTTCCAAGAAGTATTTAATAATTTAGGAGGAGAAATATCAGGCATTGCCCAAAGTTTTATGAAGGTTGGCGAGGTTACTGGCCAATACATTTACGTAATTGTAGTAGGCATTATCCTTATAACACTAGGCGTTATAGCAGGGATTAAAACAAAACGGGGGAAATACCTTGCAAGAAAACTTACAAGTAAGCTAAAGATAACCGAAAAGATTGCAACAGCACGGTTTGCTTCCGCTATGGCACTGATGATGGCAAGCGGACTTGATACGGATGAAGCACTTAAGATGTCCACCCAACTTGTAGAAAATGAAAACGTTATGACAAAGGCAGCATTATGTGAGCAGCGCCTTGCAGAGGGGAATTCTTTTGTCAGTGCACTTTCGGAGTCGCAGATTTTCTCAAAGCTTGCAACTCGTATGCTGAGTATGGGGATGAAGACGGGTAATATGGATGAAGTGATGAAGCAGGTAGCAGATAACTATGAAGAAGAGGTACATACGGCACTTAACAAACGCGTTGCTATCATTGAACCTGTATCAGTCGCTGTGTTATCCATTATGATCGGAAGTATACTAATATCTGTTATGATTCCGCTTATGGGCATTATGTCATCTATAGGGTAGATAGGAGGATGCGATGAAAAAGCGTGGGCTAAAAGAAAGTATGCTGGCGGTTATCATTTTTGTTATTGCAGCAAGTATCATATACATAGGCATTCTAAATACTTTAGAATGCGCAAGAGAGGAACAAATGCACTTTCTTCAAAAGGCTCTTAAACGCTCGGCCATTCAGTGCTATGCGATAGAAGGGATGTATCCTCCTGATGTTAAATATTTAGAAGACCACTATGGCTTAGTGATTGACCATAAACGCTATATTGTACATTATGAAGTATTTGCGTCAAATATTATGCCAGATATGACTGTTTTTGAGAAAGCAGGAGGTGAATAAACTTGAAAGCTGCTTCCAACATTTTATTTGTACTAGGACTGCTTCTTGTGTTTGTTGTATCAGCTTTTATGTTAGTTTTAATAGGGGCAGATGCTTATAAAAAGATAACACGGGATATGGAGAGTAATTTTGAAAGACGTACCCCCATTTCATATATAGCAGCTAAAATAAGAGGTGCAGATCAAAAGGGGCAAGTGTCGATTGTGCCTAAAGAAGGATACGATGTACTTGTTCTTGGACAAACCATAGAGGGTGTAGACTATGAGACTTGGATCTATGCATACGAAGGGCAACTCTATGAAGCTTTTATTGAAAAAGGCACACCTATAGCGCTTGCAGATGGCATGGGTATGATAGAAATACAAGGACTAAAAATGGAAGAACTGCAGGAACGTTTGCTGAGGTTTGAAACTATGGATCATTTAGGTAAGACACTGGAGCTTGTTATAAGCTTAAGAAGTGAACTAAAAGAAGTGTCTGTAACAAGTAAGGGAGGATCGTGATGAAGATGAATAGACCCTCACGCTCCCGTGCATTTTTAGTAGAATTTATAATCGTTATACTTTTTTTTGCGATAGCTTCAGCCATTATAGTACGTGTCTTTGCAGTAGCTCATAGCTTGCGGGAAAAGGCCAACGACCTGACTGTTGCGACTGCAAAAGTACAAAGTGTTGCTGAATATGCAAAAGTCAGTGAATCTCAGGAAGGTTATATCCGAGACTTAAAAAAACTAGGGGCGGTAAAAGAAGACAAGGATAAAGAACGGTATGTATTTTATTATAATAAAGACTGGCAACAACAGCCGGCAAACTTAGAACATACTTATAGCATCGTTGTAGTATGCGATACTAAGGCATTAGGAGCAGGCGAATTGCTGCAAGTACTTATTAATGCAAGTAAAGTAAATAGGCATCAGATGAATAAAGAAAATCATAAGTCACTAAGTGAAATCTATGATCTGCAGGCGGCTAAATATTATCCTAAATCAAATCATTAAGGGAGGGGCACAACATGCATCGAACGATTAAAATGTCAATGGGAGTGGGCGCATCTTCACTCATTATGATTTTTGTAGTACTGGCTACAGTTACACTGGCAACTCTGGCGCTAGGCACAGCTCACGCAGATTATAAACTTGCCATGAAGTCTGCTAAGGGTGTCTCACAATACTATAAAGCAGATAGCAAGGCGGAGGAAATGTTGGCACTTATTGATGAAGTCTTAAGATATACAGCGGTAAGTAACCTTGAAAAAGAGTTTTTAGCAATCCCAGGGGTAGCCATAAAAGATACACAAGCAGATACTAAGAAAGACAGGCATATTGTTTATGAAGTACCCATAAATGACAGACAAATGCTAAGCGTAGTCCTAGGGGTTAATGAATCTTCTGAACAGGATCAGCTAAGCTATAACATCATAGCTTGGCAGGTAGTAAACAGTATAGAATGGGATTATGATGAAGGTGGACTTGGATTTGAAGATATCATAATAGAAGAGTAGGTGTGCAGAAGATGGATATAGAACAAATGTTTAAAGACGCAGCCTTGCAAGAAGCAGCAGATATATTTGTAGTAGCGGGGCTGCCACTTTCATTTAAAATACACGGAAAGATTACATCTCAAGGGGTAGAGAAGTTAATGCCAAAAGATACAGGAGAGATCATTCACGCCATCTATGCCCTTGCAGGAAGAGAGATTAATAAATTTTTGCAAGAAGGAGATGATGATTTTTCCTTTTCTATCCATAACGTAGGACGGTTCAGAGTAAATGCTTATAAGCAAAGGGGATCAGAGGCTGCGGTTATTCGTGTCGTAAAGTTTGAACTCCCTGATGTGAGTAAACTCAAAATCCCACAAGAAGTTATTAGCTTACATCAAAAAACAAAAGGGCTTATTTTAGTAACAGGCCCCGCAGGGAGCGGTAAGTCTACCACCCTTTCTTGTATTATAGATAAAATTAATAAAACACGCAGCTGCCATGTGATCACTTTAGAAGATCCTATAGAATTTATACATAAACATGATAAGAGTATTGTAAGCCAAAGAGAGATTACAACGGATACCAGCAGCTATGTACAAGGACTAAGGGCGGCTCTTCGAGAATCACCGGATGTTATTTTGCTTGGAGAAATGAGGGATTTTGAAACGATTAATATTGCAATGACAGCAGCAGAAACAGGACAATTAGTACTTGCGACACTGCATACGCTAGGGGCTGCTAATACAATAGACCGTATCATAGATGTATTCCCACCCAGCCAACAGCAGCAGATTCGGATACAGTTATCAATGGTACTGCAGGCCGTGGTCTCCCAGCAGCTTATTCCCACTTTGGAAGATGCATTGGTACCTGCGTTTGAAGTGATGTTTGTAAATAGCGCCATTCGTAATATGATAAGAGAATCTAAGGTACACCAGATTGACTCAGTGATCTATGCTTCTGCTGAGGAAGGGATGAGAAATATGGATGCCAGCATATTAAAACTCTATCAGAGCGGTGTTATTTCAGCAGATCATGCAAAGTTTTATAGTACAAATTATGAGACAATGTGTAAGAAGGTAAGATAACAGCATAGGATTAAAGACCAGCAGGGGAATCATATGATTTCCCTGCTGGTCTAAGTAATAAGTACTTTATAATTGTTTAGAGCACATACCGCAGTACTGCCCAATAATGGCAAGCACTGCCTAACATAACAAAGATATGGAACAGTTCATGAAATCCAAATGCTTTGGAGATGTTAGGTTTTTTTAGTCCGTATATAATACCGCCTACTGTGTACATAATACCGCCGAGTGCCAGAAAGAAGAAGCCGCCAAAGGACAAGGAATGATAAAGCGGTTTAAGCGCAAATAAAGCAATCCATCCCATGCCTATATACAAAAAGGTAGAGAGCCATCTAGGCATAGTGATCCAGCATATCTTAAGGGTGATGCCAACAAGTGCCAGCGTCCAAACGGTAACGATAATGCCCCACTTCCAGATACCTGTTAAAGAAAGCAGGCAAAAAGGGGTATAGGAACCTGCTATTAATATAAAAATCATGGAATGGTCCAATTTCTTTAGTCTTAAAAGCACCGTATCTGTTGTCTTAACTAAATGATAGATACCACTTGTTGTGTATAATAAAACGAGACTTGTGCCAAATATAAGAATAGAAATGATAGCTGCTATACTAAAAGAAGTATTGCTTTTATAAGAAACAAGTAAAAAGAATGTACCTATGAGTGAGAGGGCGGCTCCTGTTAAATGAGTTAAAGCATTAATGGGTTCTCTGATATAACGTTTCATAAAATCATCTCCTAGTGTTAATATGTGGTTATTATTACTACTTAATATTATATGTACAATATAACACAATGCATGCGTGTAAGTCAACGTAGTATAGAAGATAATTTTCTTGATTTTTAAAAGCGGGTTGTGTATGATGAATATAAGAACGTAGGAGGGTGTATATGGAAGAAAAAAGTTTAAATGAGATTATAAGAGAATTGGAATTAAGCGAAAGTATAGAACTTAGCAGTATTCCAAATATTGATCTTTATATGGATCAGGTTATTACACTTTTTGAAGACAAGCTCACACACACCAAAAGAAATAAGGCAGACAAGTTGCTTACTAAAACGATGATTAATAATTACACTAAAGATAAACTTCTGATGCCGGCTGCTAAAAAGAAATATACAAAAGAGCATATTATCCTTATGATACTTTTATATGAATTAAAACACATTCTCACGATAGGTGATATTAAAGAGCTTTTTAGAGTGATTATTAAAGATGATAAAGTAGATGCTAAAAAGCTCAGCAGTATTTATCAAACCTATTTAAACTCTAAAATAAGAGCCATAGAAACTTTTGAAACTTCAGTAGAAGCCACAACTAAGGCCTTAAAAGAAGAAATAAGTAAGATGGATTTAGCGAATGATAAACAGATAGAAAATATGCTGCTTGCTATTATGCTTACCGAAAAAGCAACATATTATAAGCGTTTAGCAGAAAAGATAATTGACGAGAAAATAGGCGCCAGAGAATAGATGACCTGGACGGATAAGGACAAATGGACATAAATATATATAGGCAATAAAAAGAGTGGGGGATGAGATAATCATCTCCCACTTTTAACGTGAAATAAAAAATTAGTCTTAGATGCGCGCTTGTAATGAATGCTAGTTAAATGAAGCCTCATGAGCTTCGCTAACCACTTTTTCTAAGGCAAAAAGAGCATCAGTTGGAAGTTTATCAAATCCACCTTTTTCAGTATCACGAGATTTAATATATAAAGCGCGGTCCTGCATGCGTTTTTGTAATTGATCGACATAGTTTATATCACTTAAATCAGGTACAAAGCCTTCGATTTCCATGATTTCAATATCAGAGAATGGTCCCCAAGGTTTAAATGATGCTTTATCTTCAACAATAGCTTCAAGTATGCCAAGTGTAATAGTTGGCGTTACTTTTTTGCCCATGAAATCGCCGGTATTTAAAATATAGCAGTCTACATTTCTTTTGGCTACCAGGGCTTTGAACTTATTATAATCATCTGCTAGCGGATAAGTTCTGAACGGATTAGCATAAGGTTCAACGACTAACGCATTTGGATCTACGCCAGGAGCTAGTCTTTCTGCACTTGTACGTTTGGTTGCAAGGGTAGCCCCCATTACAGAAGCAAGTTCTGAACCGCTTAATTTGAGTACTGGGGGAAGTGTAGGGTCCTTCATGAGCCAGAAGATTGCATTAACGGGTTCATCAAACTTATTCACCCGGTTTGGAGACCACAAGATAGATTTAACAGCGCGGCCGTTGCCGTTGCGGATATCTTCTGTAACAGGAACAATTTTGCCTTCCGCATCAACAGTCGCACCGCAGTTTTGCATCGTAACAAGATATTTATTATCGTCACAGGTAAGAGGATAATCTTGTGTTTTATCAAAATAAGCAGGTTCGAGGGCTACAGAAGAGCCGTTTTCAGTTGAGATAACAAAAGCATCGTCATGAAGAACAGTGATATCATATTTATCATTATGACGGGCGTGTGTAATCGTTGATTTGCCAGAACCGGAAAGACCGAATACTCCAGCAACAAAAGATCTGCCGCCTTCAAGATTGTAGCGTTTTTGTCCGCCGTGGCAGGATGCATAACCATGGCGGTTAGCAAGTGCCCAGGCAAGGGTTAATGTACCTTTTTTATGTTCTCCAAAATACCTCATGCCTAAGATAGCTGCACAGTTATGATCGGGATCAAAGAAGGTGAGACCCATTGGATGTTCTGGATGTGACCAGCTTGGATCTGAGAATATGTAGATATCACCTTCATTTGCAAGTTCTGTAGAGTTTGCATACATTATGGATACTTCTTCATTGATTGCCTGGAAGTTTAATAACCATGAATACATAATGTTTTCTTGGGTTTGTGGAATGCAAAGATGTGCTTTTACAGAAAAATCTTTGTCAAGACCTACAATAGATTGTGCGTGGTATAACTTTTTAGTGCGCGCTTGGTAAATAGCTTCACATATTTTTAAAGCATATTCTCCTGGATTAACGCCTGGTTCGCCCATGATTTTACGAGCTGCGGCGGCGCGTCCGCTTACGGCGCCATCATTGAAAAGAAGAATTTTGGTATCTTCATCAAGGCCTAGGAGGTCAGGTTTATAAACTGGCACATCTGTTACGACTGTACCAGGAGCATCTTTAGCTAGTTTGTAAGCTTCTTTTAATGAAGTTACAGGAATTACATTGTTGCCATAAAAAGCAGTTTCGATCGTTGTACGGATTTGATTGAAAATAGGGTTGCCTGCACCGATGTCGGTTCTAATAAATCTTGCTTTTGTTGCCATTAGAAAATCCTCCTTTAATAGTGCTAAAATGGTGTGGCACTGCATACCAAAAATGGTAAGTATTATGATAAAAAGAAAGTTATAAGTTGGGAAATCCAATTCCCCCTCATTATAATTATCATCTTTTGAATTATAAAAGTCAATACAATTGAATAAAAAATTTTGAATATATAATAAAATTATATAATATATTAAATAATTTTGAAAATATAGTGTTTATTGAATATAAAAATGAAAAAATTATATAATAATTAAAAAATCACAAAGGATATTTTGACTCTCAAGAGAAAATAGGGAGCTGAGGATACTCATAATCCGCTCAACAAGAGAATATATTTAAAAAAGGAAGGGGATGAATAGATGAAAAAAGACAGAGATTATCGTATATTATTTAATGGCATAGAAGTCCCTATACAATTAATAAGCGGAAAGTATGTTATTCCTATTAACTTTGATAATGCGGCAACCACTCCTCCTTTAAAAAAAGTTGATACTTTTATTTATGATAATCTTCTTTTGTATAGTTCGATTGGCCGAGGGGGACAAAAATCAGCTTATTGTACTGAGGCCTATGAACTATCAAGGCAAGAAATTTTAAACTTTTTTAACTTAACAGAGCAAGATGGTTATACCACCATTTATGTTAAAAATACAACAGAAGGATTGAACTTTCTTGCAAACATATTGTGCGGTCATAAAATGGATAAAGTGCTTGCAACCCGTATGGAACACCATGCCAACGACCTTCCTTGGCGTATGGCAGCTCATACACTTTACATAGATGTGGATTATGAAGGTAAGCTCAATCTACAACACATTAAAGAAAAATTAGAGCGGGGACAAGGAACAATTAAGTATGTTACGGTAACAGCTGCAAGTAATGTGACAGGCTATATCAATCCTATACATGATATCGCCCGTCTTGCACATCAGTACGGCGCTATGATTATAGTGGATGCAGCTCAGCTAGTGGCCCATAGACGTATTGATATGAAAGGCACTGGGAAAGATGATGCAATAGATTTTTTGGTATTCTCTGGTCATAAAATGTATGCACCATTTGGAAGTGGTGTAGTGATCGGATTAAAAGAAATATTTGATAAGAAAAGTCCCTATTTAGTAGGAGGTGGCACTGTAACGGCCGTTTTTGATGATGATGTCTATTGGAAGAATACACCACAAAAAAATGAGGCTGGAACACCTAATTTTTTAGGGGCGATGTCTATTGTAGCGGCTATGATTGTCCTAAGCGAGATAGGATTTGATGAGATAAGCAGCCATGAAGAGCGCTTAAAACAGCGCCTGTTAAGCGGCCTCGCACGTATTCCGCAAATCATATGCTATGGGGATTCAAAGGACAGTAACAGACTGGGAGTAGTCTCTTTTAACATAAGAGATATTCATTATGAGCGCATGGCACAACTGCTAGCTGATATAAGAGGTGTCGCTGTAAGAAGTGGTTGTTTTTGTGCGCAGCCGTATGTCGCACGACTTCTGGGGATTAGCAACGAAGAACGGTATCGGTATATGCTTAATAAAGATCTTAAGCTCCCAGGAATGTTAAGGGCAAGTTTGGGATTATATAATACAGAAGAGGAAGTAGATGAATTTTTAAATACGATAGAGCACATTATTAAATACGCTAAGGTAAAGGACAAATATATTTATTAGCATAATAGAAAATGGGGGGATAGGCTCTATGTTTTAGAGTTTATCCCCCGTTTGTAATTACAAATAGCTTGCGATAAAGGAGCGTATAGATCTTCTTAGCCACTGCATATCAACAGGGGTAAGACATTCAATTAAAAACAATAGAATGATATAAATAAGTGTGGATAGGGCAATGCTTATAATACATTGTATAAGAAGAGGCAGTGCATAGGTCGTTAAGCAGTTCATAAAATATTTTGAAAATAAAACAGAAGCTGTGGCAGCAATAGCTGGTTTTAAAATCCATTTTGAAACTTCAATATTAAGGTTGGCCGTTTCAAGTAACCTATTAAAATTAAGAGAACAAGTTAAAGTATTACTAAGTATCATAATAGCCAAAAAAGCAGAAATACCTTTGATCGGAATCAAAAAATAAATCATACTTATACGAAAGATAGAATCAATAATACTGTATTTTAGGCAGCTCATCTGCTTGCCAAGCCCTTTTAAGATACCGTCTGAAACCACCTCGATGTACATAAAAGGAACAATAAGAGCAAGGGTTTTAAGAATAGGGCCTATCTGTTCATTTTTATAGATAACAACACCTAGTTCCTGAGAATAACTCATGAAGATGCTCACGACAAAGATACTTAATATAAAAGTAAAGTGTAAAACACGATGGGTAGTATGTCTAACTGTCTTATAGTGCCTAAGTGTGTTGGCTCTAGCTATTTCTGGGACAAGGGTTGTAGAGAATGCTGTAAGAAACGCTGCAGGAAAAAATAAAATAGGCAGTACCATGCCTTTTACCATACCATATAGACTCATAGAAGCTTCCTGAGTTGCACCAAACTTTCTAAGGCCTATAGGTATAAGTACATTTTCTAGAGACATAAACACAGAGCTGATATAGGCGATAGCTGCTACAGGGAGGGCTACACCTAATAGGCGAAGGAGTATGCCTTTTGCATCAGAAGAGGTTCTGGAAGCGACGCCATAGCGGCGATGATCAAGAATATAAAAAGTAAGCATATAACTCCAAGAAACCATTTCGCCTATAGTCATAGCGATCCCAATAGCCGCGTAGGCGTAAGCCAGACCACGAGGTGACCATAGGTTAACAAGGATCATGATAAGACCAAGTTTTACAAATTGCTCTAATACATCTGCACTGGCAGGTTTGATGACTCTTTTAACGGCATAAAAATAACCTTTAAAACATGAAGAGAGTGCCATAAAAGGAATACTAAGAGAAAGCATTCTAAGCCCCCAAGTAGCCCGAGGATCTTTTATAAAAATAAGGGCTATCTGAGGCGCATAAGTAAAAAGAAGCATACATATTAAAGAACTTAATAAACCGCCAAATAAAAAAACAATAGTCATTATTTGTTTTGCGCTTTCAAATTGCTGCCGGCTGAGTTCTTCAGCTACTAACTTAGAGACAGAAACACTTATACCGGCAGAGGCAAAAATAACGGCCATAATATAAATGGACATAATAAGTTGATAAAGTCCCATGCCTTCAGGCCCTAAGGCATTAGATATATAAACAATAGAAATCATCCCTACTGTTCTTGTTATAAAAGAAGTTGCAGTAAGTATCATTGTGTTTGCAATTAAACCTTGTGATTTCAAGAATATTCCCTCCATAACTTTAAATTTATTATATTTTAAGTATATGTGGACAATATTTTTTTAACACAACTTAGCACAAGCTATTTTTAACCTATCCAAAAAGCGTGAGGCCACCTAGGTCTCACGCTTTAATGTATAAAAAATTATCTTGAATAATTATTCTCTTTTAGTGTAACATCATGGGCCCCACCTTCTATGATACTCGTAGAAGATACAAGTGTCATCCTAGCAGTTTTTTGCAGTTCATCAAGTGAAGCCGCACCACAGCTGCACATCGTTGATTTGATTTTGCTTAGCGTAACGTCTAAGTTATCTCGAAGCTTACCAGCATAGGGGACATAGCTGTCCACGCCCTCTTCAAACTTAAGGTCTGAACCTTCTCCCGCATCATACCTTTGCCAGTTGCGTGCACGTTTAGAACCCTCACCCCAATATTCTTTCACATAGGTATTGCCAAGTTTGACTTTATTTGCAGGGCTCTCATCAAATCTTGCGAAGTATCTGCCCATCATGATAAAATTAGCGCCCATAGCTAAGGCGAGGACGGTATGATAGTCATGCACAATACCACCATCTGAACAAATGGGTACATAGATGCCTGTTGCATTGTAGTATTCATCACGAGCTTTTGCAACTTCAATAATAGAAGATGCTTGACCGCGGCCAATGCCTTTTTGTTCACGGGTTATACAAATAGAACCACCACCGATGCCTACTTTAACAAAATCAGCACCAGATTCTACGAGGTACATAAAACCTTCTTTGTCAACGACGTTTCCACCGCCAACTTTTACAGTGTCATTATAAGTTTTTTTAATATATTTAATGGTTTCGCCTTGCCATTCGGTATAGCCATCTGAAGAGTCAACACATAAAACATCTACACCAGCATCAACAAGTGCGGGAACTCTTTCTTTATAATCTCTTGAGTTGATACCGGCTCCGACCATTAATCTTTTGTCGGCATCTAAGAGTTCAAGCGGATTTTCTTTATGCGCATCATAATCTTTCCTAAATACAAAATAAACGAGTTTTTGGTTTTCATCGATAATGGGTAAACAATTTAATTTATGTGCCCATAGAATATCATTGGCTTCACTTAATGTGATGTTTGAGCTGCCTACTATTAGGTCACTAAAAGGCGTCATGAAATCTGAAACTTTCTTATCCAGCGAATCACGGCTTATTCTATAATCGCGACTTGTAACAATCCCCTGAAGCTTAGTAGATAAAGTACCATCTTCAGTAATAGCAATTGTAGAGTGCCCTGTTTTTTCTTTGAGTTTAAGCACATCACTTAGGGTATGTTCCGGAGACAAATTAGCTACACTGACTACAAACCCTGCTTTAAAGTTTTTTACCTTTCTTACCATCTCTGCTTGACTTTGGATAGATTGGGAACCAAAAATAAAGGATAGCCCACCGCATTTTGCAAGAGCCACAGCAAGCTTATCGTCAGATACAGACTGCATAATGGCTGAAACAAGAGGGATATTGATCTGGATAGAAGGAGCTTCACCTTTTTTAAACTTAACGAGAGGGGTTTTTAAGTCCACTTTAGTTGGAACACAATCTTTTCTTGTTAGATTGGGGATCAGTAGATATTCGCTGAACGTACGAGAAACTTCATTATAATAAAATGCCACTGCAATAACCTCCTTATGAATTTCTAAACATTCTAACAAGTAAAGACGGGCTTGTCAACAACTAATACTATTCATACAGATATTGCTGAATTTCAGGCGTATCTATATTGAATCTATCATACCAAAAAACATCTGTATCAATAAACTCAGGAAGTCTTTCACCTCGTATGGCCTGAAGTGCTGTCTGCATAGACTGATAACCCATTCCTACGGGGTTTTGTGTAATAGCACCAGCTATAATGCCTTGGCGTATTGCATCTGTAATAGTTTTTCCTGAGTCAAAGCCGATAACTGTAACCGTACCTTCTTTATTAAGCTCTCTGAGTGCATCTATAATCCCTTCGGTCATGTTGCCATTCATGCCAAATAAACCATCAATATTTGGATATGTTTCTAAAACTAATCTCGCAGTTTCAGCAGCAGCAGCTCTTGAGTCTTCGGTATACGGTATGGGTATTACTTCAATATCTGGATAAGTTGCTGCAATTGTGTTTATAAACCCTTCGGTTCTTTCACGACTAACTTTATTGTTTCCATTTAACCAAACGACACCTACTTGACCTTGACCACCAAGAATTTCCCCCATTTTAATTGCTGCTAGTTCTCCAGCACCATAATTATCTATGCCAACAGTTGTTCTAACAATGGGACTATCAACACCTGTATCCATACCTATAACTGGAATACCTGCTGCCTGAGCTTCTTCAAGATAAGGGGTCAATGCTTTGGCGTCAAGTGCTACAAGAATAATAGCTTGAGGATTTTGGGCTAAGGCTGATCGAAAAGCATTAATCTGTATTTCGAGAGGTTCACCTATTTTAGGTCCCTCAAATGTTGTTCTAATCCCAAAGTCCCTAGCTGCTTGTTCGGTACCTGTTCTAAGTTGTTCAAAAAAGGAAAAATCTATTGTTTTTGC
This sequence comes from Cellulosilyticum sp. I15G10I2, assembly GCF_900095725.1. NCBI lineage: Bacteria > Bacillati > Bacillota > Clostridia > Lachnospirales > Cellulosilyticaceae > Cellulosilyticum > Cellulosilyticum sp. I15G10I2. The sequence goes on from NZ_FMMP01000011.1 coordinate 72,856, forward strand.
GATAACGGGTATATAGATTTGTCCAGCGGGATGAACGTCTTGGGCGGTAACACTTGTTGTAATTAATAAAAGTAATGCTAATAAAAGTATTTTTTTCATGTTTCACCCTCTTTTAAATAAAGTATAAGTTGCACGAATCAATCGTATAAAAAATGCTATTAAGTTCATTCTTTCACATTTAATATTTACTTATTCATAAGAATATATCAGACATTTGGCACCTAAAAAGCAAATAAAGCATACTTAAATGATAAAATGATAAAATGAGCTGGCATAATAGAAGTGTGTTATACTTATACTAGATTTAACTTTAGATGACTTAGGTTGATTGGAGCGTAAAAGTAATGAAAGAGAGTAAGCGCGTAGAAGATACTATAGCAGAACAAGCCTATTTAATTATGCACAAACATATTAATGGATATGGAAGATTATTTGGAGGCCAGCTCATGCAGTGGATTGACAGTATGGCTGCTATTATAGGCAAGCGTTATGCCCAGACAGAAGTAACCACTGCAGCTATTGATAATCTTAACTTTAGAGGAGGTGCCTATTTAAATGATACAGTGGTATTAATCGGAAGAGTAACTTATGTAGGCAACACTTCCATCGAGGTAAGAGTAGATACTTATGTGGAAGCATTAGACGAGACCAGAAAGATGATCAACAGGGCTTATATTGTTATGGTAGCGATTGATCAAAATGAGCAGCCGGTACAAGTACCCCGCCTTATCTTTGAAACTGAAGCCCAAAAAGCCGAATGGGCAGGGGGAAAAAGGCGGTATGACCTGCGTAAAGAAAGAAGAAGAGAAGGATTTTAGATTATTTTATGACTAAAATGTTGAAATCGTGGGAAACCTATGATAAAATAAGCGCAGTTAAATGGAAAACGCAGTGAAAAGGAGAGTAAGTTTAAAACATCTTCATAGAGAGCTTCTAAAAGAAACATTAATGATTAGTTTCGGTGCTGAAAAGAAGCAAGATGGGTTAAGCTGAAGATGGCCTTGGAGTGGTGCACCGAAGCCCAAGTTTGGGTTTAGGCTGCAACAGGTTCGCCTGTTATAGCGAAAGAGTATAACCATAGAAGTATATGGTGTACTTGCAGAGGCTTATATTGTAAGATATGGGCAAATTAGAGTGGTACCGCGGGATTATATACCTCGTCTCTATAACGTAAGTTGTAGGGATGAGGTTTTTTGTTTTAATAAATAAGTGATAATTAACCTTGTGCTATAAAGCTTGCGTATTTAACTTTATATTATAACTATAAAATTTTTATATCAAAAAGGAGAGAAAATAATGAGTAAACCAACCTATTACATCACAACGCCTATTTATTACCCAAGCAACAAACTGCATATAGGACATTCTTACACAACAGTAGCTGCAGATGCAATGGCGAGATATAAACGCCTTAGAGGATATGATGTCATGTTCTTGACCGGAACAGATGAGCATGGTCAAAAAATAGAAAGACGTGCACAGGAAGAGGGGATAACACCACAGGCATTTGTGGATAACATCGTAGACTGGATTAAAGATTTGTGGAAAACAATGGACATTACTTATGATAAGTTTATTCGTACGACAGATGCTGAACATAAAGAAACAGTTCAGAAGATCTTTAAAACACTTTATGATAAAGGCGATATTTATAAGAGTGAATACGAAGGTAAATACTGTACACCTTGCGAAACATTTTTCACAGAGCATCAGCTAAAAGATGGGAAATGTCCTGACTGTGGAAGACCAGTAGAAGCTGTTAAGGAAGAATCTTATTTCTTTAAACTTTCAGCTTATCAAGATAAACTTATTAAATATATAGAAGATAATCCAGAATTTATACAACCACAAACAAGACAAAATGAAATGCTTAATAACTTCCTAAGACCGGGGCTTGCAGATCTCTGTGTATCACGTACTTCTTTTAAATGGGGAGTTCCAGTAGAGTTTGACCCAGGGCATGTCGTTTATGTGTGGATTGATGCACTCTCAAACTATATCTCAGCGCTTGGGTATCTTAGTGATCAAGACGAGGCATTTAAAAAATACTGGCCAGCAGACGTTCATCTTGTGGGCAAAGAAATTGTTCGTTTCCATACGATTATTTGGCCAGCGCTTCTTATGGCACTTGAACTTCCGCTTCCAAAACAAGTGTTTGGTCATGGATGGCTTGTTATAGATGGCGGCAAGATGAGTAAATCAGTAGGTAATGTAGTAGACCCGAGCATTCTTGTTGACCGTTACAGCAGTGATGCGATTCGTTATTTCCTACTTCGTGAAATTGCTTTTGGGCAAGATGGTAACTTTACTAACGAAGCGCTTATTACAAGAATCAATTCAGATCTTGCAAATGATCTTGGTAACTTAACATCCAGAACAGTTGCGATGATTGAAAAATATTTTGAAGGCGGAACATTGCCAGAAGTTCAAGAAGAGAATGAATTTGACCCAGATATCAAAACACTCGTTAAAACGCAAATTCAAAAAGCAGAAGATAATATAGAAAAGCTCTTCTTTAACAATGCACTTGAAGATATATGGGTGATAATCAGAAGACTTAACAAATATATTGATGAAACGATGCCTTGGATCCTTGCAAAAGACGAAGCTAACAAACCAAAGCTTGCAGGTGTGCTTTATACCCTTGCAGAAGGTCTTCGTATAGTAAGCATTATGGTAGAACCATTTATGCCACAGACACCAGAGAAAATCTGGGCGCAAATTGGTCTTCAAAGAGGAGAGCTTACAGCTTGGGACAGTATTCATACATGGGGCACACTTCCAAAAGCTGCTACAGCTAAAAAAGGCGAAAATATGTTCCCACGTATTGATAAAGAAAAAGAACTAGAAGCGCTTGAACTTGCCAGTGCACAAACTCAACCAGCTCAGAAAGAGACTAAACCAGAAGATAAGGAAAAGCCACAGCAAGAAAAACAAGAAGCTGAGCAACTTGAGTATATAACCATTGATGATTTTGCTAAAGTTGAGCTTAAAATAGGTGAAGTTATTGAATGTGAACGTGTACCAAAGGCTGATAAACTTCTTGTATCTAAGATCAAAATAGGGGAAGAAGTAAGACAAATTGTATCAGGTATTGCAAAGTATTATACACCCGAAGAGTTTGTAGGTAAAAAAGTTGTTGTTGTTACTAATCTTAAGCCAGTTAAATTAAGAGGTCTTTTATCAGAAGGCATGGTGCTTTGTGCAGCTGATGATACAGGTAAGTTAGTAGCAGTAGGACCACTCGGAGAAATTGTAAGTGGTGCAGAAGTAAGATAATAAAAGAAACTATAGGTATTCATAAAATCCTTACAGACTTATTGACTAAGTATGTAGGGATTTTATATTTTATTTCAAGGAGGTATATGGTGGCCCTAAATGCCAAGTTGTAAGGCTTTCTTTGAGCAGCTTAATACCTTTATTTATGAGTTGATGATTGAGATGGCTATAGCCTATAATGATAGAATTTTTTTGAAAGTTTTTAAAAGATGAATGCAGCCAAACAGGATGAATTTTTAGACCCTGTAGGGCTATAAAGCTAACGAGATCCTCAGTAAATTGAACATCTTTAAAAGAGGCGATAAGATGTAAACCGGTAGATTCACCATGAATCGTAACGGAAGATCCAAAAGAGCTATTTAGACTTTCAATAAGTGCATTACGGCGTTGTAAGTATATTTTTCTCATTTTATGAACGTGACGATCAAGAAACATTTGATCTATAAATTGAGATAAGGTGATTTGGTCCACCACACTCGTAAAGTAATCACTTCTTTTTTTGTATTCACAGAATGAATCAACTAATATTGGAGGAAGAATAATATAACCTATGCGTAAGGCTGGAAAAAGAATTTTGCTGAAAGTACCTACATAAATAACTGAATCTGGAGCAAGTTCGTACAAAGTACTAACCGGTGCACCCATATAATGAAATTCACTATCATAATCATCCTCAACAATATAACAATTTTTACTCCGAGCATATTCGATTAATTCAATTCTCCTTTGAACAGGTAAAACCTCACCTAAAGGATATTGATGAGAAGGGGTTATAAATATAAATTTTGGATTAAGTGTTGATGGAAGTAATTGAGTTTGAAGACCCTCTTGATCAACAGGAATGCTATAGCAATTGGGGTTATTAAATGCAAAGGTTTTTTTGATTTCAATATGTAGAGGATCCTCAATAATATAAATATCATTATTTTTAAGTAATAGATTTGAAAGGATAGAGAAGCTTTGTATAGAACCAGAAGTAATAACTACTTGTTCTGGATGACAAGACAACCCACGGATTCTCAGAAGATATTTACAAATAGAATTTCTTAACGCGAGACACCCTTTGGGGTGGGTATATCCAAAGATATTATAGGAAGAATCTAAATAAACCTGACTCTTTATGTGTGACCACTTTTTCAGTGGTAATAGGTCGAGTGCAGGTATGCCTGAACGAAAATCAATTCTATCAAGATTGGATTGATCCAATAGAATTTCATTATCATCTGTTTTTTGGGGAGATGAGAGGATATTTTGACGTAGCAGTGTCCCTTCAGAAATAAAAGTACCTACATTGGGTTTGGTAATGATATACCCTTCTAATAATAACATGTGATAAGCTTCTAAAATTACATTTCGCGAAATATGTAAATGGGAAGCGAGCTCTCTAGAACCGGGTATTTTTTCACCAGATACTAACTCACCTTTTAAAATTTTATCTCGTAATTGTTGATAAACTTGTCTAATAATAGGGATTTGTGATGTTCTATCTACTTCAATCCATAGCATAAAATAGCTCCTTTTAACTGGTACTAATAAAAATACTTAAAAGTGGTACTAAAATATAGAAAAATAATATGTTAGATTATAACAATAATAATCTTAAAATTCAATTACTTAAAAGGGGAAAAGGAGAATAGAATTAATATTTATTAGAAAAGAGGAGTATCTATGATCAGTAAAAATAGTAGTATGTTTTTAGGAGGCGCTAAAAAAGGGATTCCTATATTAATAGGATTTATACCTATTTCAACTGCATTTGCAGTTATTGCTCTGCAAGCAAAGCTTACACCCTTAGAAGTTGTTTTAATGTCAATTATGTTATTAGCAGGAGCAAGTCAGCTGATGGCAGTAAATATGTTAGCTATAGGGGCTGGCAGTATAGAAATTATTATTGCTACATTTATTATCAATATGAGACACCTTATTATGAGTATCTATGTCATGAATAGGTTAAAGGAGATACCTAGGCCTTTAAAGTTAATATTAGCATTCGGAGTTACTGATGAAACATTTGGAATCATGTCTATGGAAGATGAAGAGCATTGTAATCAATACTTTTTTAGTGGGCTAGCAGCCGTTACTTATGGCGCATGGATTGGAGGAACTATATTAGGAATAGTGGTTAATAATGTTATTCCAACTCATATATGTTCGAGTATGTCAATTGCTTTATATGCCATGTTCATTGGACTACTAATGCCTAATATGCACAAGAACCATAAGGTTGCTTATGTTGTAGGGATCAGTATAGCTCTGAACATTATATTTAGCCTTATTTTAACACCGAGTTGGGCAGTTGTTTTTGCGACACTATTTGGAGGGGTTATAGGCTCTAAACTATTAGGAAGGGAAGAGAAGAATGAGCATAAAAATATCAATAGTATTAATGATTTTGGGGATGTCAATAGCAACATACATTCCTAGGGGGTTGCCGGCTATGTTATTAGATAAAGTGCGTATATCTCCTAAGATAGAAAGTGTATTATCTGCAATTCCTTATGCTGCATTAGGGGTATTGATATTTCCAGGTATTTTGTCTGTAGACACTGAAAATCCCATAGTTGGGATTTTAGGAGGAGGCATTGCACTAATATTATCTTATTTTAAACTAAATATCACTTATGTGATAGGTGGAGCAGTTTTGAGTGTGGTGTTTATAAAAGCATTTAATATGGTGTAATAGAGTTAATAATTATTCAGATATCATTTTATTTGCCAGAAGTTTGTAAAGGGAAGAAAATGATAAACTCAGAGCCTTCTCCTACAGCGCTATTAATAGTTATTGAAGCATCATGTATATCAGCTATCCATTTGGCAATAGCCAAACCAAGACCGGTCCCACCGCTATGTTTATCTCGTGATTCTTCGGCTTTATAAAATCTTTCGAAAAGATGGGGAAGATGTTCATTTGCAATACCTATACCTGTATCTTTGACAGAGAGCAACACGTTTTTAGAAGTATTTACGGAGTAGAGCGTGATGGAGCCGCTTTCAGGTGTGTATTTGATAGCGTTATCAACGAGTATTCGAATGAGTTCTTTGATAAGATGACTATCACCTAGTATCAAAACCTCTTCATCAGCTTTGCAGATTAGTTCATGCTCATCATCTATAAAGGAAGTTTCTTTTGCAACTTGTTTGATAATATCTGATAAGTTGAGGACTTCTTTGGCTATCTTTAATGTGTTTCTATCACTTCTAGCCAGGAAGAGAAGTTGTTCTACGAGCTGTTTCATATTTTTAGTTTCTGATTTTATAGACTCAATACTTTCTTCTAATATTTTAGGATCATCTTTTCCCCATCTATCTAGAAGATCAGCGTAGCCTTCGATAACTGCAATAGGTGTTCTAAGTTCGTGAGAAGCATCAGAGACAAACTGTTTTTGCCTTTCGACAAATACTTCTAAGCGGTTCATCATTTGATTAAAAGTGATTGCAAGGTCTTTTAATTCATCTTTAGCACCATTGGTGCTTAAACGTTCTTTGATGCCATCTTCCTTAATGCTTTTTACCTTTTTAGTCATAAGGGTAAGCGGTTCTAACATTTTTTTTACAACCATTCTTCCAAAAATCAAAAAAAGCGTGATAGATACAAAGATAGATATACCTGCTATCCAACCAAAGTAGATAATCAGCTTATTGTTTTCAAGAAGATGATCACTTGAATGATTAAGGAGCAGGGCGAAGCTTATACCATATGTTAATGTGAAAAGCAAAAGATAGAGAAAGGCGTATACGAGATTAATTTTAAAAGCTATAGAAAAACGTATTTTATTAAAAAAAGTACCGAGCATTTTAAAAAAACTTATCACCGCATAGTTTAAGAGTGCAAGGAGAAGTTTAAAGGTAAAGACAATCCCCGTTCCTATCCATTTGAAAAAATTTATGATATGACTACGCATCTTTTATTTGATACCCCATTCCTCTAACAGTATAGATAATTTTTTCTTCAAACTTTTGATCTATTTTACTTCTTAAATAACGAATATAAACATCTACAATGTTGGTATCACCCATATATTCATAACCCCATACATTTTCAAGAATATTGTCCCTTGTAAGCAGCAGATTTTTATTAAGCATAAGATAATGTAGAAGTTCAAATTCCTTTTTGGTAAGGGCGATAGGTGTTTCATCATAGCTTACTTCAAACTTATCAGGAATTAGTATCAGCTTGCCACATCGCAGCTTTTTTTCGTCTGAAGCATTGCTGTAGGAACTTTTTAGTTTAAAGAGAACTCTTATGCGAGCCAAAAGCTCTTCGATAGCAAAAGGTTTAGTCATATAATCCTGAGCACCAAGATCAAGGCCCATTACTTTGTCGGTGATATCATCCTTAGCAGTCAGCATGATAATAGGAATATCAGAAACTTGTCTAATGCGTCTTAATACCTCCATGCCGCTAAGCGAAGGGAGCATAACATCAAGAATAATAAGATCATAGGGATGATTTAAAGCTTCCTGTAAACCTTGGCGTCCATCATTACAAATGCCTACTTCATAACCTTCGTGCTCAAGCTCCAGTTGTAGAAACCTGGCTATTTTTGTTTCATCTTCTATAATAAGTATCTTCTTAATACGAATCACTCCCCAGTGTAAAAGCTATAAGGTGCATAGCTATATGATGGTATTTATAAGGTTATTATATATAATATTTAGATTAATACAATAGATAGTTTTATTATTTTATGGTTCTTAAAGGGGTCGCAAGGAGGGGGAGGGATAATTTTTGGGGCTCCCGCCTCCCCGCCAGACTGTCCGAAAACTACTATTCACAATTCTTTCTAGGTCCGCAGGGGAATTTTAGGGTTCTCCAGTTGCTCGCTTGCGTATTTTTAAAAATCTAACCACTTTCTTCAAATGAACGGTCGAAACTCGCTGCGCTCAAACAGTCTCCCTAAAAACCATTTGAATAAACTGCTAAGATTTTCTTAACAAAATACTCCAGAGGCAACTTCCGAACCCTAAAATCTCCCCTGCTAGGCTTTAAATTATTTAGACTTGAATTGGTTTGAGGTCAGTCTGGTACTGCCAAACCCGAGTCGCCCCAAAAGAAATCCCTCCCACTTTTTACGCTAGTTATTAGAAAATTTAGGTTGCATATTAAAAATACTAAGTTTAAGTGCTTAATGAGCAAGTCAAACTTAGTATTTATAGTATCTCAATTCAAGTAGATAACAGATGATAGGCAGGAAGTGAGGGGGAGACTGTCCGAAAACTATTACCACTTGACTTTTTCAGAAGATTAGCATGGGGATTTTAGGGTGCGGAAGCTGCCTCTGGAGTCAGTTCGTTAAGAAAATCTTGGTGGTTTTTTCAAATGGTACTTAGCTCGCACTGTTTGAGCGTATGCGAGTTTGCGGCGTTCATTTGAAAAAAGCGCCTAGATTTTTAGAAATGCGTAAGTGAGTAGCTGGAGTACCCTAAAATCCTCATGCGGACCGCCTCAAAAACCAAAATTGTAGTTTTCGTACAGTATGGTGGGGAGGCGTGGAGAGCTGAAAGAGTTCCCTTACTTCTTGGCGGACCTAGTATAAACTTCTTAAATTACAATTTGACGCCTATAACTACTTATTAATACTATCTATTGTAGAGTTAATCTTCTCCGCCACTTCATTTTCGCCCTTAAACTCTATTTTAATACCGAATAATAGAGAGAGAAGAAGTCCAACAATAGAGATGTGAAAAGTACAGATCACAAGAATAATTGCAACAGATAACGGAATATCTACAAAAGTATGAGTCTTTTTTCTCATGATAAAGCTTGTAGCATTTAGTTTTTCAATAAAGGAAGTTATTTTTTCACTTTTAGCTTGTGATTGATTAGAAATAGTTTTAGCTTTTAATTTTTGGTCTTTTTCTAAAAGCAGCAATGCTTCTACTACATCACCACTCGTTTGTTCGAGAGCTGCTTTTGCCTCTCCGTAAGTCACATTTGCTCTTTCCATGATTAAATCGATTTGTTCAATTGTTATAGTTCCCATAATTAGATCTCCTTTGAAATGTTTTATTTTATAGTTATAGTATAGAAGACTATAATTAGAAGAAGTTAAACTGAAAATTAGAATTTGATTAGAAAACTATGAGAAACAATTAAGAATATTTCATATATAATTATAAAAATATGTTATAATCTAAGCTGATGGAGAAAGGGGGATAAGATGAATAAAGAGGCTTTAATTGATAAATGGCGTATAAGAGGGGTATCTGCAGAAGTGGTTTTAGTTATAATGTTTCTAACAACATGGATGACATATGATGGTGATGGGATTATACATACCATTCCTTTCATTATTATCATTCCTTTTATCTTGAGATTATTTTATAAGAATAGTTTACTTATAGTAGGCACTGCGGTTGTAAGCGGACTTATTATAGCGCATATAAAAGGTAATTTTGGATATGGTATATTCCTTATAGTCGGGATATTGATGGAAACTTTCGCTGCAGTGGTATTAGCAATGGGGATAAAACATAAAGATAGTGCTAAAAGAATACTTTTTATAGCATTAGGTGTATTAATGATCATTATGGCGGTAAATGATTATGCCAAGATGTGGGGAAGTCCGATGGGCTACTTAAAAGCTAAGTCAAATATAGAAGGCTATATTGATGATAATTATGAAGGGCAGCTCAAAATAGAAAGAATAGATCGTATTTCATTTAAAATGAGAGGATACCGGGCTAATGTAGTTCAAATAGAAGATAGCAGGAATAAGTCAACTATTTTTTATGGAGATAATGGCTATATCAGTGATAGATATCATGATGAGACAACTGGAAATATGACGGAGCAAGTTACCAACATACTTATAGCTATGATTGAAAATCAAACTGACTTAACAGACTATGATATAAGTCTTTATGCAAAGCTTGAAATCCCAGTAGCTAAATACCATCTTAATGATAGATTCTCGGGAGACGAACCTATAAGTGCTGATATTCAGTTGCAGCCCAATTATAGTTGGAAGCAAAAAGATAATGAACAAAGAGAGGTTAAAGTGTACGGTAATAAAGAGGCTTTTGCTGAAGATGCCTATAAGGTTATAGCGGTCCTTCAAAATATAGGTTATCGTTATGATGCAATAAAGGTATATTACTTTTTAGAAGATGGTAATACGACCTATGAGATAATAGTTCAAGGTGGCGAAGAGATCAAAGCAGTACAAGATGCCGTGGATAAGGTGCAGATGGGGGATTATTCAAAGGAAAAATAAATAGAGAAAAGGCTGTTTTGCATAATAAACTCTTTTATGCAAGGCAGCCTTATGTTTTAGGTAAACTTAAAATAGGGTACCTTCTTTGCTAATGTATTTATGTATTTAATTGCCTATAGGCGTGAGGCGAGGTATCCATGTATTTGTTAAACATTTTAATATAGTAGCTCTGGTTGCAAAATTGATAGAATGCTGCTATATCAGCAATAGATTCACTGCTGTATTTTAAGAAATAAGTAGACTCCTCGATACGCCTTTTAATAATGTATTGAAAAAGTGTTATACCCACCTCTTTTTTAAACAGGGCACTCAGATAATTAGGATGGACATAAACGTTGTCTGCAATAGCGTGAAGTGTTAATTTATCTGACAGATGATTCATAATGTAGGTCATTGTATTACGGATAACAAGAGAAAACTTAGAAGTACTTACATGATTAACCTTTTCTATAAAAGTTTCAACCATTCTATATTCGAGTTTATCAAGCTCTGACATAGAGTTTGTATTTTCTATTTCATAGATAAAAGCATCACTTAGATTAAAGGCATCATCATCTGTAACCCCGCCTTTTATAGCAGCTCTTGTAAAAATTGTGCAGGAGCATATAAGTGAGTTCTTAAGAGAACGCAGAGGATTATCAGCAAGCTTGGCACGACTCAGAGAATTGATTTCTGAAAGAATCTGAGAAGCATTGGCCTTGGTTCCGCTTTTTATGAGTTTGATAATGACTTGTTCTAAAAAGTAAGGTGGATGCTGAAACATATTTAATCTATTCTTATAAGTCGTCACAAAATAGTTTTCCGGCATAGAAGCATCAGATAAGTTAGGGGCATTAAATACGGCCCCGGAAGATGGGGTGAAAAGACTAAGCATCAGCTTATTAATATAGAAGCAGCTTGTAGTATCTACGATATTAAGTTTTAAAAAATGATCTTGAAGTTTATGCTTTAATTTAATAGAAAGAGCGTGTTTTTTAATAAGACTAGAGAGCTTTGCATCATACATAGCTTCCTCTAAAAAAGGACCTATTATAATAACATCTGACTGGGTCAGCTCAAATCCTATAAAACATTCATAGTAATCGTTGGATATATACTGACAAGTCAAAAATTGGTTTCTACTCAATATAGGCTCAGAAGATTTTGAATTATCATGGATTAAATCGGCTATACAGGTAGATTTTTCGGGAAAATGGTGTGTTAGTAAATTATTACTATAGAGTCCAATAGGAAGTTTTGTAAAATGATGAAAAATTTCTATTTTTTCTAAAATGCTATGCTGAGGATAACTATGTTCCATAAAAAACACCTCTATTTAACTATAAGTTATAGATATATTATTCATTAATATTATAATACTTTTATTAAGATAATAAAATACTAATAAGTTTAAATGTTATAATATTATTCTATAATCACTTAATCAAATCTATATAAGTGCTTTATATTCTTTCGTATAAAAAAACCAAGGGGGAATTTCAATGAGAAAATGGTTAGCAATTTTAGCTGCAATGACAATGACAGTTTCAGGGGTAGGATGTGCTGGTGCTAATACGACACAACCGGCAGCAGAAGCTAAAGCAGAAGTAAAAACAGAAGCTGCGCCTTCAAAAGAAGAAAGTAAGCCAGCAGAAAAACAAAAAATTAAATTTGCAGTGCAAGCAGATAGTACACCTGCACTTGAAGCTCTTATCAGTACATTTAATGGGGCTCAAGATCAATATAGTGTAGAAGTGGTTGAGTTTACCAATGACTCGGGACAAATGCATGATCAGTTAATAACTTCTTTATCATCAGGCTCATCTGAATATGATGTTATGTCACTGGATGTTGTATGGGCAGGTGAATTTGCAGGTGCCGGTTATATAGAAGCATTAGATATGTTAATGGATGAAGCTGGACTTAAGATTGAAGATTTTAATGCAGGATCTATGGCATCCGGCAGTTATCAAGGGAAACAATATACAATGCCTTACTTCCCTGACCTTGGATTCTTATATTACCGTTCAGATATAGTAAGTGCAGAAGATGCTGCTAAATTAGATAGTGGCGCTTATACATACGATGACCTTTATGAGATGGCTGCAAAATACAAAGGTCAAAATGGAACAGAAGTAGGTTATGTGTTCCAATCCAAACAATATGAAGGTTTAACTTGCAATGTTGCAGAATTTACGGGTGGCTATACAAATGTAAAAGCTGGACTCGAAGCCATGAAAAAAATTGTAAGCTCAGATGTAGTACCAAAAGATATTCTAAACTATGATGAAGGGGCTACACATACAAGCTTTACAGAAGGAAAATCAGTATTTGCAAGAAACTGGCCTTACCAATACGGTATTATAAAAGGCGATGAATCAAAAGTTAAACCAGATCAAGTAGGTATTGCACCACTTCCAAATGGTGATGTTGTTGGTGGATGGTTATTGTCAATGAATAAGAAATCCGCAAATAAAGAAGGCGCATGGGAATTTATCAAATTTGTTGCAGGAGAAGAAGGGCAAAAAATCAACTCTACAAAAGGCGGTTATCTTCCAGGTGTTAATGAACTGCTTAATAATGAAGAAATCAAAGCAGCGAATGAACTCCTTAAATTCCCAGGTTTCCAAAAAGCACTCCAATCAACTGTTGCAAGACCTGTTAGCGCTGAATATGCAAAAGCATCTGATGCCGTACAAGTGAATGTTCATAAATTCCTATCAGGAAGCCAAGACTTAGACACTACAGTAGCAGCTGTTGAAGCAGCATTGAAATAGTATATAGATAAACTAGAAGTACTTTTTAGTTTAATAGATAACTAAACTTAAAGAAGACTAGTGAGGCTGGCAGGGAATGTTTTTGGCTCGACTCGGGCATGGCAGTGGCAGGCTGTCCAAAAACTAACTCAAACCTAAATAATTCAAAGCCTAGCAGGGGAGATTTTAGGGTTCGGAAGTTGCCTCTGGAGTATTTCGTTTAGAAAATCTTAGCAGTTTCTTCAAATGGCACTTAGCCGCACTGTATTGATCAACCGACTAAAGTCGGTAGCGAGTTTGCGGCGTTCATTTGAAGAAACTGCTTAGATTTTTAGAAATACGCAAGCGAGTAACTGGAGAATCCTAAAATTCCTCTGCGACCCTGTAGAAAATTATGACAGTAGTTTTCGGACAGTCTATTGGGTGGGAAGGAGGGAGAGACAATAACCATCTCCAGCCACCCTCACGAACCTTACTTATAACACTTTAAAGGGGGCGAGAACGTGGATAAGAGAATAACTTTCAAAGAATTTTTATTTATACTGCCTATACTTGCAATTATATGTGTTTTTTCTATTTGGCCCATCCTAGACTCTATTAAATATACAGTATTTGATTATCGGCTGAATGATCAACAAAATTCCAAGATGTTTTTAGGCAGTAGCTTTAATACAAGCAGCTTTAATGAAAATGCAAAATATGTGGCGTACTACCTAAAAAAGGATATGGAATCTATACAAGATAATACCCAGAAGCAAGAATTTGAAAGAATTGGTGCATATGTTAAGGAGATGCTTTTAACTTACGAAAGTCAAGATCAAAATATAAAATTATCTGGTAGTGAAGCTCACGAAATGGAAGCATTTATAAAAAGTGTAAGGGTAGATGTTACAAACTTGTATGAAGCGAATAAGGATGAGCAGTTAAGTAACAGGGAAAATATTCAAATGATTATTGAGGATCTTGAGAAATGTTTAATAAGCTCTAATTTTATAGGTTTAGGATCTTATGGGCGGGTTTTACAGGATCTAAGATTTTGGTCAGCACTTAAGAATACAATCGTATTTACGGTGATATCAGTCTCTATAGAATTTACCCTAGGACTTGCACTTGCTATGATTATGAATAAAGCAATGAAGGGGATAGGGATTATAAGAACAGTATCGCTTATACCGTGGGCTATCCCTACGGCAGTATCAGCGCTTATGTGGAGTTATATGTATGATGGAGGCAGTGGGGTTATTGCCAAATTATTATCGGTAATAGGTCTTGTCAGCAGCCCAGAACATCTTCTCTTAACAAGTACAGGGGCTATGGTATGTGCCATCATTGCAGACGTATGGAAGACAACACCTTATATGGCACTGCTTCTTTTAGGCGGACTTCAAACGATAGATAGTGGATTATATGAAAGCTCACAAATTGATGGTGCCGGTAAGATAAAAACGTTCCTGGCAATTACGCTGCCACTTCTAAAGCCTGCCATATTAGTTGCCGTATTATTTAGGACGCTGGACGCATTTAGAGTATATGATCTTATCGCTGTTTTAACAGGAGGCGGGCCTGGTGGTTCTACAGAAACATTATCTATTTATGCCTATAAAATTATGTTTGGTCAGACAAACTTTGGTTATGGTTCAGTTATTGTTATGATGATGTTTATATGTGTAGCTGCAATAGCGGCACTATTTGTTAAAGTACTTGGGGCAGATGTGATGTCAAAAAATTAGGAGGGATATAATGGATAAGACGCAAACGGTTAATAAAGTGTGGCAAATCGTATTTGTTGTATTAATTGCACTTTTTATGGGTATTATCATATTCCCATTCTTTTGGATACTGGTAACATCAATAAAACCTACAAGTGAAATTTTTGGTGAGGGTGCTTATGCGATTTATGCTGGGAAAGCAGTTGGAGACCATTATCAAACAGTTATTTTTGAGAAACAGATTCTTCGAGCCGTTTTAAATAGTTTTGTAGTAGCTGCTACTACTATGGTGTATGTTGTAAGTATATCGATTCTAGCAGCTTATGCCATCTCACGATTTAATTTTAAAGGAAAAAACATCCTGCTTGGACTTATACTTGTTATTTCTATGTTTCCGCAGATGATCGTAGTAGGTCCGATCTATAACTTATTTACTTCACTTAATCTTACAAACAGTTATTTTGTGGTGTTGCCCTATTCTACGATTACTTTGCCAGCAGCAGTCTGGATCATGGTAACTCACTTTAATAAGATACCGCTAGCTATAGAAGAATCAGCCAAGATAGATGGGGCAACACCCTTTGAGACATTGACAAAAGTAGTCTTTCCGCTTGCTGCACCAGGGGTATTTACAACAGCCATCATTACTTTTATTGCAGCATGGAACGAGTATCTTTTAACGATTACACTTAATACGAACAAAGAATATCATACAGTACCGGTAGCAGTATCTTTTTTAAGGAGTCAATTTTCAATACTATGGGGCCAGGTATCAGCGGCAACTGTTGTTGTAACCATACCTACGCTTGTTATTGTACTCTTGTTCCAAAAACAAATTGTATCTGGACTGATATCAGGCGCTGTGAAGGAGTAGTGAATTTGACATGATAGAAAATAATAAATGGGAGATTGTAAGCTGCTCCCTAGAACCATCCGAGCTTATTGTAGATGAAACATTATTCCACACAGCTAATGGCTATATTGGTGTGAGAGGCAACTTTGAAGAAGGGTACCCGAGCAAGTACGATACCATAAGAGGGACCTATATCAATGGATTTTATGATTTATCAGAGGTTAAGCATGGTGAGAAGTTGTATGGATTTATTGAAAGTAAGCAAAAGATTATTAATATTACAGATGTACAAGGGATAGAGTTATTTGTTGCAGGCGATAAATTTTCTCTATTTGATGGGGAAGTACTGGATTATAAAAGAACCTTAGATATGCGTACTGGCGTTACGAAAAGACATGTCGTTTGGCAATCGCCTAAAGGACATATCCTTGAAATAGATATTGTGAGAATGGCCTCTTTTGTAAAACCAGAATTATTTTTGATAGATTATACGATTAAGTCTATTAATTATGATGGGGAAATTGTATTCGTCTCAACGCATATTGGTGAGGTGTCAAACTACTTTAATCCACATGATCCTAGGGTTGCAGGAGAGTTTGAAAAGCACCTTAGTGTAACAGAAATAAGAAGAGAAGAACATGTAGATCTTATTCATTCAGAAACCAATGCTTCAGGTCTTAAAGTAACGAGTGCTGTCAAACATATTGTTTCTGCGCAGTGTCAAATAGAAAGCACCAGTGATACCCGGTCCTTAATATCTAAAATAAAGTTTAATATAAAGGCTGGAAATATAGAAAAGCTTACTAAGTATTGTATATTTACTGATTCTATAAGATATTCAGACTGCGCTCAGAGCGCGCTATGTGCCATGCATGAAGTAACCAGGATGACACTGTCTAAACTCTATCAGTCACAAGAAGACTATTTAAATGCGTTTTGGGAGATGGCAGACGTTAAAGTTGAAGGGGATGAAAAGCTGCAGCAAGGTATTCATTTTAGTGTGTATCAGCTGCTTCAATCAGTAGGAAAAGACAAATACAGCAATATTGCAGCCAAAGGATTATCTGGAGAAGGATATGAGGGGCATTACTTTTGGGATACAGAGATTTATATGCTGCCGTTCTTTTTACTAACGCATCCCAAGATTGCAGAAGATCTGCTTAGTTATAGATATGAAAAGCTTGATGCTGCCAGAAAAAATGCAAGAATGCTGGGCCACCAAAAAGGTGCCCTGTATCCTTGGAGAACCATATCGGGTAGTGAATGTTCGGCGTATTTTGCGTCGGGTTCAGCCCAGTATCATATTAATGCAGATATAGCTTATATGTTTGTACAGCATTATCTTGTCACTAAAAATATAGATTTTGTGGTAAGTAAAAGTGCAGAAGTGTTATTTGAAACAGCTAGATTGTGGATGGATACGGGGCACTATACAGGTGGCAGTTTTAGGATAGATGCAGTGACGGGACCTGATGAATATACATGCCTTGTAAATAATAACTATTATACGAATGTTATGGCTAAATATAATTTGAAGTGGGCAGTTAAGTGCTATGAACTTGTTAAAGTACATGGGGATCTGGAGTCCTTGGCGAGACGTATAGGGCTTAGTGAAGAAGAGGTTAAAAACTGGGGAGAAGCTTATCAAAATATGTATCTGCCATACGATGAAGAGCTAGATCTAAATCCTCAAGATGATACGTTTTTATCAAAGGCTGTATGGGATTTTCCGAGTACACCAGAGGAAAATTATCCGCTGCTACTGCATTATCATCCTCTTTATATCTACAGATATCAAGTATGTAAACAAGCGGATACGGTGCTCGCACACTTTTTATTAGAAGATGAGGAAGAACTAAGTACTATCCAAAATTCTTTTAACTACTATGAGAAAATTACAACCCATGATTCTTCGCTGTCAACGTGCATATTTAGTATAATGGCTGCAAAGCTGGGAGATGTACATAAAGCGTATGATTATTTTATTCAGACAACAAGACTTGATCTTGATAATACCCATCACAATACCAAAGATGGCATTCATACAGCCAATATGGGGGGGACCTATATGGGCATGGTATATGGCTTTGGGGGGCTTAGAATCAAAGAAACAGGTATTTATTTTAATCCCACCATCCCTGAGCCATGGGAACATTATACATTTAAAGTCTGCTATCAAGATAGAGTGATAAAAGTACATGTGAATAAGAGAGAATGTGTTTGTGAACTTATTGAAGGGGAAGCAATAGAGATAAATGTTAGAAATAATGCTTATGTATTAAAAGATGAAATTATAATAGTATAGAAACTTGGAGGAGAAAATGCACAAGAAATATAAAGCAGCCATATTTGATTTAGATGGGGTATTGGTTGATACGGCGAAGTATCATTTTCTAGCATGGAACCAAATAGCTGGTGAACTAGGCATTGCTTTTACCGAAAAAGATAATGAACGCCTTAAAGGGGTCTCTAGAATGGCGTCCTTAAATATTCTGCTTAATATAGGTGGACGGGATTTTACTGATGATGAGAAAAGAGAACTGGCAGATAGAAAGAATAAGATCTATGTCGCATACATTTTAAAATTAACGCAAGCTGATATTTTGCCAGGGGTGATAGACTTGTTAGAAAACCTAAGGGGGAAGGGGATTCAAACGGCTATTGGCTCGGCGAGTAAAAACACACCTATTATTATAGAAAGATTAGGGATCCAAAAGTATTTTCAAGCTATAAGTGACGGGAATATCATTACAAAAGCTAAACCAGATCCGGAAGTGTTTATTAAAGCTGCTGATATGCTAGGGGTAGCAGCAAAGGACTGTGTTGTATTTGAGGATGCAAAAGCGGGGGTACAAGCTGCTAAAAATGCAGATATGTATACAGTAGGGGTAGGTAAGAAAAAAGATTTGCCAGGAGCTGACATATGGGTTGCATCTCTTTGTGAGATAGATCATAATTTAATATTTTAAATAAATTTTTATATTAAATAAAAAAGTCTAAACCTAATTAAACATAGGGTTTAGACTTTTTTGTGTTCTTCTTTAATAGTTATCATAATCTTTATGTTTAGCTTTTTCGGATTTTCTTTCTTTCAGCCTTTGCCCTAAAACAACAAATAGAAAAACAAAAGCAGCAAATAAGCCGAGTCCCCAAAGTGCTAAATAGCCAACAACTAAAAAGCTCAAATTCATTTAACTCACCTACTATTCTGCTATGACAACTGCAGTGCCATAAGCTACCATTTCGGCAGCGCCGGTCATAATTGCAGAGGACATAAGTCTTAGTCCGACAATAGCATTAGCGCCAAGAGCTGTCGCTTCATCTACCATTCGGCCGATAGCGATTTGTCTGGCTTCTGTTAACATTTCATTATAGGAGTTTAATTCACCGCCAACTAATGTTTTGAAACTAGCTGAAATATCTTTGCCTATATGCTTGCTTCTTACGGTACTGCCTTTAACAAATCCTTTAACTTCAAGCATTTCTTTGCCAGGGATAGTATCTGTTGTAACAATAATCATAATGAAAACCTCCTTATTTAATAGCTGTTATAGTTTCGATGCAATATACAATATGTATGCCCGGGAAATAAAAGTTCTATTCTTTTAAGAGATAGACATACCTTTACCTTAGAATTATTATATATCAATAGCGAAAATAATGAAAGTTTAAAATAAGTTATACAATGAAAAGGACGTATATTTTATACCATAAATTCCTATAATCTATTAAAAGATAATAATGTCTAATCTTTATAAAAGGAGATATTATTCATGCAAATACTCAGTAATAAGAGCGTACAGTATACTTTAACAAAGCGAGATTTAAAGTGGATGATACTTATTGTAGTACTATATGGGAGCGTATCCTTTGTGAGACTGGGGACATTTAGTAATCCACAAACTTTTTGGAATCCAAGTATGGCCAGAGAGCGTGCTGTAGTGAGCTTAAATGAAGTAACTAGTGTTTCAAAGGTCAGGCATTTTACGGGACCTCGTTCTGGCATTTATAAAATGTACGGTTCTACAGATAATAAAAGCTTTAGTTATATTGGTGAAATGACACAAAAAAAAGTTTTTGTGTGGGCAGATACGAATATTAACTATAATTTGCGTTATTTAGCTTTTATAGCTGATAAAAATACAAGCTTTATGGGAGATATAGCTCTTTATGATAAAGAAGGTAAAAAGCTTCATGTCTATTTTGAGACGGATAATGCACAGGTATTAGTAGATGAAGCTGAGCAAGTGCCAGATAAAATCAGTTATTTAAACAGCATGTATTTTGATGAGATTTATCATGCTAGAACGGCTTATGAGCATGTTCATGGTATGGCAGCTTATGAATGGACACACCCGCCGCTTGGAAAGCTCATTATAGGTATTCCTATCGGTTACTTTGGCATGAATCCGTTTGCTTATAGATTAATGGGAAATATAGCAGGGATTCTCATGTTAGTTGTTATCTATATCCTTGCTAAAAGGCTGTTTGGATCTGAAAGATCTGCTATATTAGCTTGTGTATTACTAGCGGTGGATGGCATGCATTTTGTTCAAACAAGAATAGCTACAGTAGATAGTTTTCTTGCTTTATTTATTATGCTTTCTTACCTATTTATGTATCAGTATCTACTGTGCAAAGAGAATGAGAGATTAGGTATGAAGCTTAGTCATCTGTTTTTTTCGGGGTTATTCATGGGGGCAGCTATTGCTACAAAGTGGAGCGGTATGTACGGGGCCTTGGGGCTGGCGATTATATTTTTTGTGAACTTGTTTAAAAAATATAATCAGCACCACGGTACTATTTTACCCCAAAGGCATACTGGGATTATTATTATAAGCTGCTTTGTATTTTTTATAGTCATACCTTTGGGCTTATATGTGTTAGCGTATTTCCCGTTTTTTGATGTGCAATTTAACACAGAAGATAAATTGGGTGAATTCATAAAGCTGCAAAAAGCTATGTATAAATATCATGCGGGACTTGAAGCATCCCATCCTTTTGCATCACCATGGTATTTGTGGCCCTTAAATATAAAACCTGTTTGGTACTATAAAGGAGAAGTGCCAAAGGGATTTGTTGCAACTATAGCTGCAATGGGAAATCCTATTATATGGTGGAGTGGTATTGTGGCGGTATTTTATACGCTAAAAGAAGCTATCTATTATAAAGAACAAAAGAATGTTTATATTGTTATTGCTATTTTTGCACTTTATCTCCCTTATATATTTATAGACAGGGTAATGTTTTTGTATCATTATTTTCCAGTGGTACCCTTTTTGATTTTAGCTATTGTTAAGTTGTTAGAGGGGACAGCTTCATATTTTCAAAAACCTGACTTATTCAAATGGTATGGTGTCGCATCAGGTATAAGTTTTTTATTCTTTTATCCCATATATTCAGGAATGATTGTTCCGAAGGTGTATGTTATATTAACGAGATGGCTTGCGGATTGGCAATTTTATTCAGGATCATAACGGGTTATTAACAAGTTTTTACGGTAGACAAGAACAATGCCAGCCTAGTACTATAGAAAGTAGAGTAATATGTTTTTTAGTACTGTTTTTGCGAAGAAAAAATATAAAAAACTCAAAAATATTACGAAAATATTAAACGGTGAGTGATTATGTAATAATGGTAAAATAAGTATAATTTGTTGTTGAGGTTGTTGTGAAGTATTGCCGTTATGCCTTTTGTGTTGGCGGGGTATTGCTAAAAATGGAGCTTGGTATAAAAACCGTCTAAAATATTGACAATTAATAGCATATAAATTACAATAATTATGTAATAATTAATTAACAAATTTAATAAATAACGGAGGGCATATGAGACTGAAACATAAGATGCTAGCATGGGTTGCCGTAAGCGTTATAAGTATAGGGAGTATGAATACTTTTGCATCACATATAGCAATGATAGGAGAAGAAACGGCAATACTTACTAAGCAAAATGGACAAAAAGCAACATTAAAGCTTGGTGATAAAGTTAAGGTGCTTTTAGATGAAAACTTCCATCAAAGCAGTACAGCAACAATAGATATGGATGGTACATATGGGTATATTGAGAAGAAAGATATACAGATGCAGCAAATACAAACTAAAGTATTAACAGATAATGTCTATGTAAGAAAAGAACCGAGTACGGTTGCTGAGGTGGTTGTTCAACTTAATAAAGATGAGCGGTTAATAGCTTATCACAAATATACAGATTGGTATTTTGTAGAAACAATAAGCGGAAAAACAGGCTATATTTATGCATCACATATTAATGAAGAAAATTTATATTTGCTCCAACGAAAAGATATACATATATTTAATACCAAAGCTGCACAAGCTTTAGCAGGGCAGGCCGTTAAAGGCGATTTTTATACAGGAGAACGTTTGAATAAAGATCCGGAGGCGGCAGAGAATATTGCTGTTATAGCAGAAAAGTTAGCAGTGCTTATAACTAAGAATCAAGACGAGGTCTTGCTAAAAGCTGGAGACAGAATAAAAATGATTTTAGATGAAGATTTTCATCAAAATACTCTAGCGCAAGTCGATATGAACGGTACATATGGTTACATTGATAAAAAAGACATTCAAATGCAGCAGATACAAACTAGAATTTTAACAGATGGTGCTTTTTTGAGAAAAAGTCCAGCACCTAATGGAGAGGTTGTTAAGAAACTTGACAAAGATGAGGTAGTAACAGCATATTACAAATATGTAGATTGGTATTTTGTAGAACGCGAAGATGGTCAACAGGGTTTTATTTATAAATCTCAAATTAATGAAAGCAAGTTATATTTGTTAAAACGAAAAAGCAATATGAATGAGTTAAATATTTTCTTGGGTAAAGGGGCACCTGTAGAAGTGGTGACGTGGAGTGAAGCTTCTAAAATTTTGCCAAGAGGAGGCAATGCTGTTATAGAGGATGTATATACAGGAAAAAGCTTTAATATTAAACGAACTTTTGGGTCAAATCACGCAGATATTGAAACTTTAACTAAAGCAGATACAGAAATTATGAAACAAATATGGGGTGGTTTTACTTGGGAAAGAAGACCTGTTATTGTACATGTGGCTGGGAGGAGACTTGCCGCATCGGTTGCAGGAATGCCTCATGCAGGTAAAGACAGTGCGCCAAATTTAGCCTATGTAGGAGGCAGATCAGCTGGATATGGATATGGTATAAACCTGGATGCTGTAAAAGGAAACGGTATGGATGGCCATTTTGACCTTCACTTTAGAGGGAGCAGGAGACATGCTGATGGAAGAATAAGAGCTACCGTAGATTCTGTGCATCAAGCTGCCATTGATATAGCTGCAAAATATAAATAAAACATCATAAAATAGTATATTATTAAAAGGATATCAAAAAAAGATATCCTTTTTTTGATAGATAAATTAATTGTTATAACTAGCAAGGCGTGGCTTGAGAGACAAAGGGTGTAGAGTTATGTTAAGTGGGGAAAATTAAAGAGTGATAATCTGAATAAAAAAAAAATTGCATTATAATGTTTAATATTATGAGTTTTTGTACTATAATTTTAAGTAATACTATAGATTTCACATCACCTATTATTATGAATAACTAAAATTTAAAGATGTGAAATCTATATTAAAAAGGAGATGATTAAATGATGAATTGGTACAAAGGAATAGTATTAAGACTTTTATTACTCAGTGTATTATTGTTTATACCTAATGATGTTATGGCACAATCAGATAATACACTTACTAAAAATACGATAATTGAAGAAAAAGGATATCGTTTTTCTATGGAAGATGCAAATCAACTTAAGATTCAATTAAATGATCCTGTCACGTATAAAGGAGATCCGCTTTTTTTCTATGTTAATCTAGAAGGTGCAAAATGGCTGGAATCTATGAATATATCTGTGCCGCCCAGTTATTTTACAGCAGCAACTTTTAAGAAAATAAGTGATACAAAGTTAGAAGTAAGGATAGGTAATTCAATTGGCCGCAGTACATATTACATTCCGTTATTAACTGAACTTACCGGCGGAGAGGCAAAGGTAAGCATTGATGGCGGGGCAACTGAAATTAGTAATATGCCTCTTACTGTATTTGCTGTTACAAGTGACCAAAAAGCAGTTGTTTCTGCAGGCGATATGACAGCCGTAAGAGAAGAGGGGACTACTGCTAATATTAGAATAGATGAGATCATAAAAGGAAGCCTAACAGAAAGTGCCCGTGCGGAAAATAGAATAATAACCCTGACACTGCTTAATCCAAATTATGAGTTTGAAAATGATAAACCAGTTGTGACACCAGGAAGGGCCTATTATGATATGTTAGGTATATCAACGAACTATGTAAGTGTTGGTAATAAATCAGATAAGAGTGTTATACGCATTCAGTTACCTCAAAGATCAGATATTAAGACTCAGGGAAGTTTAAATATTTCTCAGATTAAAGTGAAAGCTAAGTCAAAACAGCTACAATTAGGAAAAGTTCAGATACAAGTTAGTGGGCCTGAAATCCAAGACACCATTATTACAGTTGCAGAGATTTTAGATTATAGTATTAATGTCAGCAATAGGCTTACTGCACCAAGTCAAATAAGAGTTGGCAGCAAAAACAATATAAGCTTTTCTATAAAAGAGCAGGTACTAGATAGTATGATCCCTGGTAAAACAGTAGAGGTCGTACTAAGTAAAGGATACTTCTCACCAAGGGCAAATGCCAGTATAACTGATTTAAAAGTAGAAAGTATTAAACTCAATAATCAAGATATTACAAGTCAAGTACCAGTTAATGCTATACAGAAGGAGGGCTTCTTAATAGGATTTAGCTTTGATGTACCAAAGGGTATCGATACGACTAAACTTAATGAAATACAATTTAATAATGTTTTAGTTTATGCGCCAAATGGCACCGAAGGAGAAGTGAAAATCAGGGCGAATATAGCAGGCATAATGGACGCGGCGAGTGCATCAGTAGCTGTTATTAAGCCGTTAAGTGCAGTGAATATTGAACCTATTAGATTAAAAGCAGGCGTAAAGGATCAAGTAGGGGGCAGAATTATTATCACTGAAACAGATAAAGATATGATTCAAGCGGGGATCATTGAGCTAGAAATAGAGAAAGAATCAGGCATATCTTTTCCAAAAGAACCTATTGTGACTGTTATAACAGGAGATATTAAGCTTGGCGATGTTAGATATGACGGTGTGAATCCAAATGTGTTAAAAATAGATGTACTGCGTACCTCACGAAATGCTTCAAGTATTGAGATTAAGAATTTCGTAGTTACGGCAGATGGAACCGTGCCGGATGGTGGGTATAAACTAACGATAAAAGGAAGTGCTATTGCTCCTGATATAGCATCAGGCGCGTTAGAGTATAATAACTTTATGATCATTGGAGCAGTTCAGATAGATGTAGTGCCTACTGCACCAGTCCAAAAAATTATCTCACAATTTATTATCGGCAGTGAAGCTTATGATGTAAATGGAGAAAAAAGAAACATGGATGCAAAGGCTTATTTAGAAGGAGGAAGAACTATGGTTCCTCTAAGATATGTGGCGGATGCCATAGGTATTACAAGTCGAGATATTAAATTTGCAAGTAGTACTGTAACACTTTTGATTCCTGGGCAAACCATTGTATTATACGATGGGGAAAGTATAGCCAAGGTTAATGATAAAGAACTTCTTATAAATGGCAAGGTTATTGTTAAAGAAGGAAGAACCTATGTTCCGGTAGCGGAAGTCGCAAGACTTCTTGGAATAAAAGTAACATGGATACCTGAGACAAAAACGGCTATTTTTGAGAAATAATAATTAGTTAAAGTCTTTCGCAAGGCTGGTACTTCATGTACCAGCCTTGTTTATTTTGGTAAAAAACATTAAAATAGGGTTATAAAAGAGATATAAGGAGAAAAAAGATGTATTTTGATTCACATGCACATTATGATGATGAAAGTTTTGATGAAGATAGAGAGGTGATACTTAATAGTATGCCTTTAAATGAAGTAGATTTTATCGTTAATGCAGCTGCTGATATGGCATCTTGTTATAAGGGGATAGCATTAGCCGACAAATATTCTTTTGTTTACTGCAGTATAGGTGTTCATCCTCACGAGGTGAAAGATTTACAAGAGCATGCAGTGGAAGAGTTAAGAAGTTTAGCAAGTAGAAAAAAAGTAGTTGCAATAGGAGAAATCGGGCTGGATTATTATTATGATTTCTCACCGAGAGATGTACAAAAAAGATGGTTTATAAAGCAGCTAGAACTTGCCCAGGAAGTAGAACTGCCGGTTATTATTCACAGCAGAGATGCAAGTGGGGAGACATTTGATATCATCAAGCAAAGTGGACTTAAAGAGGGGGTGATCCACTGCTTTTCGGGCAGCGTGGAACTTGCTAAAGAATATGTTAAAAGAGGGTTTTATATAGGGATAGGAGGGGCTTTAACTTTTAAGAATGCTAAAAAGACAGTGGAAGTTGTAAAAGAAATACCCATTGAAAGTATACTTATAGAAACGGATGCCCCTTATTTAACGCCAGTACCTTTTAGAGGGAAAAGAAACGATTCTTCATATTTAAAGTATGTAGTGGAAAAGATCTCAGAAATTAAAGAACTAGATGTCCATGCGGTAAGTGAGATAACTTGCCAAAATGCAAGAAAATTATTTAGGATATAACAGTAAATCGACATATAAAAAAATAGGAAATACGTAATAAAAAAACAGCTTTTGTAAAAAGCTGTTTTTTTATTTTTGTATACATATACTAAACTTTTAGGATATAATAATTAAATTTTATGAGGGGGAATAGATATGGAATATTTGCTAAAAAATATGAAAAAATACAAAAAAATGGATAGCAATCAAAATGTCTGTTAAAAAATGTAAAGTGATGCATAAAATTACAAACAAGAACATAAAATAGTTATTAATTAAATATTACATAATTATTAAGTTGAGATATTTATAATTTTTTTTTTGACACCTGGAAAGCCTTGATAAATGGTATGATTTAATGTATTTTTAAGCGTTTTTCCAACTAATTGAGAAAAAAATATTACAAAAAGCTTGAAAAACTAAAGAAAATATATTACAATCTGAAATGTAGTTGCAATAAAACAAAAATTACATTTATTACCACATAACTGTAATCAAGTACGATTCACCAGATCAAGTGAGAAAATCTAATTGTTTTGATTAGTAGAGATACAACTAAACTTTTTATCAAAACGATTTATGTTTTAAGGAGGGAATCATGAAGAATCGAAGTAGAATCGCTTTATTGATTGTGATGCTATTTGTCTTAGGGACAGTTACCATTACAGCTTATCAATCTCTGTCTAAGGTTATTACTTTAATCGACGATGGAAAAGTGACTCAATACCAAACAGATGCAAACAGTGTAGGAGAATTATTAAAGCAGTTAGAAATTACCCTAGAGGGTAAAGATCAAATAACACCAAGTGTTGATACAACAATCGAAGACAATATGAAAATTACTATAAATAGATGGCGTCCAACTGTTAATTTTAATTTAAATGGTGAAACAATCCAATTTAAGACACAGCTTAAAACAGTAGGAGACATCATAACTGCTAAAGACTTACAAGATGCTAATGCATTATCAGTAACACCAAGCCTAGAAACGGCTATAGTTGATAATATGAATATTAGCGTTAAAACAAAAGAGATTAAGACCGTTATAGAGGATAGACCGATTGGTTTTAATACTATAGAAAAGACAACTACAGAACTTAACCCTGGTGAGACTCAAGTAGCACAAGAAGGGAAAAATGGACTTAAGCAGGTCACATTAGAAAAAGTGATTTTTGGCGGAGAGCTTGTAGAAGAAACAGTTAAAGAAGTCATTATAAAAGAAGAAGCACAAGATCAAATTATAATGATAGGTATTAAGAACCTTATTAACGATCCTTTAACGGGCAATAATTATGAGTATACAAAAGTATATAACATGGAAGCCACAGCTTATTCAAATTCAGGCGGCGACGGCAGAGGTATTACAGCAAGCGGGATAAGGACCTTTGTTGGCGTGGTTGCAGTAGACCCAAAGGTTATTCCGCTTGGAACAAGACTCTATGTAGAAGGCTATGGCGTTGCCTTAGCTGCTGATACTGGTGGTGCTATAAAAGGGCATAAAATTGATTTGTTTTTCCATACTGAAAAAGAGTGCTATCAGTTTGGACGCAGACAAAGGACTGTCTATGTGCTGAAAGATCAGGGCATGAATGTTGCATCAATAAGAAAATAATAGTGAATTAAATCAAGTAAAAAAGAAGCTGTTCAGAGATAGCTTCTTTTTTATTGTCCTTGTTTTAACCTTTTAGGATATGGTATGATACAGCAAGAAGGAGTGAACTTTATGGATAAAATAGCAACAGCTCAAGGAACAAAGGCGATACTTAATAAGTATTCTTTTATTTTTCAAAAAAAGTTTGGACAAAACTTTCTCATAGATCCCCATGTACTCAGTAAAATTATTCATTCGTCAGCAATTACAAAAGATGATTGTGTACTAGAAATAGGACCAGGGATAGGGAGTGTTACAGAAGCACTTATAGAGCACGCAGGTAAAGTTATTTCTGTAGAGATAGATAAGCATCTTATTCCTATACTGGAAGAACAGTTTAAAGAGGCACCAAATTTTAAACTTGTGCATAATGATATATTAAAGGTTGATCTTAAAAAACTTATTGAAGAAGAGTCACCAGGTAAAAGGATTAAAGTTGTTGCAAACTTACCTTACTATATTACGACCCCTATTATTATGGCACTTTTAGAAAACGAGCTGTCTATAGAGAGTATTACGGTTATGGTACAAAAAGAAGTAGCTGACAGGCTGGCAGCTGGTCCTGGAAGTAAGCAGTATGGGGCTATTACTGTGGCTGTTAACTACTATGCTCAGCCTTATTTGGTAGCTAATGTGCCTAGAAATTGTTTTATGCCAAGGCCCAATGTAGATTCAGCAGTACTGAAACTAACTTTAAATAAAGAGCCCGTGGTGGATGTTGGCAGTACAAAGCAGTTATTTCAGATTATACGAGCTGCCTTTTCTCAAAGACGCAAGACACTGCTTAATACTTTAATGGCAAATGGAGAATTAAACTTATCTAAAGAAGCACTAAAACAACTGTTAGATGAAAGTGGTATAGGCGCATCCACAAGAGGAGAGACTTTGTCTTTGCAAGACTTTGCGAGATTATCTGATTATTTAGATAAACATAGGGTATAAAAAAGTAGTTGACAGATGATGAGTTTACAACTTATAATAAACCTAATTTTAAAAATAGAAGTTAATTAAGTGTATTTGTATAGAAAAATATTAAAAAATTTGATGATAAAGAGGATATAAAAATGAATCGTATAGACGAACTTGCAGGCAAATTTTATACATTCTTTTTTAGCTGGGGCTACTTTTATTTTAGCGCTGGTTATTTTTGCTGCAAACAAAATATACAAACGCCTATTGGCATATACGTCTGATTTAATATATCTTACTTTAATTAAAATTAAAAGATATAAGGCTTTATGTCCCAGAGGGCATAAAGCCTTTTTATTATTTATAGATTTTATTTAAATCTAATAGGTCTATCGATCATCTAACACATGCTATCAACTTTCTAATGAGATATAGGGGCCCCTATATCTGAGGGGGATAACATGAGATACTTTGTGAGAAGAGAAGGGCGGCCTAATAGATTAAGAACGTATTTAAAAATTGATTTAAGAACACAAACAACAGCATATAAGCTACATATTATAAGGAGGAATAGGTATGATCGTCGTTACAAAACACACAGCATCAGAACAAGAAATTTCAAATTTGGTAGAGGAATTAAAAAGTGCTTACCCTGTAGAAATACAAAAAATAACAGGCAGTGGGTGTACAGTTCTAGGTTTCATAGGAGATACATCATCTATAGATATGACGCAAATAGAAAATGATATCAGGGTTGAGCGCGTAATGCGAGTGACAGAGCCATTTAAAAAAGCCAATAGACACTTCCACCCAGATAATAGTATTTTCGAAATAGGCGGCAGAAAAATAGGTGGTAAAGACATTGCCATTATAGCGGGACCTTGCTCTGTAGAGAGTGAAGAACAAATTGTAGGGATTGCTGAATCTGTTAAAGCTTCAGGGGCGACCTTTTTAAGAGGAGGAGCTTATAAACCTCGTTCATCACCTTACGCTTTTCAGGGACTAGAGGAGGATGGACTTGAGCTTCTTAAGATAGCTCGGGAAAAAACAGGTCTTCCTATTGTTTCAGAAATTATGGATGTTAGAACTATTGAAAAATTTATAGATGATGTGGATATTATTCAGGTAGGGGCAAGAAATATGCAAAATTTTTCCCTTCTTAAAGAGCTTGGAAGAACAAGAAAACCTGTATTACTAAAAAGAGGGTTATCTTCCACAATCGAAGAATGGATTATGGCAGCTGAGTATATTATGGCTGGTGGTAATGAACAAGTTATTTTTTGTGAAAGGGGCATAAGAACCTTTGAAAGTTATACCCGTAATACTTTAGACTTATCAGCTATTTGTGCCATTAAGAAACTGAGTCATCTTCCGATCATTGTAGATCCAAGTCATGCAACAGGATTAAAATTCATGGTAGAACCTATGTGTATGGCAGCTATAGCTGCGGGGGCTGATGGGCTTATCATAGAAGTACACAATAATCCTGCAAAAGCTTTATGTGATGGGGCTCAATCTATTACACCAGAAGCTTTTGGCAAAGTTGTTAATAAAATGAGGAAATACGCTGCAGTAGAAGAGCGCCAAATCAGTGAGGTGAACTAATGACAGGAGAAGATCATTATTATAATATTGGTGAAAAACTTAAGCTATCTATAGAAAACTTATATAAGAATAATGAATACTTGTTAACACAAATAGAAGAAGGCATCAAAGAGCAATCTAAAACAAATCCTATTGTAGGCTATCAGGGAGTTCAAGGGTCTTTTGGAGAAGAAGCCACAATCACTTACTTTGGAGAAGGAAACGCACGCTTTATTGCGCATGAGGAGTTTGAAGATATATTTGAAGCCCTAAAAACAGGAACGATAGATTATGGTGTCGTTCCTATAGAAAATTCCAGTGCAGGTGAAGTACTTGAAGTTTATGATCTTATGATTAAACATAATATTTATATCGTAGGTGAACAGGTTATAAAAATAGAGCAGAATTTACTTGGACTAAAAGGGGCTTCTCTAGAAGGCTTAAGAGAAGTTTATTCTAAATCAGAAGCTTTATCTCAGAGCAAAGGGTTTTTAAGAGCGCATAAACATATTGAGGAAAAACCCTATGTTAATACAGCTATGGCCAGTCAATTTGTGGCCAAATCAAATGATATGACCAAAGCAGCCATAGGAAGTAAAAGAGCTGCTAAGTTATATGGCTTAGAAGTGCTTAAAGAAAATATACATTTTAATGATAGTAATTGTACGAGATTTATTGTACTTGCTAAAAACATGAATATTACAGAAGCGTGTGATAAAATAAGCATAGTATTTAATACTTCCCACACAAGCGGCGCCTTGTATCATATTTTAGGCCACTTTGCATACAATGGACTTAATTTACTCAAAATACAATCAAGGCCGCTGCAAGAAAAAACTTGGCACTACTTTTTCTTTGCGGATTTAGAAGGTAACTTGCAAGATGCCAATGTGCTTATAGCACTTGGAAAAGTTCAAGAGCAAAGTGAGTATTTTAAAATACTAGGTAATTATAAAAGTCATGATCAAGAAGGATAAGTATGATAGGTAAGAAGCTCTGTAAGAGTTGCGAATCTTCCCAAACAAGCTAAGGTTGAAATAGAGACAATTGCGACATTGTAGTCATAAGACTACAATGTTTTTCATATACATAGTATAGAATTTTAATGTGATGGGACAACAAAAGGGGATGATACTATGTATATGAATTCATTAATAAGTTTAGAAGAAAATATGCCTACATATGGAATAAATGGTAAAAAGGTTAATGGTCATGTTACGATCTCTACACCTGGGATTATTAAATGCTATGTGCAAAATTTAAATCCGTTAGAAGGACAACAATTTATACTTTATGTATTCTCAAGTAAGGAAAATAAAGGGGTAAGAATAGGTGTTTTGGCATCGCCAGATAAAAGTAGGGAGACAAAGTGGCGCGTAGATGAGAAGAATGTAATGGATAGCGGTATGATGGCAAAGGATATAGATGCAGTTGCAGTTGTTAAAGAAGGAACTAGTATGAGGGAAACAGATACTATTTTAGTTGGATTTGCAAGGAACAAGTATATCATTAGTTCGATTTTACAACAGCTACTGGCAGAATATCATAAACAAATGTCTGAGCAAAATGGTACCGAGGTCACACAACCGTCAGAAGATATGCAAATCGATATTCCAGAGTATGTAACAGAGGTGCCAGAGCCACAAGTAGATGAAGAAATTGAAGTACCAGAGTATGTAACGGAGGTACCGGAGCCACAAGCAGACGTGGAAATTGAAGTACCGGACTATGTAACAGATATGCCGGAACTAGAAATGGATGAGGAAATTGAAGTGCCAGACTATATAATGGATATGCCAGAACTAGAAATGGATGAAGAAATACAAACCCTAGATGATATGCCGTTCATGGACCCGATGGAAGATATGGAAGAGCCGGAAATAGATAATAATAATGATTGGAATAATAACTACAACAATACAGAAGATAATGATGGGATGCAGCATCATGCAGAAATGCCTCAAACCACAATGGAGAGAGTTCTAAGAGAAGCCTATATCAATAGGCAGGATTATAGAGACGCTGCGCATTCGGTATACAATAGACAACATTTAAATGAAAAAAAAGAAGATCAAGGAAAAGAACCTGTAAGAGAAAAAACATTACAAGACGAAACGCCCGAAGAAATCGATTATTTAGAAGAAATAGAAAAGAAGTTAAAAGATATTCAGACAAGGTTAAAAGGATCCAATACCTTAGAGCGAGATATAAAAAGATTCCAAGCCTCAGAGTTTATGAGTGAAACGGGATATCAAAATGAGAGAAGTAGCAGTGATTCAGATATTCAAATAGAAGAGCTTGCCAAAAAACTTGCCATGCTTAAAAATAGTATTACTGAAATGGGTACACATCAAAATAGTACCAACAAAGAAGACACGGTAGAAATAGTCTATAAGAGGGCTTTAAAGATACAACCTTTCGATTATAGAACAGATGAAATCGAGTGGGTAAGAATATCATTATCAGACCTCAATGCTGTTTCTTCATTGCCGAAGGAGTGGGCAACCCAACCTTTTGTTGCATTTTCTTATTATAAGTATAATGAGATTATACTAGGTAAAGAAAAGCATACAGATAAATATTATGTAGGCATACCAGATATTTATCATCCAGAAAGAAGAGGTCTTTTGCAGCCAGAGCACAAGGTTCAAAAATTTGTTTGCCGCAGAGATGTGGAGCCTGCAATAGGTGAGTATGGGTATTGGCTGATAAGTTTATAATTAAAAAAACTTGCTAATTAGCATCTAACCGGTTATAATGAAAACAATTAAATAATACCTTTAAAACCTGTGATAGAGGAATAAAACTAATTACGAACTTACAGAGAGCCGGCGATGGTGCGAGTCCGGCAGGAAACGAATTAGACAAATGGTCTCTTGAGGGCATGATGAAAAAGGGTTACACCTTTAGTATCTCATGACGCAGCATCAGCGTTACAGATGAGGAATGTGATAGCATTCTGCAAAAGTGCGTATTTTTAAATACGAATCAAGGTGGTACCGTGGGTGTATTCTATACGCTCGTCCTTGGCAATAGCCAAGGGCGGGCGTTTTTTGTTTTCAAAATTATATATAGCGAATGGCAAGGCAGCAGACAGCTAAGCTTTCTTTGGCCATTAAAAGGAGGAAAAAATATGTTTTATCCAAGTTTAGAAAAGGCAGCAGAACTTTCTAAGAATTATAGTAAAGTACCAGTAAGTTTAGAAATCTACATGGATTTTCATACACCTATAGCAGTACTGAGCCATATTAGAGAAAAGTATGATGAATATTTTTTATTAGAAAGTATAGAGGGCGGCGAAAAATGGGCACGTTATACCTTCTTAGGATTTAATCCCAAAGAATTATTTTATGTAAAAGAAGGAAGGGCATTTCATAAAAAAGCAGAGGGGACAAAGGAGCTTGCCGGTAATCCAATTGATTTATTAAAAGATATTTTAAAAGACTATACGGCACCTAAAGATAAAAATTTACCGCCGCTTACTGGTGGGGCAGTAGGGTATTTTGGCTATGAAACAGTAAAGTATGTAGAAGATATAGCATTAAGCAACGACGATCATTTAAAAGCGGAAGATATAAAACTTATGTTCTTTGATGAACTTATTGCTTTTGATCACCTTAAACAAAAGATTACACTTATAGCCAATATAGATGGTAATGCAAAAAATATAACAAAAGCCTATGAAGAAGCTAAAAATAAACTTATGGCACTTTATCAATTGATTAATGAACCTGCGAGAAAGCATACGATAATTTTTGATGAAGAAATTAACTTTGCAAGCAATATGACAAAAGAAGCATTTATGGAAAATGTTATGAAGGCTAAGGCTTATATTGAAAACGGAGATATTTTTCAAGTTGTGCTCTCTCAAGTTTTCAAGACAAAATTAAACTGCGAGCTTTTCGATGTGTATAGAGTGCTTAGAACGATTAATCCTTCACCGTATATGTATTTTATGAAATTTAAAGATATAGAAGTAGCCGGGGCATCCCCGGAAACCCTTGTTAAAGTACAAGATGGAACAGTTATTACGCAACCTATAGCAGGCACAAGACGCCGTGGCAAAACAGATGAAGAAGATGCAAGAATTGAAGAAGACTTGCTCGGTGATAAAAAAGAACGTGCCGAACACAATATGCTTGTAGATCTTGCGAGAAACGATGTTGGCAAAATAAGTGAGTTTAACAGTGTGCAAGTATCAGATTATATGGCTTTTAAAAGACTATCACATGTTATTCACCTGACAACAAATGTTAGAGGTAAGCTAAGACAAGGTTTTGATAGTATAGATGCGGTAAGAGAACTTTTGCCAGCCGGTACACTCTCAGGAGCACCTAAAGTAAGGGCTATGGAAATTATAGAAGAACTGGAAACTGAAAAAAGAGGGGTATATGGCGGGGCTATCGGCTATATAGGATATGATGGCAATTTAGATACTTGTATCGCTATAAGAACAGTGGTTAAAAAAGATAATATAGCGTATATTCAAGCGGGCGCTGGTATTGTCCTAGACTCAGATCCAGAAAGCGAATACAAAGAAACAATTACAAAAGCTAGTGCGGTATTTGATGCTATTCGGAAGGTAGGGGAAATGAAATGATTCTTATAATTGATAACTATGATAGTTTTACTTACAATCTCTATCAATATATAGGGAAGTTTAATGAAGATATTCAAGTATTTAGAAATGATAAAATCACGATTGAAGAAATAGAAGCGCTTGGTCCTACGCATATCATTATTTCACCCGGGCCTAAATATCCAAAGGATGCGGGGATTTCTATAGAAACCATTCGGTACTTTAGCGGGAAAATACCTATTTTAGGCGTTTGTTTAGGGCATCAATCTATAGGGGAAGCTTATGGCAGTAAAGTTATAAAGGCAAGAAATATTTTGCATGGTAAACAAAGCGCTATCTATGTAGATAATACATCAACATTGTTTAAAGGACTGCCTTCAACACTAATAGCTGGCAGATACCATTCACTGATTGTAGAAAAAGAAAGTCTTACAGATGCTCTTGAGGTTGTTGCAGAAGATGAAAATGGCGAAATTATGAGCCTTAAGCATAAGGAATATCCGGTTTTTGGCGTACAGTTTCATCCAGAGTCTATTTTAACTGAGGATGGCGAGATTATGATTAAAAACTTTTTGGAGGTGAGTATCTAGTGAATCATTATATTAAAAAGTTAGTAGAAGGAAAGAACTTAACAATAGACGAAACTAAAGCAGCTATGAATAGTATCATGGAAGGCAGTGCAACAGAAGCTCAGATAGGAAGTTTTTTAACTGCCATGAGAATGAAGGGTGAAACGATAGATGAAATTACTGCCTGTGCGCAGGTTATGAGAGAGAAATGTACGAGGCTACAAGCACAAGGAGACATAATGGATGTTGTAGGAACGGGAGGGGACTGTACTAATACCTTTAACGTATCTACGATTTCGTCAATCGTAGTGGCCGCAGCAGGTGTAAAAGTTGCTAAACATGGTAATAGGTCGGTATCCAGTAAATGCGGGGCTGCGGATATTTTAGAAGCATTAGGTGTTAAACTAGATATTACACCAGAACAAAATGCTAAGGTACTTGAAGAAGTTGGGTTATGTTTTATGTTCGCACCTGTTTATCATAGTTCAATGAAGCATGTTGCAAAACCAAGAAGGGAACTCGGCATCAGAACAGTTTTTAATATACTCGGGCCTTTAGCCAATCCTGCCTATGCGAACCTTCAAGTCTTAGGGGTATATGATGCAAAACTAATGGAGCCTATGGCAAATGTACTTCGTAATTTAGGGGTTAAAAGAGCAATGGTCGTGCATGGTCAAGATGGAGTCGATGAAGTTTCACTATGTGCCCCGACAACAGTTTATGAGATCAAAGATGGCAGCATTAGCAATTTTGTCTTAAATCCAGAAATGCTAGGACTTAAGCCTTGCAAACAAGAAGAACTTGTAGGCGGGGAAGCCCATGAAAACAAGCAAATTACCTTTGATATCTTAGAAGGCAAAAAAGGAGCAAAAAGGGATATGGTGCTTATAAACTCAGCGGTGGCCCTGTATACAGCTTATGGGGAAAAAAACCTTCAGGAATGTGTAGAAATAGCGGCAGAGGTTATAGACAGCGGCCGGGCACTTGCTAAACTTGAAGCGTTTGTTGCTGCAACTCAACAGATTGGGGAATAAGGATTCTGCTAAGCTTTGAAGTATCTAGATAAACGATGATTAATCTAATGAGGATTGATTTAATATAGAAAGTAAGTCTATAGCTATCTTTGGAGTTTAATAAGTATATGTATAATTGATGGAGACGAGCGAGGTAGTCAGGGGATGTCTTTTGACTCGACTCGGGTTTGGCTGTGGGTAGGCGGGAGAGGCAAAAGACATCCCCTGGCTGCCAAGCGGACCATATACAGGATACGTAGATTATGAATATTAATGCTTGATGCATTTTAATTAAGGAGAACGATATGATACTTGACCAGATTATAACCAGTAGAAAACAGGATATAGAAAAATTAAAAGCACAGATGAGTATACAAGATTTTATAAAGCAAATAGAGCATAATTCATTTCACAAGGCAAGTTTTAAAACAGCTATAAGGGGACGTTTCTCCAATATTGCGGATGGAGATGGGGGAGGGGTATTTAATATTATCGCTGAAGTTAAAAAGGCCTCGCCTTCTAAAGGTCTTATTTGCCCGGATTTTGATTATATTCAGATAGCTCGGGATTATGAAGTGGGTGGGGCGGCAGCTATCTCTGTACTTACGGAGCCTCATTACTTTTTGGGGGCTAATGCATATCTTACCGAGATTAAAGAAACAGTTAAGCTGCCCCTTCTGAGAAAGGATTTTATTGTAGATGAATGGCAGATTTATGAGGCAAAGGCGATAGGAGCAGATGCTATACTCCTTATTGTGGCGGCACTTAATCAACAAGAGTTGAAAGAGCTCCTAAGGTCAGCCTATAGCTTAGACCTTGATGTTTTAGTAGAAACCCATGATGAAGAAGAAGTTAAAAGGGCATTGGAAGCTAATGCAGAGATTATAGGTGTTAATAATAGAAATCTAAAAACCTTTGAAGTAAGCCTTGAGGTATCTGAAAGATTGAGAGAACTTGTGCCAAAAGACAAGGTGTTTGTTGCAGAGAGCGGTATTCATACGAAAGATGATATGAGACGCTTAAAGGAGCTTGGGACAGATGCTGTACTTATTGGAGAAAGTATCGTTAAGTCCTCTGATAGAATAGGAAAATTAAAAGAGCTTAAGGAGGTCTAAGTTTTGCGATGACTAAAATTAAAATATGTGGGTTAAGCCGAGAAGCGGATATTTGTGCGGTAAATGAATATCTGCCAGATTATATAGGTTTTGTATTTGCAAAGAGTAAAAGACAGCTTTCTATAAATCAGGCCAAGCCACTTAAGAAGTTATTAAATCCGAAGATTCAAGCGGTGGGGGTATTTGTGAATGAACCTATCGAGAGCTTAATAAGTTTTGAAAAAGAACAAGTCATTGATATGGTACAGCTTCATGGAGATGAAGATGAAGAGTATATCAGAATATTAAAGACTAAGATCAAGCTTCCTATTATAAAAGCCATAAGAGTAAAAGATAAACTAGATATAAAGCAAGCATTTGCAGCAGACTTTGTACT
Organism: Cellulosilyticum sp. I15G10I2; assembly: GCF_900095725.1. NCBI lineage: Bacteria > Bacillati > Bacillota > Clostridia > Lachnospirales > Cellulosilyticaceae > Cellulosilyticum > Cellulosilyticum sp. I15G10I2. Next base: position 111,077 of record NZ_FMMP01000011.1, read on the forward strand.
TTTTGATAAGTATGTCAAAGACGTTTATGGCGGGGCTGGAGAAAGCTTTGACTGGCGGATGATAGAAGATGTGAGGATACCGTATTTTTTAGCAGGAGGCATCCATTTAGATAATATTCAAGAAGCCTTAAAGAGAGCGCCTTATGCAATAGATATAAGCAGTGGTGTGGAGACAGATGGTGTTAAAGACAGAGAAAAGATATTTAAAATAATGGGTATTATAAAAGAACACAATAACAAGAATCAGTAAAATAAAAAAACGAGGTGAATTGCAATGGGTATTACAGGAAGATATGGTGAATTTGGAGGACAATATATCCCAGAGACACTGATGAGTGCCATACATGAGTTAGATAAGGCTTATGAAAAATATAAAAACGATCCAGATTTTAACGAAGAATTAAAGGCTTTATTTGAAGAGTATACAGGAAGGCCTTCTTTGCTTTATTTTGCAAAAAAAATGACAGAGGATTTAGGTGGAGCCAAAATTTATCTTAAAAGGGAGGATCTAAATCATACAGGTTCTCATAAAATTAACAACGTCTTAGGGCAGGTACTTCTAGCTAAAAAGATGGGTAAAAAGCGAATCATCGCAGAAACTGGCGCTGGTCAACATGGGGTAGCAACAGCCACAGCGGCAGCACTGATGGGACTTCCTTGTGAAGTGTTTATGGGAGAAGAGGATACTATCCGTCAAGCACTTAATGTATTTAGAATGGAGCTCTTAGGTGCTAAAGTGACAGCTGTTAAAACAGGAACCCGTACTTTAAAAGATGCAGTTAATGCAGCTATGCAGGATTGGACGAGAAGCGTAGAAGATACCTTCTATTGTATTGGATCTGTTATGGGGCCTCATCCTTATCCAGAGATGGTAAGAGACTTCCAAAGTGTCATAGGAAAAGAAGTTAAAAAACAGATGCAAGAGCGAGAAGGCAGGCTGCCGGATACACTTATTGCATGCGTAGGGGGCGGTAGCAATGCCATGGGACTCTTCTATGATTTTATAGGAGATAAACAAGTGGAGCTTATAGGCGTAGAAGCTGCTGGAGAAGGGGTAGATACCAAGAATCATGCAGCTACGATTACTAAAGGAGAAGTTGGTGTATTCCATGGTATGAAATCTTACTTTCTTCAGACAGAAGGAGGCAGTATTGCACCTGTATACTCTATATCAGCAGGGCTCGACTATCCGGGGATAGGGCCAGAACATGCCTATTTGCATGATACCAAAAGAGCAAGGTATGTACCTGCTACAGATAAAGAGGCCGTGATGGCATTTGAATATCTATCTAGAATAGAAGGCATTATACCAGCCATTGAGAGCTCTCATGCAGTAGCACATGCGATAAAGATAGCGCCAACGATGTCAAAAGAGCATATTATCGTGATTAACCTATCTGGAAGAGGGGACAAAGATGTAGCGAGTATAGCAAGATATAAGGGGGTTGAGATTAGTGAGTAAGATACAAAAGGCATTTGAAAAAGTAAAACAGCAAGGGAGAAAGGCTTTCATCCCCTTTGTAACAGCAGGAGATCCTAGCCTAGAAGCAACTGAGAGATTCATTTATACTCTAGAGCAGACAGGTAGTGATATAATCGAAATAGGTATTCCTTTTTCAGACCCTATAGCAGATGGTCCAGTCATCCAAAGAGCGAATGTCAGAGCGCTTGAAAATAATGTAACGATAAGCAGAGTTTTTGATATGGTAACAAGCATTAGAAAAACAACAGATGTGCCACTTGTTTTTTTACTGTATGCTAATACGATTTATTACTATGGTATTGAAAGTTTCTTTAAAAAGTGTCAAGAAACTGGAATAGATGGTGTTATTATACCTGACCTTCCTTTTGAAGAAAGAGAAGAGTTTAATGTGTTTGCATCTGCCCAGGAGGTTGATGTGATTTCACTTGTTGCACCGACTTCTAAAGAACGTATTAAAGAGATTAGTAAAGATGCAGCAGGCTTTTTATACTGTGTATCTTCTATGGGGGTAACAGGTACAAGAGATAATATTCAAACAGATCTTAAAGCGATGTTTGAAACTATCGATGAGTATTGTAACATTCCTACAGCTTTAGGATTTGGGATTTCCAGTGCTGATCAAGCAAAAGCTATAAAAAGTTATGCTGATGGGGTCATCGTTGGAAGTGCTATCGTGAAGATTATAGAAGAGCATGGAGAAAAAGCTGAGGAAGCACTTACACACTTTGCGCAGGAAATGATGAGAGCCCTTAGAAATTAAAAAGTCACTTGCTAGTAAGTGATGAAATGCTTAAAATTATGCCTATTTAATGAATTGCATAGTTGTTAATAAAATGATAAAGTATAACTAAGAGGTATAAGTATATACCTCTTTTTTAAAGCTTTTATATATAAGGTTGCATAACAATGATAAATTTTAAATAGTTATTTAAAAAAGAAAGGAAGCTATAAAATGCGTTTAAGAAGAGACCCGAGGGCACCAGAATATCTGGCAAATGATGAAAAAGTAGTACTTGAGCCAGAAGCTTTTAAAGGAAAATGGAAAGAAGAATTTGGAAATGATCATCCTATTCATGTAGAGTTTGGCTGTGGTAAGGGCGGGTTTATTACAGAACTTGCCAAGAGAAATCCTGAGATTAATTATATTGCAGCAGAAAGAGCTGAAACAGTAGTGTATAAGGCGTGTAAAAAAGCGAGCAATCAAGATGACACCCCTCAGAATTTAAGATTTCTTTATTTTGATGTTAGTAACTGTACGAGTATTTTTGAAAAGGGAGAGGTAGAGCGCATTTATCTTAACTTCTCAGATCCATGGCCTAAAAAAAGATATGCGAGTAGAAGATTAACGAATAGAAACTTTTTAGAAAAGTATGCGTATATTCTTTCAGAAGAAGGTGAGATACACTTTAAGACAGATAATAAAGGATTATTTGCCTATTCGATAGAAGAATTTTCAGCCATGGAGTGGTTAATGAAAAATGTAACATTAGATCTTCATAATAGCGATATGGAAGATAATATTATGACAGAGTATGAAAAAAAGTTTTCGGAGCTCGGCTATACAATTAATAGATTAGAAGCGCTTAAGCTTAAAAGGTAGGGTATGCAAAAACTAAGCATACCCTACCTTTTAAGCTACAGTAAATAACAACAAACTAAGAAAATGATCAAACGGAACAGGTTTACTATAATAATAGCCCTGATAATAGTTACAGCCTAAAGATTTTACGGTATTATACTGCAATTCATCTTCTATCCCTTCGGTAACAATATCTAAACCTAGGTCTTGGCCCATTTTAGTAACACATTCTAAAATAATGAGATTTTTTTGTTCTGATTTAATATTTTTAATAAATTCCCTATCAAATTTTAGCTCATCAAAATTAAGTTTTGAAAGATAAGCTAATGAGGAATAGCCTGTACCAAAGTCATCTAAAGAAAATCTAAACCCTAATTGTTTTAATTGAGTTACGGTAGTATTTACTTTGTTCATATTATGAATAAGTATAGATTCGGTAATTTCAAAAATAATGTATTTAGGAGAAATACTATATTTCACAGCAGTTTTTTCTATGAATGAGACTAAGTCAAGCTCCATAAATTGTGCAACAGAGAGATTAATAGAAAACTTTAAATCCTTAAAGCCCATGTTATTAAGCTCATGGACATATTTAAAGGTAGTATCAATAACATAGCGGCCTATTTGATTAATGAGGCCAAGTTTTTCAGCTAAAGGAATAAATATATCTGGGGTAATTGTAGTTTCGTTGCCGCGCCATCTTATAAGCGCTTCAGCTCCAGTGATTTGATTATCTGTGACACTTACTTTTGGCTGCAGGTACACTTCCCAGAAATTGCAGGAGGTGGCTTCCTTAAGCCTAGCTTCTAGTTCTAAATTAGTCTGAAGAGATTTAGTCATCTCAGATCGATAAAGTGCATAACGAGAAGCAGTGTGTTTTGAAACATGAGATGCAAGTTCCAATTCCTGGATAAGTATATCATAATTAAGTTCGGCATCACTAATATATGTAGCACCAATACAAGGGTTTAAGTCAATAGCACATAAGTTTTGATCAGAAAAGATGGATAAGATACTCTTGATAAATTCCTCGAATTGGTTAGAAGGACCTCTGTATAAAATGACAAATCTATCAGTAGAAAAGTGATAAATATCCTCATCAGTACCAAAGTGAATGGCTAGGGCTTGTGAAATGTCCTGTAAAACTGCCTTACTTTCTTTATAACCAATGAGCGTAAGGAGTAGTTTGAAATTTTTAATACTCAGCATACATACACCTGTTAGGTCGAAAAGGGTGTTTTTAATGTCTACATGTAATTTATGTGCATTTTTAAGACCAGTATCAGGATGTGTATAGGCTAGGTAGTGTATACGTTTCTCAGCTTCTATGAGCTCAGAGTCCTTTGAACGCATATCTCTTTTAGTCATAAGCAGCCTTACAGTAGATGTTTCTGCAAGAAATAAACTAAAAGATAATGTAAGGAAAAAGCATATACATAGCGTGATAGTTATATATAGATCAAGGCTTATATGATCCTGCAGTAAGTTAGTTGTTAGTAATGCAAAAATACAAAAAATAGTATAATAAAGTCTAAGCAGTGAGATTTTACCAACTACCTTATAAGCAAGATAATAATAGCTTACAAGAATAACAATATAAAAGAGCATAATAACTTTTATAACAGTTATTACTTGTGGTTTTAATATTAACGCTGCAAATAAACCTATATTAAGCGATACCAGTGTAATCATAAGAGACATTGGGAATGATTTTTTTCTTCGGATATCGTGAATGATCAATAACAATGTAATAAAAAAAACAATACCTAGAGCAATGGATAAATTAGATATATAGGTGGATTTATGAGGAATGGTATTTAACAAAAAAAGTACAATTAAAAGACTTTCGCTTAACCATAGAAGAGAGAAAGAAACTACATTTTTAATAAGTAGTATGCTTGATATTGATTTGCCTTTAAGCAAGTGGCAAAATGTTAAAAAACTATATGCAGTTAAAAAAAGCAAAACAAGTATAACCAGTACGATTTGAAAGGAATCTAAATTAGATAATGTCATAAAGTTTCTCCTGCTTACATATTCAAACATATACTTTGTTATAGAATTTTAAGATATATGGTAAAATTATCATAGTCACTTATAAATACATTATATAAGACGCTACAATATATTGTCAATTTAAAATATTATTTCAAAAATATCCTTATTAATTTGTTACATTTATTACAACTAATCCATATAATGGAATTAAAGGTGGTAATGAAAGGATCTGATAATAGATGCGTATAGGTGAAAAAATAGACCAATTTATTAAAGAATTAATGTATGAAAAAAGATACAGCAAGAATTACAAAAATTCAGAACAAAAAGTTAATTTATTTGAAAATCTATCCCAAGCATTAGAAGAAATGGAAGAATATATTGATCAAAAAACAAAAGACTATCAAATATTTAAAAAAAGATAAAAAAGAATAGTTCTAATAGAAATTGTAATACTACTAATAGAATAATATTATATTGCATTTATAAATAATATATAATAAACTAACCATATACTCTGATATAACAATAATATTTTATATCATGCAATGGATAAAGGAGGAAATACGAGATGGCGTATAAATTTACAGATAATAATTTTGAAGAAGATGTGCTTCAGTCACAGATGCCGGTAGTTATAGATTTTTATGCAGACTGGTGTGGACCATGTAAAATGATGTCACCAGTTATTGATGAACTTGCATCAGATTACGAGGGCAAAGTAAAAATAGGAAAACTAAATACAGATGAAAATCGAAGTATAGCTACTAAATATAATATAATGAGTATCCCAACTATTCTACTTATGAAAAATGGGCAAGTAGTAGATACAGTAGTGGGTGCTATGCCTAAAACAGCATTACAAGATAAAATAGATAGAATGTTATAATAAAGACGGGTGTGCAAAAAGCTGTATAGCTTTTTGCACACCCGTTTATTTTGAAATAGGAAAGTGACTAAGAGTCAGAAGGTTTATCGCCAGAAGATGATCCGTTTTGAGAGGAGCGTTTCTTTCTTGGTCTATTAGCAGGCGTGTTAGGAGGACTTTTGCTATGATCTATAGATAAAGGAAGTACATAAATATTTTTAGTTAATAAAGTTTTATCTACCCAGCGGTTAATAGTAATAAGAATAATAGCAATCAGGGGCGACGCAAAAAACATACCAAGCGGCCCCCATAAAGCACCACCGACCAAGATACCCGATATAATCCAAAAAGGACTAAGACCAATAGAATCTCCTAAGATTTTTGGACCTAATACCAAGCCGTCAAACTGCTGTAATAAGAAGATAAAGCCAGCCACGCTCACAGCGGGTAAAAATCCTTCAAATAGTGTAATCAGTACAGCTGGGATAGCACCTAAAATAGGCCCAAAATATGGAATCATATTAAACACACCCACGATAACTGATAAAAGTAAGGCATAAGGGTTTTTAATAATAGATAAACCTATAAAGCAGATTACACCGATTATAAAAGAATCTATAAATTTTCCAACGAAAAAGCGGATAAAGATTTCATGGCCTTCTTTAAAAATAGCGATGATTTTACTTGCTGTTGACTCACTTAAAAAAGAATACGTTAACCTTTTAGCGCCATATACAAAAGACTCTTTTTGTTCAAGCGCATAAAAAGATATCACAAATCCCATAATCCAATTAAATAAAGAAGAAGTAATGCTAAAAGCTTGGGACACGATAGTAGTCATAATACTATTAAGTCCTGCAAGATCAAAATACTTCTCGGGACTGAACATATCGAAAAGCTTAGTCGTATCCATGTGATAAGGAAGTGCTGAAATGTTTTCATTAACAGTAAGCTCTAAATCAGTAAGCATATTTTTAAACTCTGAAATATATAAAGGCAGCATATTAATGAGATCTCGTATATTGACTAAAATCTGTGGAAGCAGGTAACGTATCATCCAAATAACACTTCCAAATATACAGATATAAACGATGATAATAGATAGTGTACGAATTTTCTTTTTCTGACTTTGTGTCTTAGGCCGTATAAGTTTTAAAAGATTTCTTTCGAAAAAATCCATGATAGGATTAAGTAAATAAGAAACTAATAAGCCATAAATGATAGGCGATAAAACATTTGTGATATTCTTAAAATAAGTCATAATCGAAGGAACAATATTATCAGAATTAGAAGAAATTCTATAAAACAAAATAGAAACACTAATCACAAAAATTGCGTAGAGTGAAATACGAAAATAATTGTTACTTTGCCAAAGTTTTTTCATCTGCCCACCTCATAAAATGATATAATTTTATTCTAGCATATTATGATATTAAAAAAAAGAAATATAAAAAGTAAAAGATATAATAAAATACTTGACATAAGAGTATGGGTTAGATATAATTATACTTGCCTTTTAGGAAATGAATACGCGATCGTGGCGGAATTGGCATACGCGCTAGACTAAGGATCTAGTGGTCCTAGACCTTGGGGGTTCGAGTCCCCCCGATCGCATCAGATAACCTTGTAGCTCTTTGAGTTATGAGGTTTTTTGCTTTTTATAAGTTTATTTAAAAAACTAGTACTATAAAAGTAATTATGTTCCTATTGGCGATAACATAGTTTGAAATAGTACAGAAGTAGAGTATAATGATATAATTATTATTTATGGAGTAGTGACTATGGAGATTAGAGTTCTGAAATATTTTCTTATTACAGCGCGGGAGGAAAACATTACCCGTGCTGCGGAGTTTTTACACATGACACAGCCCACTCTCAGCCGTCAACTCATGCAGCTTGAGGAAGAGCTCGGAGTTACCCTTTTTGTGCGGGGAAAGCGTCGTATCAGCCTCACGGAGGAGGGAATGCTGCTTCGGCAACGGGCTGAGGAAATCATTACACTGGTTCAAAAAACAGAGCGTGAATTTATTGAACGCCTGGAAGTCTGCACAGGAACAGTTTCCATCGGATGCACTGAGACGATGGCTGCGGCAGTTTTACCCGATCTAATGAGAGAGTTTACCCTGCAGTTTCCACAAATTCGGTATGAGTTATTTTGTGGGAATACGGATGATGTAAAGGAGCGGCTAGATAACGGAATTTTGGATATAGGGATTATTCGGGAGCCTATTAACTTTGAAAAATATGACTATATTCAAATTCCCCATATAGATCATTGGGGGATTCTGCTTCCAGGTAACGATCCACTGACGGATAATGCCGTAGTCTCATTACAGCAAGTAGCTTTAAAGCCGCTGCTTCTTCCAAGTCGCCCAGCACTTTTGGAGGAAATAGCAGATTGGTTTAGATGTGCTGATGCAAACATTCATATACTTGCTACTTATAACACACTATCTACTGCAATTATGCTGACTCAGAATGGTGTTGGATTTGCAGTGTGCCCAGAAATAGCTCTGCGTATTGCCAACAATAGCCTTGTTACATTTAGGCCTTTTACGCCGCAATATAACACGAGAGGGTTTGTAATATGGAAAAAACAGCAAATCTTTACAACTGCTGCTGCCAGATTCTTGCAATTTATTAAGAATGTCTACAAGGCATGATAATTGATTAATTATAGGCATTTTACATGATAACTTAAATATGATACACTTCTTGTATAAGACAAGGAGTGTTTTTTTTGGAAGATAAATAGATATGGTAATAGAATATCTATTTATGATATGATAATGTATAATAATTTTTAATCATCATTGCCAATACGGCAGTTGAAATTTACAAAACAAGGAGAATAACATGGGTAAAACATTAGCTGAGAAAATTTTTGATGCACACAGAGTAGATATGCCATTTCCAGATACGCATGTTTTAAAGCTGGATAGGGTTTTTTGTCACGAAATTACAACACCAATTGCTATCACAGACCTTATGGCAAGAGGGATGGATCGCGTTTTTGATCCTACTAAAATCAAGGCAGTTATAGATCATGTAACACCAGCAAAGGATTCAAAAACTGCCGAGCAAGGCAAGATATTACGTGATTGGGCAAAAAGGCATAATATTAAAGATTTTTTTGATATTGGAAGAAACGGTGTATGTCATGCGATTTTTCCTGAAAAAGGCTTTGTAAGACCAGGATATACCGTTATTATGGGAGATTCTCATACCTGTACCCATGGTGCATTTGGCGCTTTTGCCGCAGGGGTTGGTACAACTGACCTTGAAGTAGGAATATTAAAAGGTGTCTGTGCATTCCACTTCCCAAAAACAATCAAAATTGTGCTTAATGGCAAATTACAGCCAGGGGTTTATGCAAAAGATCTTATCCTTTTCATTATTAAAGAATTAACTGTAAATGGTGCAACCAATATGGTGATAGAATTTGCAGGCCCAGTTATTGATGAAATGTCTATGGAATCACGTATGACACTATGTAATATGGCTATTGAAGCTGGTGGTACCTGTGGCGTATGTTATCCTGATATGACCACAGTTGAATACTTATGGGAGTTTATTAAAGATGAGTTCAGTTCAAAAGAAGAAGCATTAAAAGAATATTCCAAATGGGTTTCTGATGAGGATGCTTCCTATGAAAAAGTTTATGAATATGATGTAACAACTCTTGAGCCAATGGTTACTTTTGGGTTTAAACCAGACCAAGTAAAGTCAGTTGATGAGATGAATGGTACAAAAGTGGAGCAAGTCTATATAGGAAGCTGCACAAATGGCCGTATAGAAGATTTAAGAATTGCAGCTGAAGTACTTCGTGGTAAAAAAATAAGTGATGATGTACGCGGTATTGTTAGTCCTGCAACGCCAGCTATTTATGCTATGGCGCTTAAAGAAGGTATTATCGAGACTTTCCAAGATGCAGGTTTTTGTGTGACAAACCCTACATGTGGCGCTTGTCTAGGTATGAGTAATGGGGTTCTTGCAGAAGGAGAAGCTTGTGCATCAACTACAAATCGTAACTTTAACGGGAGAATGGGTAAAGGTGGCACAGTACATTTGATGAGTCCGGCGACTGCAGCAGCTACTGCGATTGAAGGTAAAATCACAAACTCACAACTATATAAAGCATAGAGAATGGAGGAAGAAAATGAAAAGTTTTAGCGGAAAAGTTTTATTTTTAGATAGAAATGATATCAATACAGATGAAATCATTCCAGCAAAGTATCTGACTGAAATCACAAAAGAGGCACTAGCACCTTATTTATTAGAAGACTTATCTCTTCCGGGCTTTAATAATAGTGAAGATATCAAAGATAAAGTTGTGGTTGTAACAAGAGAAAACTTTGGATGTGGTTCTTCTAGAGAGCATGCGCCATGGGCACTTGAAGTTAATGGAATCAATGTGGTTATAGCAGAAAATTTTGCAAGGATCTTTAGACAGAATATGTACAATTGTGGGATGTTCGCAATAGAATTACCAAAGGATAAAATTGAATATCTTTTTAATGCCTATGCAGATAAAGAAACAACAATGTCTATTGATATTGACGGTGATAAAATTTTAGTTGCATCAGGAGATCAATTAGAAGAGATTGATTTTAAAGTAGGCGAGTTTGATAAAGCCCTTGTTAAAGAAGGCGGCTGGATTGGATACGCTGATAAAAACTATTAATATTCATTGAAAATAAAATAGGATGAGCGATTAGAAGAGGTTATTACACTATAGTGTAATAGCCTCTTTAGTTTTAAGAAGCAGAGCCAGGTGGGAGGAGAGTATCTTTAGACGCGACTTGGATACGTGTGACGGAGCGGAGAAAGATAGCTCTCCTCCCACCTGGCGGACGTTATCAAAAACTCTAAAATCTGATATAATTAAGTCATTATTATTTCTCAGGAGGTATAAAGATGCCAGATATAAATCATGATATTATTTTTAATATCATATGGTCCATAGTACTTATTCTATCTATTCAAGGCCTTAAATCTTTTTTGTTTAAATTAATACATGCCAAAACTGAAGATGTATCAGCTTTTCATAAAGCCAAACGTGTTATCAATTTCAGCGCATTTTTCATTACTCTTTTTTTTATGGTATTGATTTGGTTTCAGTTAGGCGGGTCTTTTTCTACATATTTTGGACTTTTTACGGCAGGGATTGCACTGGCTCTTAAAGACCTTTTAGTTAATATATCTGCTTGGTTCTATATTTTATTTAAACATCCTTTTGAAGTAGGACATAGAATTGAGATTGGAAAAGTCAAAGGAGATGTTATTGATCAAGGGCTTTTTCAGTTTTCTATGATTGAAATTGGTAACTGGGTGGATGCTGAACAGAGTACAGGTCGGATTATCCACGTCCCTAATCATAAAATATTTACAGATTATCTCGCAAACTATACCATTGGATTTGAATACATTTGGAATGAGATTAGCGTTACGGTTACTTTTGAAAGTGATTGGAAAAAGGCAAAAAAACTGTTGCAAAACATTGCAGAGTGCCATGCAGCTGTATTAACAGAGGATGTGGAAAGCCGAATAAAAGAAGCTTCTAAAACATATATGATCTACTATAATAACTTAACCCCAATTGTTTATACATCGGTAAAAGAGAACGGCGTGCTTTTGACTATTAGATATGTTTGTGAGCCACATGCTAGAAGGATCACATCAGAAATAATATGGGAAAATATTCTAGATGTGTTTAATGAACACTCTGATATAGAGCTCGCTTATCCAACACGCCGTGTTGTTAACTGATACTATAAAACCTTACCCTATAAAGCCTTATAGCTTAATGTGCTATAAGGTTTTATAGGGTAAGGTTTTTTGAATATTTTGGATATTTTGAATCTATAAGGTACGAGGTTCTATATTGATTTGAGACAATTATATATCGATAAACAATAAATATATATTGAAAAAGGGAAAAGACTATAGTAGAATAAATACAAATAAATGTAAAAAACTTAAGGAGGTATACCTATGAGGATTATTGGTAAAAAGTCATTAGCATCCTTTGTAAAAATTTTATTGGATCTCATTTTTGTTGGAGGCATTGGTATATTACTGTCACTGCCAGTCTCGGTGAGGTGGTATCTAGGATATACTTATAGCAGCACCTATGATAACAGTTATTATTTTTTAGTAGGATTACTAGCTGTAACAGGTGTATTGGCACTAGGTATCGTAAGAGAGATCAGAAATATCTTTAAGACATTAGATGGAAAGGATCCCTTTATTATGAGCAATGTCAAAAGCTTAAATCGCATGGGAATATTTTCGTTTATCATTGCCTTTTTATATGGAACTAAAATTTATTATTTAAATTCTTTTTTCACCATTGTTATTCTCATGATTTTTGTAATCGCTGGTTTTTTCTCAATTATTTTAGCAGAGGTTTTTAGGCAGGCAGTGGAAGTGAAGATGGAGAATGACTATACGATATAGCTGGAGGGATACTATGGCAATTATTATAAACATTGATGTGATGATGGCTAAACGTAAGATTGGTGCTATTGAACTGGCAAATAGAATAGGGATCACCCCAGCCAATCTATCTATTTTAAAAAATAATAAAGCAAAGGCAATTAGATTTTCGACATTAGAGGCGATTTGCAAAGAACTTCAATGCCAGCCTGGAGATATTTTAGAATATGTGGAAGGTGAGGAGAGAGAAGATGAGGAGACTAAGCTATAGGATTAACAAGAGGAGTTGTTGGTATGCTTATATAGCTGCCGCTTTGCTTATCCTGTATGGCTTCTATCAATATGGTTCATTAGAACATCTAATGATTATTTTAAAACCAGTTACGTTTATTGTTGAGAAAGCTCTGGGGATTTCTTTTGCTTATATAACGGACATAGGTTTTGTCAGTGAGCAAGTTAATGTAGTGATTAATAAGAATTGTTCAGGGGTTATGTTTTGGATGATTGTTTTTCTGATGCTTGGTTTTTCGTTTATCCCGAGAGATCATGGGAGTTTGAAACTGTTTATTTCATTTATTAGTTTATTGCTCTTTTCATATGGTATTACGATTGCTGCTAATGCATCTAGGATTATTATTGCTATAAATGTTTTGGCATTTAATGAGGGCCAAACTGTAGCGGCAGGAAGATTACTTCATCAGTCTATAGGGATATTAGTCTATTGTACTTATTTATGGATGATATATGTTATTTTTTTAAATCTAACAAAAAAAGAGGTGGATGATGAAAAAGCTATATAACCCCATGTTTATTCTGTTGACAGTAACACTTCCACAGTTAGGTCTGCTCGGGGTATTTGGGAGAATTTTTTGGTTTCTACATACGGAGCTGTCAGACAAACAGATTGATAGTTGGATAGTATTTGGGACGGTGTTGGGAGCTTTTGGTCTAGGATTTACGATTTATAGTGTAGTTTGTGTGATTCATAAAAAGGCGTTGCATGTTTATACGGCCTATGGACTATTTGGACTTTATTTTTGCTTGCTGATCGCTTGCTTTTTTAGGTATACAGAAATTATTCCGGCTTCAATGCCTAGATATATGCTTATGGGAGTGAGCCCTGCACTGACAATACTAACACTTACCATGCCGGCACTGGCGCATGGCATGATGATGATTATAGAGGATACGGTAGAACGTTATCAATTGAAATCTGTTTTAAAACCATTTCTTTTTATGGTTGCTATTCCGCTTTCTTGGTATTTGTTTATCAATTTCATGTATGTAGTAAATAGAGGCCAGTCTGGTTTGTTTGAAAATATGGTTCCTATAGTGTTTGTTGTAAGTTCAGCAGCGTTTTTGTTTTTGTTTGGCACGCTTATTTATGTGATTCTAAAGAAAAAATCAAATTTATGGTATCAGTATATGGGCATTATTGTATTTCTAGGTTCGTTAATGGGTTTAGCCCTCAATCAATCGTTAGACAATGTATTCGGTGATTTTTCTCACTTTGGTTTTTATCTATGCAATGTCTTAACAACTAGTATGATGATGATTCCAAAAGTTGAAAATAAAAAATTACGATTACTTATATTTTTAGCGAAAAGCTGTCTGCTATGGTATAGTTTTTATTTTTTTATAGTGTTTTTACCCTATGCCCCTTTATCACTGGTGGGTATTTTAGCATTTGGGCTAGGTATTTTACTACTTATGCCTATAGTATTATTGTTTGTTCATATACAGTCTCTGTGGGAAGATTATAGTTATTTACTTAAATACTATAAAAAAACCAAAATAGCAGCACTTTTTATGGTTCAGCTTTTAGTATTTCCAGGGGTTGGCGCACTTATTATACAACAAGATCACACCCATTTAAATCAAGCACTTCGCTATACTTATCAACGCAGTTATAGCGAAGAAAATAAGACAACTATTGATACTTTAGGTATCAAAAGAGCACTAAGTGCAGTCAAACATATCAATGCAGACAATCAAAGAGGTAATGGGTTTTTAGCAGTTAGAACAAGTACACCTTATCTTACTGCTTTATATCAAGCTTATGCGCTAGATCATTTATCAATTTCACCCAGTAAAGTAAAAACACTAGAGCATGTCTTCTTAGGTCAACATGAGGATGAACAAGTGCAGCCAACTATTAATGCAGAAAATATTAAGGATGTGCATATCAATGAAATGAAGTATGAGACGCACTATGATCCTGAGCAAAATCTTTATAAAAGCTGGATTCATTTTGATTTAGAAAATACGATAGATGGCCTAAGTGAGTTTTATACCGTTTTTAAAATACCAGAAGGAAGCTATATTACTAATTATTATTTATATGTAGGAAATGAAAAAAAGTATGGAATCATTGCTGATAAAAGAGCTGCCAATTGGATTTATGAACAAAACAAGGTGATAAACCGAGATCCTGGGGTTTTGACCTATCTAAGTAGTAATCAAATAGAGTTTAAAATCTTCCCATTTGAACCATATCAGATAAGAAAAACAGGCATAGAAATAATCCACCCTACCCCTATAAATCTCACCATAGAAGATGAAGTAATTACTTTAAAAACACTTGATGCCATTAAGGAGGATATTAAGCAGCTAAATCTACAGATTCATCCTGCTATTAGGTATATAACAAAAGAGATGAAAGCAAATCTCCCAAAAGTGACGCGAAGTCCTAAATATTATTTTATTGTAGATCGTTCTAAAGACAGTAAGGAACAGACAGCGGCCTATATACAACGTATAAAAGACTTTATTGAAACACAAGAAATCGCTGAAGATGTAAATGGCATTATAGGGGTTAGCTTCGAAGAAAACAGGATCAAATATGAAGCGGGATGGGAAGAGGCCTTGAAGAAGACCGCTGTAAAAGGTGGCTTTTATGCTGACTATACCGTAAAAAGGATATTGTATGAGCATTATAACAGTCAGCTTGAAGAACAGCCAGTTTTTATCCTGGTAACAGATGCAATAGAAAAAGCAATATTTTCACAAGATTATAAAGATCTTAGTTTTATAAACCCAGAAGGGTTGGGCTATTATCATCTTTCAAAGGAACAAAAGCTAACGCAGTACGCTTTACAAGATTCAACGGTTTATAGCAGGAATCATACAGGGGCGGAGATATATAAAAAGCCTGTTTTAGTATGGCAAGGTGAAGGGGAAGGAATTTTTTATCTGCCTGATAATAATGAGGATAGTATTATTTTAACAGAAGCTATAGATGCAGAGGCCAAAGATCTATTTACAGATTCTTCATGGGAGAATGGCATCTTACTGCAAGCCTTATATAGAAGCTATCTTTTAAGTCCTGATCAGTATTTTGAAAAAGCATTGACTATTGTGAAAGGCAGCATTGTGAGTCAGGTAATGAGTCCTCTTACCTCTTTTATCGTACTTGAAAATAAAGCTCAAGAAAAAATAATGCTAGAAAAACAAAAACAAATACTTCAAGCCAAGAAGCCGCTAGATATAGGTGATATGACCGAAATGGAGGAACCACCGCTTCTAGGAATAGGTGCGTTTGTTATAGTGTTACTAGCCATTATGAAAAAGAAAAAACAAAATATTTTACCTATATTTAACAAAAACTTTATAAAATTAAAATAAATTTTGAATGTTTTAAAGATAAAATTACTGCGAGGGTTAAAAAATAATATGAAGAGGTGAAATGATGTTTAATGTAAAAAGACACTTTAAGACCATTATCACATCCGTACTTGCATTAGTTGTATCTTTTGGGATATTAGGATTGCAGACTCAAGCAGTATCAGCACAAACTACTCAGCGTAATACAACAGCAAAAAAAGCAAAATATGTTTTTATGTTTATAGGGGACGGCATGTCAGCTACACAAGCGAACGCAGCAGAAATCTACTTAGGCTCTCTAAAAAATAGTGCAGCCCCAGAACTTGTGAAACTTAATTTTTCTAAATTTCCGGTACAGGGGCTTAAGACTACATATGCAGCAGATTCATTCATTCCTGATTCTGCATCATCCGGAACAGCTATGGCATCCGGTTATAAAACTGTAGATGGTGTTATCAATATGGATCCAGCAAAAAAAGTAAAATATACTTCAATGGCTGAATCAGCTAAAAAAAGTGGTATGAAAGTAGGTATCGTGAGTTCTGTATCTATTGACCATGCGACACCGGCAGTATTTTATGCGCATCAAACTTCAAGAAATAATTATTATGATATCGCTCTTGAACTTGGCAAAAGCGGATTTGACTACTTTGGGGGAGGCGGATTTAATCAGCCAACAGGTAAGAATAAAGATCAAGAAGATGTTTATGAAATCGTAAAAAGAGATGGCTATACTATTACACGTACAAAAGAAGATTTTGAAAAGATTAATAAGCAAACAGGTAAAGTTTATGCAGTTAATCCGGTACTTGATAAATCTAATGCAATGCCTTATGCGATTAATCAAGATAGTGCAAGTTTAAGTTTGGCGGATTTTACCAGAAAGGGGATAGAGGTTTTAGAAAATCCTCAAGGCTTCTTTATGATGGTAGAAAGTGGCAAGATTGACTGGGCATGTCATGCAAATGATGCGGCAACCAGTATTAAAGAAGTTATTGCTTTTGAAGAGGCAATAGCAGAAGCGATTAAGTTTTATCAAAAGCATCCAAATGATACACTGATTGTAGTAACGGGTGACCACGAAACAGGTGGATTAGGGATAGGCTTTGCAGGTACAAAGTATAATACTTCCTTTCCTCTTCTTAAAAATCAAAAGATCTCTTATGATGAATTCGACAAGGTAGTTGCTCAGTATCGTGCGTCACATACACCTGAAACTGCTAAAATAGAAGATTTTTATGGGGTGCTTAGTGATAAAATGGGACTTAATAATTTAAAAGAATTAGAGTTAAATCAATTAAAAGAAGCTTTAAAAGTAAGTATGTTAGCAGCAAGTGAGAGACCAACAGATGATAAAACGTATTTATTGTATGGGGGTTATGAACCACTGAGCATTACAGTAACGCATATTTTGAATCAAAGAGCAGGGATTGGCTGGACTACTTATGCACATACAGGCGTTCCAGTTCCACTATATGCCATAGGCCAAGGATCCGAAATATTTTCTGGGTATTATGATGATACAGATACTTACCAAAAGTTTATGTCTGTTATGAAACTCGCGAGTAAATAAAAATGAATAAAGCATGTATCTTTAGGCACAAAGGAATCCTTTTGTGCCTTTTGAACAGCTTGGGAAATGATTTAGGAACCTATATAACAGGAGGCAACATACTTTGAATAAGCAGCTAAAGTATTCAAATCTTATTTTTCTTACAGTAGTTATTATAATAATAGGTATTTTAACAGTTATTCCTACAGGATTTGAAACGGATATGTATAAAGAAAGCGTAAGAGTAAAAGCCAAGATCATAGAGGTTAATAATACGTCTATTATTCAAACAGGAATCATTAAACAAGGTAATCAAAGCTTAAAAGTACAGGTGTTAAGTGGTAAATATAAAGGAGATATCTATGAAGCGGTCAATCATCTAAGGGGACAGATGGAATTTGATAAGATATTTGAGGTGGGGGATATGGCACTCGTTGTACTGGATCTAGGGGAGGATAAAGAGGTAATCTTTGCCAATGCCATAGATCATTACCGGTTAGAGCTGGAGCTTGTATTATTTATTGTTTTTGTAGTGGGCATGATTGGCGTAACGGGGTGGACGGGAGTCAGAGCAATACTTTCTTTTGTTTTTACAATACTTATGATATGGAAAATCTTAATTCCTAGTTTTTTAAAAGGCTTCAATCCTATTCTTATTGCGATGGGCAGTATTATAATTATTGCATTTGTTATTATTTTTCTCGTGGCGGGCTTTACTAAAAAAGGGGCAATAGCTTTTCTGGGATCGTTTTTCGGGGTATTGCTAACTGGTATATTTGCACTTGGTTTCGGAAAAGCATTTAAACTACATGGGGCAGTAGTGCCTTTTTCAGAAACATTACTGTATAGTGGTTATCACTATTTGAACTTGACCTCTATTTTCTTAGCGGGGATCTTTATTGCTTCATCAGGAGCGGTAATGGATGTAGCTATGGACATAGCAGCCTCGCTGGATGAAATTGTTGAAAAAAAGCCAGAACTTACGACTAAGGAAGTTATTGCATCTGGACTCACTGTCTCAAGGTCTGTACTTGGGACCATAGTGACCACACTTTTGTTGGCGTACTCAGGCGGCTATACAGCACTCATGATGGTATTTATGGCACAAGGAACGCCACTTGTTAATATTTTAAATATTACTTATGTATCTTCTGAAATTTTACATACTCTTGTGGGCAGTTTTGGCTTGGTACTGGTTGCACCGGTTACTTCAGTAATCGGTGGTGTCATTTTAACTCAAACAAAATCATAGAGTTTGTGAGAACTGAGCTTTTGAGCATTTTAATGCGCTGCCTAAAGTGACTGCTATAAAAAGAATCCATGCAATAAGAGATGAATAGGTTAGTAGTAAACAGAAAATAATAATTAAAATAGTTACAAAAAGTTTTACAAGGATACCTTTAACACATTTAAAACTTGCAAGAAGGCCTAAGAGTGCGTTACAAATAAAAAAAGTATTGGCGATACTAACGATCGCTTCAAGGGTAATCCAGTGACAATAAATAAATACAAGGATCAAGGCGTGCAGGCCGGCTAAAATAAATAGTGTAGTTTTGGGGGATTTTTCCCCCTTTTTTTGTTTGAAAAATTGAGGTAAGGTGCCGTTTTCTGCTCTTTTGGCGACTTGTCTTGAAGTAGCACCAACGAACATGATAAATGTGCAGAAACACAAACCAGCAGCAATGGTTCCTATAATGAAAAAAGAATATTCTCCAAATATAGGGACTAAAATCATGCCCATATTAACATCCGTACCTTGGCCTGAAATTTCAAAATTAATCTTATTTTGTAAAGCGAATGTACTGATCAGATATACCAAAACGACAGCGCTCAAGCTGATCTTCATAGCCCGCATAATAGTTACCTGGGGGTTTTCAACATCTTCTATATAATTACCGATTACTTCCCAACCAATGATTGCCCAAGATAAAAGAAGAAGCGTATACCCCATGCTGCTTATTTTAGGCAAGCCTGCAGGGTAGAAAATAGCAGGTTGTGTGATTAAACTAAAGAGCCCTCCTATGACTAAAAGAAGTGCTGTTAAAGAAGAAAGAATTAAAGATAACTTCCCTATTTTAGCTACATCCATTAATAGAACAAAGGTCGCAAGTATAAGAAAAATAAAAGCTATAATGACTTTTAAATAAGGAATATCTAAAAACATATTGTGAATAAACTCAGCAGCTGTTACAACAACGGCAACGGGTCCAAAACATACAGCTAGTGTAAGAAAGTTTGAAGCAAGCTGTCCTGGAAAGAATCCGATTTCTCTTGAAATAATACTGCTAATCCCTTCATTACTGCAGGTTAATAAGCTCATCTTAGCAAAAATATAAGCGAATATTCCGCCAAGAAACATCATGATAATCCAAGCAACTATAGCATGTTGTCCTAAAGTTTTAATAGCAATAGGGGGAAGCAACACAATGCCAGACCCTAGTATTGGACCGATCATGAGCCCGCTGAGTGTTAATGTGTTTAATTTTTTATCCATTATTACGCCTCCCTTTGAAGTGATTATAAAAGCTATTTAGTTATTTGTAAAATTGAAAGTTTAGATGGTATCCATCAATAATATTGAATCTATGGTATAATACACTATAAATAAGATCAAATATAAGGAGAACCTTATGGATATCAAAAATTTTAAAACATTTAAAAGAGTAGCGGAAAGGGGGAGTTTTACAAAAGCAGCCCAGGATTTAGGCTATGCACAGTCTACGGTCACTTTTCAAATCCAAACCATTGAAGATTATTATGGAAAACCTCTCTTTAATAGAATAGGAAAAACCATTGAAATTACGCAATTTGGGCAGAGTCTGCTTGAACACATTGGAAGTTTGTTAAATACTTATGAGGTTATTGAAAAATATTCAACATCCGAAAATAAACCAAGGGGTGTTATAAAAATAGGCGCTCCAGAATCTTTGATGATGTATAGATTGAGAGATATCATTAAGGCATACAAATGTACATATCCTGAGGTAGAAATGATTATTATTAATGATCAATGTTGTAATCTTAGGGAAAAATTAAGTACTGGAGATTTGGATGTCAGTTTTCTGGTACAGCCTAAATATACTTATTCACATCTTCAAACCCTATTGTTAAAGCAAGAAGGCATGTGCTTAGTAGCACCTTATGACTATAAAGGGGATGATTTTTTGCCTGATAATTCACAGATGGTCTTATTTACTGAAAAAGAATGTACCTATCGTGAAGTATTCAACAACTATCTGCAGAGTCACCATTTTTATCCAACAAATAGTTTAGAAACTGGAAGTGTAGAAGCAATAAAAAAATATATTGAATGTGGACTAGGCATCTCCTACTTACCATACTATGCTGTTGCAGAAGAGGAAAAACAAAAGAAATTTAAAATAAAAAGATGGGATTCACCTATTACTTTCTATACACAAATAATCTATCATAAAAATAAATGGTTAAATCCTGCTTTAAAAGCGTTTATTGATTTGTGCATTTCTCATGCTAAAAGGTGGGAAGAGATAGGGGAGCGAGATGAAAATTTATAATAAACGCTATTTAACGACAAAATTATATAATAAATAGCAATATACTACTTCTTTTGTTCACAATTTATTTACAAATTAGTCTAAAAAAATACAAAAATGCGTGATAATATGTTAGTGAACGGAAAATTAATTATTTAGATACATAGGTATGTAAATAATAATAGAGATAATTATGTTACTTTATTCCCCTAAACCCTAAATAGATACGTGTAAACAGTTTACATAAATCTAAACTCCCCTAAATACGTTTTAATTAAAGTAGGATAATTAACTCTAATAGCAAACCCTTACAAAACTCTATTTTAGCACCATATTCCCCAAATATGGTGTCTTTTTTTGTGTTCTTTTATTATATTTTGAAGGATGTACTAAATATTCCATTTATATGATATATTATATGAAGGAGGGGATAGAGGCATGCTTGAGCAGAAAATAGAAGCTTGGTATAAAAAAATAGGTAAAAACCTGCTTGTTTTTGGAGTGATATGCATTCTGGCATATACCATTATAAGATTCAAGGTATTTAGTCTTATGGCACCTTTTATAATAGCGTGGTTATTTGCAAGTTTGTTAAACCCGGTAGTAACATGGTTAAATAGAAAATTGCAGATTCCAAGAGCCATAGGGGCTATATTCAGCATGCTTACGATCCTTAGTGGTATTTTGTGGATTATAATCATAGTCATTAAACAATTATGGTATCAAATCATTACATTTTCGGCTACATTCCCTGAATATAGTAAAAAGCTCACGGAAGGTATTAAGCTATTAGAAGATAAGATTGGGAGTTTTTCCAATTTAGATAATGTAGTAGAACAAATGCTAAGCGGAATCAGTACTTTTCTCACCGCGCGGATTCCAAATGTATATCACGCAATTATTAAAGTTCCCAATATGCTTATTTTTATTATTGTTATGTTGATAGCGACTTTTTTTATGACAAAAGATTATTATGAGATCAAAGCGTTTATAAAAGCACAGCTTTCAGATACGATTAGTGAGAGACTAGCGGTGATGCAAAAAGGAATGCTCGGGGCGCTGGGGGGATATATTAGGACACAAGTTATACTTATGTCTATTACCTTTAGTATTTGTTTGACGGGTTTATTAGTATTTCGTATCAGCTATGCGCTGCTTATTAGTTGTATAATAGCTTTAATAGACGCTCTGCCTGTATTTGGAAGCGGTAGTATACTTATACCCTGGGCAGTTTATCATATTATAGTAGGAGATTATATGATAGCTGTCGGTCTTCTAGGTATATATGGTATTATATTTGTCATGAGGCAAATTATGGAGCCTAAAATTTTATCTCATCAAATAGGCCTTTACGCTTTAGTTACGGTTATGGCGATGTATATAGGCTATAAAGTAATGGGTGTATTTGGACTTGTTTTAGGACCTGTTATAATGGTTATTGTTAAGACACTTCAAAATGTAGGGCTTCTGCCCAAGTTTAAACCTATAAACGATAAAGAACGTAAGGAGAATCACCGATGAAAAGTATCTATTTTAACGAAATAGCTGCTGCAGTAAAGCAGCTATGTATTGAATCTAATTATTATCTGCCTGAAGACTTATACCAAGCGCTTAAGCGTGCAAAAGAAGAAGAAATAAGTCCTGTTGGCAAGGACATTTTAAAAGATATCTGCAAGAATGCGGATATCGCTAAAGAGGAAAATATCCCTATATGTCAGGATACAGGAACTGCTGTATTTTTTGTTAAGTTAGGGCAAGATGTTCATATAGAAGGCGGTTTGTTAGAAGAAGCCATTAATGAAGGCGTAAGACGTGGCTATAAAGAAGGTTACTTAAGAAAATCTATTGTAGAAAATCCACTGTATAGAAAAAATACAGGAGATAATACTCCGGCTATCATACACTATGAAATAGTTAGCGGAGATGAGCTGGAAATACTTATCGCGCCTAAGGGCGGCGGAAGTGAAAATATGAGCAAGGTCTATATGCTGACTCCCGCGCAAGGTGTAGAAGGGATAAAAAAGGCGGTTATAGAAGCGGTAACACTTGCAGGGCCTAATGCTTGCCTGCCAGTAGTAGTGGGCGTTGGTATAGGCGGAAATTTTGAAAAATGTACGCTTCTTGCAAAAAAAGCTTTAACGCGGGACATAGGTTTATCAAGTACAGATGTGCGTATGGCACAGCTTGAAAAAGAATTAATGGAAGAAATCAATGCTTTAGGCATAGGACCACAGGGACTTGGCGGAAGGATAACAACACTTGCCGTACATGTAGAAGCCTATCCTTGTCATATTGCCTCCATGCCCCTTGCTGTTAATATGGGGTGCCATGTCAACAGACATAAGATGATTAAGTTATAAGAGGGAGACTAAATATGGATAAAAAGATACAAGTACCTATTACAAAAGAAGAAGCTAGAAGCCTGAAAGCTGGAGAGAAACTGCTTCTTAGCGGTATTATTTATACAGCAAGAGATGCAGCCCATAAAAGGATAATAGAAGACCATGCACAGGGGAAGCCACTGCCGATTGATATGAAGGATATAGCCATCTATTATGCCGGGCCAGCACCAGCTAAACCAGATCAGATTATAGGCAGCTGCGGACCAACAACAAGTGGCAGGATGGATACTTATGCACCACAACTTATGGCATGGGGACAGACTATGATGATTGGTAAAGGTCTTAGAAATCAAGCTGTTATAGATGCCATGCAAGAACATGGGGCTGTTTATGTAACGGCTATTGGAGGTGCGGGGGCACTTCTTAGTAAGTGTGTTACACAGATGAAATGCATAGCTTATGAGGATTTAGGCGCTGAGTCTATTTATGAGTTAGTGATAAAGGATTTTCCGGTTATAGTAACTATTGACAGCGCGGGCAATAATTTATATGTAGAAGGAAAAAAAGCCTATCATAAAAGTTAAGTTAGATTTAAGGAGGTAAGTATATTTATATGGGAACTGAAAAGAAAAAAAATAATGTGGCATTAATAATAGGGATTATTATTCTAAGTATCATGTTCTTTGTTATAGTATGGGGGATGATATTATCACGGTTTATTGGCCGGGTAGGAAGTGCTGGGCTTAATAAAATACCAGGAAATGGCAGGGCTTCAATAGAGGTGATCTATGTAGAAGGGACTATAGGAGAATCGGGATCTATTTTTAGTGAACCAACCTATAAACATAGATGGACTATTGAGCAGATTGATGAGCTT
Organism: Cellulosilyticum sp. I15G10I2; assembly: GCF_900095725.1. Lineage (NCBI taxonomy): Bacteria > Bacillati > Bacillota > Clostridia > Lachnospirales > Cellulosilyticaceae > Cellulosilyticum > Cellulosilyticum sp. I15G10I2. Next base: position 135,329 of record NZ_FMMP01000011.1, read on the forward strand.
ATGTATAGTCCAACCAATCAAGCTATTTTGCTCTATGTAAATTCTCCGGGCGGAGGGGTATATGAGTCGGATGAACTTTACCTTAAGCTTAAAGAATATAAAGAAGTTACCCAGAGGCCTATCTACGCTTACATGGCACAAACAGCAGCTTCAGGCGGCTACTATATTTGTATGGCAGCAGATAAAGTTTATGCTAATCGTATGACGATGACTGGATCTATTGGGGTTATTATGTCTACAATAGACACAAGTGAGCTTGAACAAAAAATAGGGATCAAGACAGAAAATGTTGTATCAGGCAAAAATAAGGCTATGGGAAATCCGCTTACCGAAGAACAAAGGCAAATCCTTCAATCGATGGTAGATGAAACATATAACATGTTCGTAGAGATTGTAGCTGAAAATAGAAAAATGGATTTTGATAAAACAAAACAATTGGCTGATGGACGAGTTTATACGGCAAGTCAAGCTAAAGAGCTTAATTTAATAGATGCAATTGGCAATTTTGATACAGTAATCTCAGACTTAAAAACAGATTATGGACTTGAAGATGCGGATGTTTATGATGTAATTAATGAACGGAGTTTTTTTGATGAACTTTTTAGTGTTATGGGTAAAAATACTAAGTTATTGAATGAGTTTAATATAATCAAAGAATATATAGAGCATAGTCAAAAGAGTAAGTTAATGTATTACTAAAACCTGCTTTTGATTTTTTAGAAAAATTATGTTAGATTAATAAAAGAGGGCATAGAAACAATTGCATAATCGTATGATTAAATGTGATCTAAGAGGGGGGCCTAAATGGATACATTTGTTTATGTTATATTGTCTCGGACACCGACACGGGTAGGGCGGATGATTAGATATTGTACGCATTCTGAATTTAATCATGTATCAATTAGCTTAGATGCTAATATGTTAGAGATGTATTCGTTTGCTAGACTATCAGCTAAAAATCCTTTAGTTGGAGGAATGGTTAAAGAAAATCCTTATCGCTTTTCATTAGGTAACAAACAAGATGTTAATGTTAAAATATATCGTATACCTGTTACAAACGAGCAATATAATCAGATAAGCTCTTTTATATATGATACTTATACAGATGATGAGAAGTATTATTACAATTTAATAGGTATTTTTAATGTTTTATTTAAAAGTAATCTTCAAGTTTATAAAACTTATATCTGTACTGAGTTTGTTTCAGAGGTCTTTAAACAAGGCGGCATCAGCCTCTTACAAAAGAGGTGTAACACTGTATCCCTTAAAGATTTTGAATCTAGTCTAGAGCCTTTTATGTTTTATCATGGTAATTTATATGATTATCCTGATCTCGCACATATGTATGAAGAAGAGAGTATCTTTGAGAAAGATGACTTCTTTCTAAGAAAAGGTGTTCGAAGAGAAATCGTTAATACCTTTACTGTCTTAGCTATTTTAATTGATAGATTTCATGTAAGTTAAAGTTTCAGATAATGGAGATAACGAGACTATGATTGATTTTAAAATGCTTCTTGATGAAAATCCAGTGATTGCAGCTGTAAAAAATGAGTCAGAACTTGATAAAGCCTTGCAGACGGATGTGGGTATTATCTTTGTGCTTTTTGGAGATATTTTGTCACTGAAGAGACTTTCGGATAAGATTCATCAAGAAGAGAAGATAGGGATTATACACCTGGATTTAGTTGAAGGGTTATCGAGCAAAGAAATTGCTATTCAGTATATTAAACAAGGAACAGTTTTTGATGGGATCATTAGTACAAAACCTAAGCTGATACAAGCTGCAAAAAGCGAAGGACTTATTGCTGTTCAGAGAATATTTGTTTTAGACGGGATTTCACTTGCTAATGCAAAACAGCATTTTGCACCGCAGTGTGATGCCATAGAAATGCTGCCGGGTATTTTGTTTAAAATTATAAGAGAACTATGTGGAGCAACACGCAAGCCGCTTATAGCAGGAGGTCTTATAGCGAGTAAAGAAGATGTGATTGAGTCGCTTAAGGCAGGGGCAGCTGCCATATCAACTTCCAAAGAAGAAATCTGGGATATGTAGAAGATCTGAGAATTGTTGCGCAAATAATGTGGTGAAAAAATTGACTTTGTTAATAAGAAATTGTATAATTTAATTAATACTATAACGGTGCACAGAGATATGAAGAGATGCGCAAAAATAACTTATTATTTTTGCGCATTTTTTACGTTCTAAGAGGTATAAAATGATACAATATACTAAAAACAATAGTAAGAGAGGGGGATTTAGCGAATGGTATGGGTTTAACTTTTCGCTAAAATAAAAATGGCAAAATATATTATAGCATTAGACCAAGGGACAACCAGCTCAAGAGCTATTATATTTAATCATGATCAACATATAATAGGGATAAGCCAGAGGGAATTTACTCAAATCTACCCTAAGGAAGGCTGGGTTGAGCATGATCCTATGGAGATCTGGGCAACGCAGTATGGGGCACTTCAGGAAGTTATGGCAAAGGCTAATATGACACAAGAAGATATTGCTGCCATAGGCATCACCAATCAAAGAGAAACAACGATAGTCTGGGATAAAGAAACAGGTGTACCGATTTACAATGCCATTGTATGGCAGTGCAGGAGAACGGCGCACTTGTGCGAGCAGTTAAAAGAAGAGGGATTAGAGGATTATATTCAAGAAACAACGGGGCTTGTATTGGATGCTTATTTTTCAGCAACTAAAATTAAATGGCTTCTAGATCATGTAGAAGGGGCCAGAAAGCGTGCCAAAGAAGGTAAACTTTTATTTGGAACAGTAGATACCTGGCTTATATGGAAACTTACAAATGGTAAGGTACATGTGACAGATTATACCAATGCTTCAAGGACCATGCTTTTTAATATTAAAACACTCAAATGGGATGATAAGCTTTTACAAAGATTAGATATTCCAAGTGAAATGCTTCCAGAGGTTAAAAACTCATCGGAAGTATATGGTTATGCTAATCTTGGCTCTAAAGGTGGCGTGAGAGTCCCGATAAGCGGCGCTGCGGGAGATCAACAAGCCGCGCTTTTTGGACAGGGATGTTTTGACAAAGGAGATGTTAAAAATACTTATGGTACGGGTTGTTTTGTACTTATGAATACGGGAGAAGAGTTAGTAAAAAGCCGTAATGGACTTCTTACCACCATTGCTGTTGGACTTGAAGGTAAAGTACAGTATGCGCTTGAGGGGTCTGTATTTGTTGGTGGCGCAGCGGTACAGTGGTTAAGAGATGAGCTGAGATTTGTTAATGATTCATGTGATACAGATTATTTTGCGAGCAAGGTTACAGACAGTGGCGGCGTCTATGTGGTGCCAGCCTTTGTAGGTCTTGGGGCACCCTACTGGGATGCGTATGCTAGAGGCAGTATTTTTGGGATGACAAGAGGCACTAACAGAAATCATATTATAAGAGCCTCTCTTGAAGCTATTGCTTATCAAAGCAGAGACGTTATTGAAGCGATGATAGAAGATGTTGGCCATGGTATTAATAGTATTAGGGTAGATGGTGGTGCAAGCCGCAATAATTTCTTAATGCAGTTTCAAGCAGATATTACTGGAGCAAAGGTCGTAAGGCCTATAGTTGTAGAAACGACAGCTTTGGGGGCAGCGTATCTTGCTGGGTTTGCAGTAGGGTATTGGAAAGACAAAAAAGAGATTCAAGATGCATGGCGGATTGATAAAACGTTTAGCCCTAGTTTGGAAGAAGGTAGAAGAGATAAGCTTTATAGAGGATGGAAAAAAGCCGTTAAGAGATCTATGGCATGGGAACTTGAAGATAATGATGAATTGTGATATAATCTATTTAACAAAATAAAATGTGCGTGAGAAAAAGAGCCAAGCACAAAAGAGACACTGAATAAGTGTGTTTCTTTTGTGCTTGGCTCTTTTTGTTTTGAAATAGGAAAGTGCGTGTGTTTTTTGCACGCTTTCTTGTAGGAGATAATATAACACTTAGAAATATAGGAGGAATAGATATGTATGATGTAGCGATAGTTGGAGCAGGTGTAATCGGAGCAAGTATATTCAGAGAACTTACAAAGTATAACCTTAAAGTCATTATCTTAGAGAAGGAAAATGATGTGGCTATGGGAACCACCAGAGCAAATTCAGCTATTATCCATGCAGGGTATGATCCAGAAGAAGGAACGCTTATGGCGAGGTACAATGTAGCGGGGAGCGAGCTTTTTGGGGAACTTTGCAAGGCATTAGACGTTCCTTATAAGCAAAATGGATCGTTGGTTATAGGATTTAATGATGAGGATATGACAACTTTACGTAAGCTATATGAAAATGGTCTCAAAAACAAAGTAAAGGGGATAGAGCTATTAGGCCCAGAGGAGACCTTGAAAAAAGAGCCTAATTTATCATCAGATATAAAAGGGGCGCTTTATGCACCCACGGGAGCTATAGTAGGACCTTTTGAATATACAATAGCACTTATAGAAAATGGGATAACAAATGGCGGTGAATTAAAAACACGTGCTGAGGTTATAGCGATTAATAAAAATGATGAAAGATTTACATTGACGCTTAAAGATGCGTCTCAAGTACAGTGTAAGTTTGTTGTGAATGCAGCAGGTGTTTTTGCAGATAAGGTGCATAATATGATCTGCCAGCCAAGCTATAAAATTCTGCCAAGAAAAGGTGAATACTTTGTACTGGATAAAAATCAAGGGACAGCTGTGAGTCATACTGTATTTCAGTGTCCAGGAAAAATGGGTAAAGGGGTATTGGTCAGTCCCACAGTACATGGCAATTTAATTGTAGGCCCAAGTTCTCTAGACCTCATGGACCGAGAAGATGTAGGCGTTACATCTGAGGGACTGAGTTTGGTGCAGGAGGCAGCCATGAAAACCACAGCGTACATTAATTATAGAGAAAATATTAGAAATTTTTCAGGGCTGCGTGCTATTTCAGACAGAGAGGATTTTATCGTAGAAGAGGCTTCTGTAAAAGGATTCATAGATGCAGCGGGTATGAAGTCACCAGGATTATCGGCAGCCCCAGCTATTGCACTGGATGTAGTGGAGATGCTAAAGCAAAGAGGTCTTCCGGATAGTCTGAAAAAGGATTTTAACCCAATACGTAAGCAAATAAGGTTTATGGAGCTTTCAGAAGAAGAAAAAGCTGAACTTATTAAAAAAGATGCAAGATACGGCAGAGTTATTTGCAGATGTGAAGGGATCACAGAGGGGGAGATTATAGATAGTATCCAAAATGTAACTGGTGCCACGACAGTTGATGGGGTAAAAAGGAGATGCAGACCAGGGATGGGCAGATGTCAAGGTGGATTTTGTGGACCGCGGGTACAAGAGATCCTTGCAAGGGAGCTAAATGTTAGGCTTGAAGATATTATGCTAGACAAAGAGGGTGCGTACATTTTAACAGGGAAAACAAAATAAGGAGGATTAGCTATGACATATGATTTAATAGTAATAGGGGGCGGGCCAGCCGGGCTTGCAGCAGCTTATGAGGCTTATAATAGGGGTGTTAAAAGTATAGTGATTATAGAAAGAGAAAGAGAACTAGGCGGTATACTTAATCAGTGTATACACAATGGCTTTGGGCTTCATACATTCAAAGAGGAACTTACGGGTCCAGAGTATGCCCAAAGGTTTATTGATAAAGTTACTGATACTTCTATAGTCATTAAGCTTGATACTATGGTATTAGATATAAAGGGAAAGACTGTTCATGCTGTAAGCTCAGAAGAGGGTTATATGCAGATTGAAGGAACAGCAATCGTGCTGGCTATGGGATGCAGAGAAAGAACAAGAGGGGCAATTAATGTACCAGGTCACAGGCCTTCTGGGATATTTACTGCTGGAGCAGCCCAACGCTATATCAATATAGAAGGTTATATGGTAGGAAAAGAAGTAGTTATCTTAGGTTCAGGTGATATAGGCCTTATTATGGCAAGAAGAATGATGCTAGAAGGTGCTCGGGTAAAGGCTGTAGTTGAGCTGATGCCTTATTCAAATGGTCTTAATCGTAATATTGTTCAGTGCTTAGAAGATTACGATATTCCTTTGTATCTTTCTCATACTATAACGCATATCATAGGGCAAAAGCGCTTAGAAAAGGTAGTGATCTCTAAGGTAGATGCAAATAGAAAACCTATTCAAGGTACAGAAAAAACCTTTGAGTGTGATACACTTTTGTTATCTGTTGGTTTGATTCCAGAAAATGAACTCTCGAAAAATGCAGGACTTGAGATAGATACAAGAACAAATGGGCTCGTTGTAAGTGAGACGATGCAAACTTCTAAAGAAGGGATTTTTGCATGTGGCAATGTGCTGCATGTACATGACTTAGTAGACTTCGTAACAGAAGAGGCACAAAATGCAGGAAAAAATGCTGCAAATTATATAAAGGGTAAGCATCAAGAAGGAAGAAGTATTCAGGTTATTAATGGAGAGGGGATTACGTATACAGTACCACAGTGCATTAACCTATCTCATGAAGAACCCATTAAATTATTTATGCGCGTTAATAAACCTTATCAGCATCAGAAAGTTGTAGTAAGGTGTGAAGATCAAGAGATCGCATCTTTTAAAAAGAAGATTCTTTTACCGGCAGAGATGCAGAGTATTGTGCTTACAGAAAGACATCTGCAGGCAATTACGGGAGATATTGTTATAGAACTCACGGAGGTGGATCATCATGCTTAAAAAAATAACGTGTATTGTTTGTCCGATAGGATGTACACTTGAAGTGAATACGGAGAATAAAGCAGTAACGGGTCATGGCTGTAAAAGAGGAGAGGTATATGGGGTAGAAGAGGTCACAAATCCTACAAGGGTCATTACAACAACAGTAAAGCTTAATAATAGTATATATTCTATGATTCCGGTAAAAACTAGCGGAGGCATTCCCAAAAACTTAAATTTCAGATGTATAGAAGTTTTAAATACAATAGAGGTTGATGCCCCTGTGAAAGTGGGCGATGTTATCGTGAAAAATCTTTTAGATACAGGTATAGATGTTATTGCTACAAGAACTATTTTAGCTAAATAGCATGTTGAAACTTAGATTGAATTATTGTACAATTAATCTAGCTTGAAAAAATCATCTCAACTTTTATATGATGTTGTAAGAACAGTGTAAAAGGAAGGACAGATATCTGTGTTTTATAATACAAAAGAGAAGATAAAAAAATATAATATTATTATTATTCCAGAAAGAGGAAGCCAAACTAAAAAAGTAAGTCTCTCAAACTTATGGATTAAAGGTATGGCTTCTTTGGTGTGTTTAATAATTATTGTTATTTCGGCAAGCATTTATATCTTTTCAAATCGTTATCAAAATTTTAGCCAGGATTCCATGACTTTAAAAATGAAAAATGAATATATTAAAAATCTAGAAAAAGAAAATAAAGCTAAAGAAGAAAAGCTTCAGGATTACAAAGTATATCAAGACGCAATTAATGATAAAATGGAAAAGATAAATGATTTAGAAAAAGATATCAAAGATAAATTGGATAAAAGCCATTTTTTAAAAGAATCAAATGCATCAAATGATATGACCATCAGAGAAAGTCAGTCGATGGCTGTGAATATGAGTATTCAGCAGAGTGACAGGCTTTCTATTGAGGCGATAGATGATAAAATAAAATCTCTTATGGCTATAAATGAAGAGCTGGACATAGTACTCGAAAAAGAACAATATATACCTTCTTTTATACCGGCTAAGGGCAGAATTACAAGCTATTTTGGTTCAAGGGAAAATCCTTTTACGAATAGAGGCGAAGAAAATCACTCTGCAATAGATATTGCAAATGATTATGGAACTGAAATTCATGCTACGGCAAAAGGCAGAGTAGTTTATGCAGAATATAAAGGAGGATTTGGAAATGTTGTTTGTCTAGATCATGGCAATGGCCTTACAAGTCTGTATGGACATGCCTCAAAGCTTTTAGTTGAGCCGGGAGAGACCGTCAAAAAGGGACAAGTGATAGCACTTATGGGTTCTACAGGCAGATCTACAGGCCCTCACGTTCACTTTGAACTTAGAAAAAATGAAGTACCTATTGATCCAATAAGAATATTTGAGTAAGGAGAGAAGCGTATGTTTGGAGATTTAAAGGGAACGAGTAAAGAACAACAAAAATTAGTTAGAACTGATGTAGGCACGCTGATAGATACAACGGCATCCTTAAAAGGTGACATTGTAACAGAAGGGAATTTAAGAATAGATGGGAAATTTGAAGGGAACATCATTCAGGCTAGAGATGTTGTAGTAGGAGAAGGGGGCTTTATACAAGGGGAAGTAAACTGTGAAACGATGGTTATCTATGGTACGGTTAAGGGCAATATTAAGTGCCAAGGACTTGTGGAAATTGCACCTGTTGGTAAAGTTTTTGGAGATATGGAAGTGAAGAGTATCTCGATAAAAGAAGGTGCTGTTTTTGAAGGCAAGAGTATCATGAATCAAAATCAGACACAACTAGAAATAGAATAAAAGCAATCTTAACAAGCTGTAGAGTAATGAACTCTATGGCTTTATTTTTTATGTTATAAATAGTAGTAAAAAATTATCAGAAAAATATATATAAATAGCACAAAGTATTTAACAATTAAAATTTTAAAAAAAGAAAAAAGCTTCAGAATACTGTGTTGCATAAATATGCAAGGAATGATACAATTTTTTTAGCATATTAAATTGTCAAGGTAGCTTTGGCACCAGTAGTTTATCGGAGGGAGCAGTATAATTATGAATTTCTGGCAAAGAGAAGAGACGGTAAGTTTAGATGAGAAAAAGGCTATACAATCTGAAAGATTATCTTTAACTGTTAATAGGGTTTATAAGCATGTACCTTTTTATCGTCAAAAGATGAAGGCGTTAGGGTTAAAGCCTGAAGATATTAAAAGTATTGATGACTTAAAGCATCTGCCCTTTACTACCAAACAAGATCTTAGAGATTACTATCCCTATGGGCTTTTTGCAGCTCCCATGGAAGAAGTTGTACGTATTCATGCTTCATCGGGTACGACGGGACAGCCGACAGTTGTTGGCTACACCAAAAATGATATTGCGATGTGGCAGGATATGATAGCTCGGTGTTTTACGGCTTATGGCATTACCAAAAATGATATTATTCAGAATGCTTATGGTTATGGACTCTTTACGGGTGGGCTGGGATGCCATCATGGGGCAGAACATCTAGGGGCAGCTGTAATTCCTATATCAGGAGGAAACACTAAAAAGCAAATTCAGCTGCTGCAGGAATTTGGTTCGACTGTTATAACTTGTACACCTTCCTATGCTTTATATATAGGTGAAACAATGAAGAATATGGGCATTGATCCAAGAAGCACAAAGCTTAGAGTAGGGGTATTTGGTGCTGAGCCTTGGACGGAGGAAATGAGAGAACAAATAGAGAGTCTTTTTGGTATTGAAGCCATGGATATTTATGGACTAAGTGAAGTATTAGGACCTGGCGTTGCATTTGACTGTATGAAAAGAGCAGGCTTACATATTAATGATGATCATTTTGTACCTGAGGTTGTAGATGCAGATACACTAGAACCCCTTAAAAGCGGGGAATCCGGTGAGCTTGTCTTTACAATGATTACAAAAGAAGCATTGCCGCTTTTAAGATATAGAACCCGGGATATTACAAAGCTTTATACAGATAAGTGCGAATGTGGCAGAACACTTGTACGTATGGATAAGGTAACAGGACGCAGTGATGATATGCTTATTATAAGAGGGGTTAATGTTTTTCCTTCACAAATAGAAAGTATTATTTTAAAGGTAGCAGAAACAGCACCTCATTATGTACTGATTGTAGATAGAGTTAATAATCTTGATACCCTTGAAGTATGGGTAGAAGCTAAAGAAGGCTTATTTTCAGATGCTATTAAATCATTAGAACGCGTAGAAAAACATATTACGAATGAGCTCTTTAGTCTGCTTGGACTTCATGTCAAAGTAAAATTGGTTGAGCCTAGAACCATAGAGCGGAGTGAGGGCAAGGCAAAAAGGATTATAGATAAGAGAAAAAAATAGGGAGTGATAACAGGTGATCTGGCAACAAGAGGAGTGTCTCTCAAGAGATGAAATGCATGCACTGCAGAGTAAAAGATTAATAGATACGGTAAATAGAGTTTATCAAAATGTGCCGTTTTATAAAAGTAAGATGGATGAACTAGGAATAGAGACTGGAGATATTAAAGATATTGATGATATTATCAAGCTACCGTTTACGACAAAGCAAGATCTAAGAGATAATTATCCTTATAAGTTATTTGCCGTACCTATGAAAAAGGTAACGCGGGTACATGCTTCATCGGGAACAACAGGGAAACCAACTGTTGTAGGCTATACCCAAAACGATTTAGCGTTGTGGTCGGATTGTATTGCACGGTTTTATGCGGCAATGGGAGTTACAGAGGATGATGTGGTGCAAAATGCTCTTGGGTATGGTTTTTTCACAGGAGGGCTTGGTTTTCATTATGGGGCAGAAAGATTTGGGGCAACTATAGTGCCTATTTCAACAGGCAATACGAAAAAACAGATACAAGTTATGCAGGAGTTTGGAAGTACTATTTTAGTCTGTACGCCTTCATATGCAGTTTATCTTGGAGAGAGTATGAAGGGACTAGGAATTGACCCAAGAAGTATTGGCATTAAGGCAGCGCCGCTTGGTGGAGAGCCTTGGACCTATGAAATGAGAGCTCAGATCGAAGATCTATGGGGGATGAAAGCCCATGATAGCTATGGGCTTAGTGAGATTATAGGACCAGGGGTAGCTTTTGAGTGTCAGCAGCAGAATCATTTACATATTAATGAAGACCATTTTTTTCCGGAGATTATTCATGTAGATACACTTGAAGCGGTGCCTTATGGAGAAGCGGGAGAACTTGTTTTTACATGTATTACAAAGGAAGCACTCCCGCTTTTGAGATATAGAACAAGAGATATTTCAAGCTTAATAGATACACCGTGTGGCTGCGGAAGAACAACCACTCGGATGACAAAGTGTGCAGGGCGGACAGACGACATGCTTATTATAAGAGGCGTCAATGTATTCCCATCACAAATAGAAAGTGTACTGCTTAACTTAGGAGAAACAGCGCCCCATTATGTGTTGATAGTTGATAAAGTTAATAATCTTGATACCCTTGAAGTGTGGGTGGAAGGAAAAGAAGGCGTTACTTTTGTAGATGGTATGCGGCATATGAAAGCAATTGAGAAAAAAATTACTGATGAAATAAGAAGTGTACTAGGTATTCAAGTTAAAGTTAAGCTCGTAGAACATAAAACAATAGAGCGCAGTGAAGGAAAGGCTAAGCGTATTATTGACAGGAGAAATCAAAAAATATAATAAGGATATAAGAGGAGGCAATAGTATGATTATAGAGCAACTTTCAGTATTTATAGAAAACAAGTCGGGAAGAATATATGAGGTTATGCAAATATTAGGGGATGCCAATATTAATGTATCTGCACTCTCGATAGCAGATACATCTGACTATGGCATTATCAGACTGATTATAAGTGATCCTGAGAGTGGGATTAAGCTGCTTAAAGCGCAAGACTTTTCTGTACAGACAACTCCAGTAATTTGCTGTAAAGTACCCAATGCACCAGGAGGACTTAAAAGGATGCTGGCATATTTAACGCAAGATAATATTAGTATAGAATACATGTATGCTTTCTCAGTAGGTGATGATGCTTCTGTCATACTTAGAACTGAGGATTGCAATAAGACTATTGAATGCTTATCAAGACATAAGATGGAACTTATGAGTGCAAGTGACATTTATCAACTATAATACATATCCCCTGCTTCTAAAAAAACAGGGGATATAACAATTTGCGACAAAATTTGTGGATAGAAGTTGTAATACTTGCGTTCAAGTGATAAAATACTATTATAAGATGTAGTTAATCTAGGGGATAGATGCTATATACTATACTAGGAGGCTTGAGTATGAAGAAGATTAGTACTAAAATTCTGCTGTTATCTATTATTAATTCGCTTACAGTTATGATTATTTTAAGTGGTATTGCTATTTGGGGGCTCGTTAGTATGCAAGGTTCATATGTAGACGAACTAGAAACAACGATTAGAGCTGATTTTGACCACTTAATTGAAACTCAGGTTCAGAGTGCAGTAAGCTTAGTGCAAAATTATTATGATCAATATAAAAATGGAGAAATGAGTTTAGAGCAAGCTAAAGAAATGTCAGCTTCATCTATTAGAAATCTTAGGTATGGACAAGATGGTTATTTTTGGATTGATACCTTTGAAGGGGTAAATGTAGTTCTTCTAGGAAATGATACAGAGGGTACCAATAGACTAGAAGCCGTAGATGAAAAAGGCAATTATTTAATTAAAACTATCATTGAAAACGGAAAAAAAGAGGGCGGTGGGTTTTCGGACTACTATTTCGCAAAAAAAGGTGGTAATGAACCTCTGCCAAAAAGATCTTATTCCTTAGCTTTTGAACCTTTTGAATGGGTTATTGGTACGGGGAATTATACAGACGATATAGATGTAATCATAAAAAATGAAAAAGAGGAAATTGCAAAGGCGGCAAAAGAAAAAATCTTTTTATTACTCTTGCTATCTGTTACCTTAGCGGCTGGATTTGCGGGAATTTCTTTGTTTGTTGGCAAAAAAATATCAAGACCTATAGAAGATGCTGCAAAAACTATTAAGCAATTTGCTTTAGGAGACTTTATGGTTGAAATACCAGATAAGTATTTAAAGAAAAAGGATGAAATTGGTCTCATATCTCATTCTTTAAAACAAATGTCTGTATCTATTAAGATGATGCTAGCAGAAGTAAGAGCTGAATCTATTGCTTCAATGCAGGTGATTCATAAAGTAAGCACTCAAATACACAGTTTACAAAACAAATTTAATGAAGTAGTACAAGAAACCCATCATTTATCAATGGGAATGGAACAGACAGCGGCGGCCTCAGAGCAGATGAATGCAACATCAAACGAGATAGAAACAGCAGCAAGTTCCGTTGCAGAGAAATCCCAAGAAGGCATGAGGGCTGTTAATGATATGGCTAAAAAAGCCACTGAGATCCAAGCAAGTGTTAGTGAATCAGAGAAGAATGCTCTGAAAATAATAACAGAGACTAAAAGTCAATTGGAAGAAGCCATTGAAGAATCAAAAGCTGTAGAGAAGATTACGGTTTTATCAGATGCGATACTGCAGATTACCTCTCAAACTAATCTGCTTGCACTGAATGCAGCAATTGAAGCGGCAAGAGCTGGGGAAGTTGGCAGGGGATTTGCTGTGGTTGCAGATGAAATCAGAAAGCTGGCAGAAGACTCAAGGCAGACAGTTACTCAAATACAATCTATTACTGAAGTCATAACAAATACTGTTCAGAATCTATCTTCAAGTTCCAGCAAATTACTTGATTTTGTTTCACATGGTGTAAAAAAAGATTATGCTTTTATGCTGGATATAGCAGAACAATATAATGAAGATGCAGAAGGCATGGACGCGTTAGTCGCAGATTTTAGTGCTACATCAGAAGAATTATTAGCTTCAATACAAGAAATGATGAAAGTAATAGATGGCATTACTGAGGCAACTGTTGAAGGGGCATCGGGAACAACAGCTATTGCACAAAAGTCAGACTTTGCGCTTGAAAGAACAAATGAGATAGTGCATATGCTTGGAGCAGTAAGAGAAGGGGCAGAAACCTTATCCCGTGCAGTAGAAAAGTTTAATATAGAATAAAGACAAAGTAAAATGCGGGCAGATGCCCGCTTTTTCTCTGCAAGAAATTTTAAAAAAAATAGTATAGTAACTTATATTTATAGTGTCCATTTGCTTTAAGAAACATATTATATAGTACAATCAATCTTAAAGGAGTGTTTTTTATGGCAAAAAGATGTTGTTATTCTGATGGGTGGAGACATGGGGACTATACAAACGATATCGACGATTCTTTCAACAGATATTCAAATGATATTTTTCAAATTCTAGCTCAGATTCAAGCACAACTTCAAGTACAGGCACAATTACAAGAACAAATTCAGGAGCAGCTTCAAGAACAATTGCAAATTCAAGTTCAAGTGCAAGCGCAAATCCAAGCACAAGCACAAGCGCAAGTCCAAGCACAGGGTCAAGAGACAACCGATACAGATACCACTACAAATACCAATACGTCTACATCTAGCCTGATAACCATTAATTTCCTTCCATTTGTAGATGACGCTGTTACACCAGCACCATAAAGGAGTTATTAAATTGGATATGAGATGATTTTTTTCATAGATTAGGGGACGAGCTTCCTGTAAATGTATGAAAAAGCAAATTTTACCTTTTATCTAGGTGATGATTAAGAAAGGAGAACTACTTAGAGGATATGCAGGTAGTTCTCCTTCTTAATACTAAAGATCCTTTCTGGGGTAAGTAGGAAATAATGTTAAAAGTTTCATGAGAATAAAATTATAAAGTAAGACAAGAGGTGTTAAAATTATGGCTAAGGGAATTAATCTAATTAAAACGAATATAGTACAATCTGAAAAAAGTACTAAAGATATTATATTACAAACTAAAAAAATATTAGAAAAATCACTAGCGCAATCACAATATGGAGAGAATGTTACGCCACTCTTAAATGCAGTGCTTCAAATTGTTACGCAAATTAGCCAGCTTGCACTTGATGCTGCTATAGAAACAATGGAACAAGGTGAGGTTCAGAACGATGGGAATGTAGTTATAGAGAGTTCAAAAAATACACTTAAGGAAATAGAGGACATTAATGAAATAATTAAAAACTCACTGGAAAATCTATCGTTAAGTTCAGAGAGTTTGGTTGAATTTGCCGGTAAGGATATTAAAAATATTTTATCTATGTATACACCGAAGAAATAAAATAGGAGCAGTTTTTTGAAATAAATGATGCTAGATTACACGTTGCATCAAACTTTGTTTCAAGGAACTGCTATTATTTGCGTACTTTTGTGAATTAAGAGCTTGATAGCGACGTATTTTGACATAAATTATGGAAATAAGATGAAACAGTTGTAATTCTCGTGCAGATGATTTAGTATAGTAAAGATACTGTATGGGAGGCTTGAGCGTGTTACATTATATTTTTACAATTGTAAATCAAATATTTATTATGTTTTTACTTATGTTAGTTGGATATATTTTAAGTAAAAAAAATATATTAACTGAAGAAGGCACTAAGCAGATTTCTACATTACTTATGATGATTGTAACACCGGCGGTTATTATTGCTTCTTATCAAAGAGAATTTGAATATAAATTGGCAAAGATGCTTCTTATTTCATTTGCACTAGGATTAATTGCATATGCTGTACCTATTATTATAGGGAGTGTGTTATTTAAAACGGATAAAACTATAGATTTTCAAGATAAGCGTATGTGCCTTGTTTTTTCAAATAATGGATTTATGGCTATTCCTCTATTGCAAGCGCTGCTTGGCAGTATAGGAGTGTTTTTAGGTTCGGCACATATTGTACTTGGGAATGTATTTCTCTGGACCTATGGCGCAAAAACCATGGGCAGAGAAAAATATCAAATCAACTTAAAAACAGCTCTGATTAACCCAGGAACTCTTGCGATGCTTGGTGGACTCTTAGTATTTATTTCGCCTGTAAAACTACCGAATACTTTGTATCAAGTATTTAATTATATTGGGGCAATTAATATGCCACTTGCTATGATGGTTCTGGGAGCCTTTTTAGCAAAAACAGACTTTATCAGTTGCTTTACAGATAAATCTATTTATACTATAAGTATTTATAAATTAGTACTAGTACCAGCTGTTCTTATGGGAGTTCTTCACAGCATTTCAGCAGATCAGATAGTGACGGCAACACTACTTATAGGAGCAGCAGCGCCTACCGGAATTGTTGCGCCTATGTTTGCGCAGCGTTTTAATACAAAATATCTTTATAGTACAAAAGTTGTTACAGTAACAACGCTGCTGTGCATCATGACTATGCCAGTTTTTCTAACAATCATAGAATTTTTTTGGAAGTAGTAAAAAATAAAAAATAAAAAAGTATTGACACAGTAATATTATAGGAATACAATGGTATAAATTAAATATGCTTATCGAGAGAGGTGGAGGGACTGGCCCGAGGATACCCAGCAACCGTCATTACATTTGTGACAAGGTGCTAATTCCAGCAGGATAATCCTGAGAGATAAGGTTGAGTAAGTAACCGCCCTCTTCTCAGGAAGAGGGCGGTTTGATATTTTATAGCCCCTTATTGAAGCATATTAAAAATTTAATGTTGTTTCTCAGAATAATTTCACATTAAATAACATCATGAATAAGTTAACTTTAAAATGTGAAATCTATAGGATCAAAATAAAAAATATAAATTCAATAGTATAAGGAGGAATACAATATGGCAAATTGGAGTTTTGACACATTACAAATTCACGGAGGGCAAGAAGTAGATCCTGTTACAAAATCAAGAGCTGTGCCTATTTATCAAACAACATCTTATGTGTTTAATGATACAGAACACGCAGCCAACTTATTTGGACTTAAAGAACTTGGGAATATTTATACACGTATTATGAATCCTACAACAGATGTTCTTGAAAAAAGAATCGCACTGCTTGAAGGCGGAAAGGCAGCACTTGCTGTGGCATCTGGTTCAGCAGCTATTACTTATTCTATTCTAAATGTAGCGGGAGCTGGGGATGAAATTGTATCTGCAAGTACTTTATATGGAGGAACCTATAATTTATTTGCAAACACACTTCCTAATTATGGCATAGTAACAAAATTTGTAGATCCTGATAAAGCAGAAAATTTTGAAGCTGCCATTAATGAAAAAACAAGGGCTATTTTTATAGAAACCTTAGGAAATCCTGGTATTAATATTGTAGATATTGAAGCTGTAGCAGACGTAGCCCATAAACACGGTATTCCGCTTATAATAGACAATACTTTTGGAACGCCATATCTTATTAGACCTATTGAATTTGGAGCAGATATCGTAGTTCATTCAGCCACTAAATACATAGGTGGACACGGAACGACTATGGGTGGTGTGATTGTAGATGCAGGTAATTTTGACTGGGCAAAGAGTGGCAGATTTAAAGGTTTTACTACACCTGATCCAAGCTATAATGGTTTGGTTTATGCAGACGCATTTGGACCGCTTGCCTTCATTTTTAAAGCGAGAGTACAACTTCTAAGAGATACGGGAGCAGCGCTTAGTCCATTTAATGCGTTCTTGCTTTTACAAGGACTTGAAACATTATCTTTAAGAGTAGAAAGACACGTAGAGAATGCTGAGAAAATAGCAGCATACCTTGAAAATCATCCCAAAGTAGCTTGGGTAAAATATCCAGCACTTAAGAGCAATAAATACTATGAACTTGCGCAAAAGTACTTCCCAAAAGGAACAGGGGCAATCTTTACATTTGGACTTAAAGATGGTGATAAAGCTGTTGCGTTTATAGATAAACTTGAAATTTTCTCGCTCCTTGCCAATGTAGCGGATGCTAAATCACTTGTTATTCATCCAGCAAGTACAACGCATGCACAGTTAAATGAAGAACAACTCATTGCAGCTGGTGTATCAAAAGAACTTATTCGTTTATCAGTTGGTATTGAAGATGTGAATGATCTTATAGCAGATATTGAAAAAGCATTAAGTGAAATATAATAGTATTTTAACTTACTAGAAAACTAGAGGCTGGTTTCTAATCTTATTTATAAGGTATAGAGCCAGCCTTTTATTTGAAAACGACTACAAAGTGATTGGATAAAAGGGAGAAAAAAAGTTGCGCTATTTAATGAAGCGGTAGACAATTTAGTAAAATAGTTTTAAAATAATAATGATAATTTATTTTAAAACACTGCATCTTTTAAAAAGAGTGGTAGTTTAGGGAGGCTTTTTATGAAACAATTAAACAGTACAAAGAAAATGGTGCTTATTGCTATCTTTGCAGCAATCCAGATTATTCTTGCATGTACTCCACTTGGGTTTATACCAGTAGGCGTGACGAGAGCTACAACGGTACATATTCCTGTTATTTTAGGAGGTGTTCTGATAGGGCCTGGGGCAGGTGCGATACTTGGGGCGGTTTTTGGACTTACCTCACTTGTTATTAATACTATCAACCCAACAATTACTTCTTTTGTTTTCTCACCCTTTTATTCAGTAGGAGAAATGAACGGAAACATATGGAGTCTGGTAATTGTTATGGTTCCAAGAATACTAATTGGTGTTACTGCGCATTATAGCTTTAGAGCTGTCCAGAAATTAGACAAGTCAAAGATCTTAGCTTATATTACAGCAGGTCTTACAGGCTCACTGACAAATACGTTACTCGTTTTAGGTGGAATCTATATATTTTTTGGAGAAAGTTATGCAGCAGTTAAAGAAATAGGATTTGATGTTCTATTTAAATTTATAATGGGAATTATTGCAGTGAATGGGGTGCCAGAAGCCATTGTTGCTGCACTCATTACTGTAACCATAGGTAAAACACTTGCGCCTATACTTGTAAAAGATGTGAAATAGTTTTTAGAGCAGGCTAATAGGTCTGCTCTTATTTAATTATAGAGACTGATTAGGAGGGATCTAAATGAAAAAAAATGTTGTAATAGGGGTGACAGGGGGTATTGCAGCTTATAAAGCGCTGGATATCGTAAGTGCACTTCGCAAAAAAGATATTAATATAGATGTTATTATGAGTGAAAATGCCTGTGAATTCGTTACGCCGCTTTCTTTTGAGTCGCTCTCAAATAATGCTGTAGTTACAGATACCTTTAACCGAACAAAAAGTTGGGAAATAGAGCATATAGCACTTGCCAAAAAAGCGGATTTGTTTTTAATTGCACCGGCGACTGCAAATATTATTGGTAAGGTAGCGCATGGGATTGCAGATGATATGCTGAGCACGACTATTATGGCAGCAAGATGTCCTATTGTATTTGCGCCAGCTATGAATACTTTTATGTATGAAAATGCTATTGTACAAGAAAATATAAACAGCTTAAAAGGTAAAGGATATCATTTTATAGAACCTGACAGCGGACGTTTAGCATGTGGAGACTTAGGTAAAGGTAAACTTCAAAAGACGGACATTATTGTAGAAGAAGTAATGAACTATCTAGAGACAACAAAGGAGCTAGAAGGGATAAACATTTTAGTAACAGCAGGGCCGACTGTAGAAAAAATAGATCCGATGCGCTATATTACAAATCATTCTTCTGGTAAAATGGGTTATGCCATTGCTGAGGCTGCCGTAAGAAGAGGGGCGAGTGTTAAATTGGTTTCAGGACCTACACATTTGCAGACTCCTTATAAAGTAGAAAGAATAGATATAGAAAGCGCACTGGAGATGTACGAGGCTGTTCATGAGCATTTTGAATGGGCGGACGTTGTCATTAAAGCTGCGGCGGTAGCTGATTATAGACCTTTAAACGTGAGCGAAGAAAAGATAAAAAAATCAGGAGATGATATAGCGCTTGCGCTTACAAGAAATCCAGATATTCTGCAAAGTTTAGGGAGTAGTAAAGGCAATAAAATACTAGTAGGATTTGCAGCAGAGACAAAAGATATTACACAATATGCTGTAGAAAAAATAAAAAATAAAAATCTCGATTTTATCGTGGCTAATAATATTAAAGAAGAGCATGCGGGTTTTAAGGGAGATACGAATATTGCGGCTATTATTAACAAAGATGGCACCCAAACACAGTATCCTGTGATGAGTAAACTGCAGCTTGCCCACATCATTTTAGATAGGGTTAAGTTAAGTTTGTTTATATAATTTAATCATTTGTGTTAATATGAATATAAACTATAAGGTAAAGGAGTACAGTAATGAAAATTAGAAAAGCGACTTTAGATGATTTTGAGATCATTGCAGAATACAATTACCGTTTAGCAAAAGAAACGGAAGATAAAGAACTAGACCGTGAATGTTTGATCGGAGGGGTTAAAGCCCTTCTAGAAGATGAAAGTAAAGGGGTGTACCACGTTTGTGAGGTAGAAGGCACGGTTGTTGGACAAATCATGTATACTTATGAATGGAGCGATTGGAGAAATGGATTCTTCTTATGGATACAAAGTGTGTATGTAGATGCAAATTATAGAAAACAAGGGGTTTTTAAAGCGCTTTATGACTATATTAAGAAAATGTGTGATACAAATGAGCAGGTAATAGGTCTTAGACTCTATGTAGAAAAAGAGAATCAAATAGCTCAAAAAACTTATCAAAACTTGGGGATGGATGAGTGCGGCTATTTGATGTATGAATATGAAAAGAGAAAAAGTAAATAACGTATGGATGAGCAAAAGTTTGAGCGTGCAAAAGAGGCAGTTGGTAAAAGTGATAACCTTGGCTTGGGAATAGGTACATTAAAGGAAGGTACACTTCATGCGGTAGTTAAGCATTATATAGAAGATAATATAAACTTTCATGAAGTAAAAGTAGGCCGCTTTGTGGCAGATATTAAGCGGGAAAATGAAATTATAGAGATACAAACAAGGCAGTTTTCTAAGCTTCGAAAAAAGCTAGAGTGCTTTTTAGAAATGTATCAGGTAACAATAGTCTATCCTATATCCCATGTAAAATGGTTATCGTGGATTGATGTAGAGAGCGGTGAGGTTAGCCCAAAGCGTAAATCACCTAAAAAAGGCTCCCCTTATGAAATATTCTTTGAACTTTATAAGATTAAAGATCTGCTGATACATCCGAGTCTTTCAATTTGTATTGTACTTATTGATATGGAGGAATATAAGCTATTAAATGGTTGGAGCCGAGACAAAAAAAGAGGGGCTTATAGGAAGGATAGAATTCCTACCCAGTTAATAGAGGAGATAAATATAAGCTGCCCGCAAGATTATAAACAGTTTATCCCACATACACTAAATAATTCATTTACTTCTAAAGATTTTAAGAAACATACAAAACTTAGTTTAAGAAGTGCTCAGTTAGCCCTCAATGTACTTACTTATTTGAGTGTTGTAGAACGTATAGGTAAGAAGGGGAACGCTTATATTTACAAAATAAGCTCTACATAGTTAATATAGGGGGAATTAAATGAAAAAAATAGTTATAGCACTGCTCGTTATGCTAGTATTATCTGGGTGCAGCCAAAACAAAGAAAAAGAGTTGGCAAAAGAAATCATTACAAAGATGATTACTTACAGTACTTACACACAAACTGATAAAAATGAAGATAATCTGCCTATTATACTTGAGGCGTATTTTTCAGATGAGGGATATAAGCAGTTTGTAGCGGGAAAAACAGGCTATATCTATCCAGAATATCTGCGTCTTACAAAAGCTAGTGACACGGAGAAAATAAAATTTAAGAAGATAGAAATGAGTAAGCAAAAAAAAGGGTTTAGATTAACATGTCATGTTGAATATAGCATCGTGTATAACAATAAAAAAATAAAAATGCAAGATACACTAACACTTAGCTTCGATGAAAAAAAGCAGGTTACAGAAGTATTGATACTTAATACGAGTGATATCATACATAAAATGTTTCTGGAGAGACGCATTATGTAAACCAAAAAAGAAACTCCCTTGCGAAATAGCTGCAGGTGAGTTTCTTTTTTGGTTGAGGGTTTATATATCTTATTTGTTAGAATAAGCTTTTTTGTAAAGGTCTTCGAGTTCAACAACTTTAGGAAGACGTGGATTAGCTGTTGTACACTGATCTTCAAATGCTTTATAAGCAAGATCATTGACAGCTGCCATATATGTTTTTTCATCAATGCCCGCTTCTTTAATCGTCATAGGCACATTGAGTTCTTTCATTAAATCTTGAACGGCTTTTATAAGAGATTTAACACCTTCTTCTGGTGTAGAAGCTTTAAGTCCAAGCGCACGTGCGATTTCAGCATATTTATCAGCTGCAATGAATTTCTCATATTTAGGGAAGCTTGTAAACTTGGTTGGTGTTGTAACACCGTTGTATGCAATAACATGTGGAAGAAGTATTGCATTTGCACGCCCGTGAGGAATATGGAACTGTGCACCGAGTTTATGTGCGAGTGAATGGTTTATACCAAGAAATGCGTTGGTAAAGGCCATACCTGCTATACAAGATGCATTATGAATTTTCTCTCTGGCTACTGGGTCTTTAGCTCCAAACTTATAAGAACGTGGTAAGTATTCAAAGACTAACTGAATAGCTTTAATAGCAAGAGCATCTGTAAAATCAGAAGCAAGGATTGATACATAAGCCTCAATAGCATGTGTTAATACATCAAGTCCAGTATCTGCTGTTACAGCAGCTGGTACAGACATTACAAATTCAGCATCAATAATCGCTACGTCTGGTGTTAGTTCGTAGTCAGCAAGTGGATATTTCATGTTTTTTGAACGGTCAGAAATAACTGCAAATGATGTTACCTCAGAACCTGTACCTGATGTTGTAGGAATAGCTACAAATTTAGATTTATGACCCATTTTAGGGAATTTATAAACACGTTTTCTGATGTCTAAGAATTTTTGTGACATACCTACAAAGTCAGCTTCTGGGCTTTCATAGAATAACCACATTGCTTTAGCTGCATCGATAGGAGAACCGCCGCCAAGTGCAATGATGACATCTGGTTTGAATGAGCGCATCATTTCGCAGCCTTTACGTACCGTTTCAAGGTCTGGATCTGGTTCCACGTCACTAAAAATTTCTACAGCAACTTTATTGGCGTTTTTATTTAATTGATACGTAAGTTTTTCAACGTAACCAAGTTGAATCATCATAGGATCAGTTACAATAAGTGCGCGAGTGATATCAGGCATTTTAGCTAAATATTGAACAGAACCTTGTTCAAAGTAAATTCTTTCTGGAATTTTAAACCACTGCATATTCACGCGTCTTTTCGCCACCCTTTTTTTATTAATTAAGTTTACAGCTGTTACATTAGATGTTGTAGAGTTGCGTCCATAAGAGCCACATCCAAGTGTAAGAGACGGCATATTTGTATTATAAATGTCACCAATAGCACCATGGGTTGAAGGGGAGTTGACAATAACACGGCCGGTTTTGAGTCTCTTAGAAAATTCTTCAATCACATTATTATCATTAGAATGAATAACAGAAGAGTGACCAAGACCACCAAGTTCTACCATTGTTTCAGCCATTTCAATACCTTCATTTGCATCTTTAGCTTTTACTACTGCAAGGACAGGAGAAAGCTTTTCGCGAGATAGTGGATGCGCAGCTCCAACGCCTTCAATTTCACAGCAAAGCACTTTCGTATCTTTTGGAATAGAAATGCCTGCAAGAGCGGCTATTTCATAAGGATATTTGCCGACGATAGCTGCATTAACCATTTGTTTTTCAGGATTAATAACAACAGGCTCAAGTTTTTTAACTTCTTCTTTAGTTGCAAAGTAACAGCCTTGTTTTTTCATAAATGCTACAGCTTGATCATAAATAGGAGCTTCTATAATAGCAGCTTGTTCAGAAGCACAAATCATACCGTTATCAAATGATTTTGAAAGGATAAGATCAGTAAGAGACCTTTCAAGATTAGCAGTTTTTTCAATAAAAGCCGGTACGTTACCAGGACCAACGCCAAGAGCTGGTTTGCCGGATGAATAAGCTGCACGTACCATGCCAGAACCACCAGTTGCAAGAATCATAGATACATTAGGATGGTTCATTAGTGCATTAGTTGCATCAATTGAAGGATAATCAATCCATTGAATACAGTTTTCGGGAGCACCTGCTTTTACAGCGGCGTCACGCAGTATTCTTGCTGCTTCAGATGAACACTTTTGAGCTGAAGGATGGAAACCAAATATAATAGGATTGCGGGTTTTAGCACTAATAAGTGCCTTGAACATTGTTGTAGACGTTGGATTTGTTACAGGGGTAACACCTGCTACGATCCCTACAGGTTCAGCAATTTCCATATAGCCTTCATCTTCATTTTCATCAATAACACCAACAGTTTTATCATACTTGATACTGTGGTAAACATACTCGGTTGCAAAAATATTTTTTGTAACCTTATCTTCAAATATACCACGGCCTGTTTCTTCAACTGCAAGTTTAGCAAGGTACATTTGTTCAGATAGGCCGGCAAGTGCCATTGCCTTTGTAATTTCATCTACTTGTTCTTGAGAAAGTGACATGTACTTCTCGAGGGCTTTTTCAGCATTTTTAACTAAAGTATTCACCATTTCAACTGCATCTACAGCAGAAGCTTCGGTTTTGGCTTTTTTGTTTTCAGACATTTTAAGGGCCTCCTTTAATAAATAATGATTATAGAGTGTACATTTTTTATAAATACTATTAAATTAAATAATAAATTAATATGTTATATTTTTAACAAAGTAGGTTAAAAATATAAGACTTATTTTTATAAGTCATTACGTTCTAACTACAATATCATGCTAACATAGGCCAAAACTTTTGTCAATATTTTAACATACTCGTATACTGTATACATAAATGTTGAAAAATTAGAGAATATGGCAAAAATAGTTCAAAAAAATAAATAACTAAATTTGATATTAGTTATATTTAACGTTAAAAATTTAACACTAAGACAAAAGATTATAGGTTTCTACCAAGAGATTGTGCTATAATAATACTAATTTATTTAAAATGTAATAAAAATAGAAAGGTTTAATATGTATAAATCAGGCAGCAGACAAATGATTAAAGAGCATCTAAGGACATTTTTAATGAGTATAGGTATACTAGGGCTTGGTACCTTTATATTCTATATATCGGATATAAGATGTTTATTTAAATATACTATAGGCATACCTTGCCCGGGGTGCGGCTTAACGAGAGCCTGGTTATCTTTCTTTAAGATGGACTTCCAGCAAGCTTTAAGATGGCACCCTTTATTTTGGGTGGTGCCAATTGTGATTTTGATAAAGGTTTTTTCTCAGGGAAAAGCCTGTGAGAGAAGTTGGGGATATCGCACAGGCTGGTTGCTGCTGGCACTGCTGGTGGTAGGGGTTTATATAGTACGTATGATACAGCTTTTTCCGGATACGCCGCCTATGGATTATAACCCAAAAGCATTGCTTTATCAGTGGAAAACCGTAAGTGGCAGATAAAGCTTAATACTGCAGGTCATTCTCTTTCGATGATGCGTTCAAGTCTATAAAGGGTGTCGGAAGCAGAAGTTCTTAGAAAATAAAAATCCTCTAATAGCAGTGCTTTTTCCACACCACTGGTTTCCTTTATAAATTGAGAAAGCTGATACAATGAGTTTTCAACAGAATTTAGTGCCACAAGTGAGAGTAATAAATCTCTGCGCTGATAACTAAGTTTAGGGACACTGCTGATGTAATTTAATATTCTTTTTTCCACGTCTTCCATTTCATTGTAAATTAAACTGAGTTCTGATGTGAAATCTGTGTTGCTTACAGGAGGTACACCGGTAACATCCTCAAGCAGGGTGATGATATGGTCTTGTAATTTCCTTATATCTTCGATATATTGTGTGAGGATTTCTTTGTGTTCTATCATAGCTACATTACCTGAAGCTGATAATGGAGAAATAGCCAAGCAAAGAGTTGAAATTGATAGTAACAAGGGTATAAATAATTTTATTTTAACATAGTGATTCATTGTGTATACCTTTCTGTTAAAGGATGTTTTTATTATTCTCTTAAGATAATATTTTCTACTCTGTTAAGTGCATCAGCAGTAGCTGTTCTTAAAAAATAAAAATCTCCTAATAATTGTGTACGTGTTGCTGAATCAGTTGCCCTGATAAACTCAGTAAGTTGGTACAAGGAGTTTTCAAGAAAATGAAGTGCATCCATTGTAATAAGCGTATCTCTACGCTCGGTACTAAGTCGCGGAAGTGTATCCAGATAACTTGATATATTTCTATCAAGTTGTTCAATTTGTCTATAAATAAAAGTAATTTTAGACTCCAAAAGAGTACTATCCTCGGGAGGAACGCTTATAGCGTTCTCAAATAATGAAAATACTTGATTGTGTAATATTCTTATACTTGCGATATACTGTGTAATGATGTTTTTGTGTTCAGCTGGAGTCACAGTATTTGAGGAGAATAATGGCGGATAAATAAAGCAATAAATCATGATAGACAGTAAAAGCAATAGGGATAATTTTGATTTAATGGCGTTTCTCATGTGAGTACCTCTTGGATATATAGTATGTGAATGTATAGTTATTGCGTTTTTGTGGTCAATAATAAAAAAAGGACCTAGGTTTCAGGGGGAGAAACCTAGGTTGAGGGGGGATTTAGCGATGTACCTCACACTTGGTACGATAATAGTATGAACAGTAAAAACTCTTTTTATACAAACTAAAAAAAAAAATTAAGTTCCTTGATTTTTTACTTTGGATATTCTATAATATAACCAATTGTATACTTAATATTATAACGATGATAAAAGAAAAGCTTTAGAAATGTTTTTAAGAGAGCTAGTGGTAGGTGAGAACTAGTAAACAAGCTAAAGTGATCCGCTTTTGGAGTTTCTGGTGATGAATCAGAAGGGAGTTGCCCTTTACAGCAGCTATAAGGTTAGTCCGAAAGGGCTGATAAATAAAGGTGGCACCACGAGGTATTCTCGTCCTTTTACATTTAGAGCAGTATATACCATTATGTATATTGCTCTAAGTGTAAAAGGACGTTTTTTATTGTACATCAAGCGGATACTAGGCGGTATTTAATGGATGTCATGTACAAAGAATGAGTTACACACACTACTTAAAGAGGTGAAGAAATGTTAGATATTAAATTATTACGTTCAGATTTAGAAGGTGTTAAGAAAATCCTATCTACAAGAAGCGGCAGCTACAACTTAGATGAGTTTACGTCATTGGATGTTAAAAGAAGAGAGTTGCTTCAAGAAGTAGAGCAGCTTAAAAACAAACAAAATGTTGTTTCAAAACAAGTTCCTGCTATGAAAAAAGAAGGTAAGGATGTCACGGCTGTTTTTGCTGAAATGAAAGAACTTTCAGATGAGATCAAAAATCTTGATAACGCAGTTAAAGAAATTGATGAGAAGTTAGAAGCTATTCTTATGACACTGCCTAATCTTCCAAATGCAAAAGTACCTGTAGGTGCCAGTGATGCAGATAATGCCGAGATGCGAAGATGGGGAGATGTGCCACGCTTTGACTTTGAAGTAAAGGCGCACTGGGATATTGGTGAAGGCTTAGATATCTTGGATTTTGAAAAGGCAGGTAAAGTAACAGGCTCAAGATTTGTATTTTACAAAGGGCTCGGTGCAAGGCTTGAACGTGCACTTATGAACTTTATGCTGGATATGCATGTAGATCAGCATGGGTATACAGAAGTATTTCCGCCTTTTATGGTAAATAGAAAAAGTATGACAGGAACAGGACAACTTCCAAAATTTGAAGAAGATGCTTTTAAAGTACAGGGAACAGATTACTTCCTTGTACCAACAGCAGAAGTACCTGTAACGAATATGTATAGAGAACAGATTCTTACAGGTAGTGAGCTTACTATTAAACACTGCGCTTATACAGCGTGTTTTAGAGCAGAAGCAGGATCTGCAGGCAGAGATACAAGAGGTATTATCCGCCAGCACCAATTTAATAAAGTAGAACTTGTAAAATTTGCAAAACCAGAAGAATCTTATGAGGAACTAGAGAAGCTTACACAGGATGCAGAAAATATTCTTAAGACACTAGGACTTGCTTATCGCGTTGTAAGACTGTGCAGCGGAGACCTTGGTTTTAGTTCAGCTATGACCTATGACCTTGAAGTTTGGATGCCAAGCTACGATAGATATGTAGAAATATCAAGTTGTTCAAACTTTGAAGATTTTCAGGCAAGACGTGCAAATATCAAATTTAAAAATGATATGAAGGATAAAGCACAATTTGTGCATACTCTAAATGGAAGTGGAGTAGCCTTAGGCCGTACAACAGCTGCAATTCTTGAGAACTATCAGCAAGCTGATGGCTCAGTTATCATACCAGAAGCTCTTCGTCCTTATATGGGTGGCATATCTAAAATAGAGATGCCTAAATAATAAGTTTAAAAATCAGCAGATATTAAAAAGATAGTTTCTACATATTATTATAGAAGCTATCTTTTTTTATATGTAAAAATTATGAAAAAATTACTTTACACTTTGGGTATGAATTATGCTATGATTGAATATGCGAATTGTAGAAGAATATATTTTTGGATTATGAAGATAGGAGGCGAATTAAAAGTGATTACAAGGGATAGAAATTTTTATAAGCTGATTTTAGCCATAGCGCTGCCAATAGCTTGCCAAAACCTAATCACCTTCGCTGTAAGTATGGCAGATTCTGTAATGATAGGAAGGCTTGGAGAAATTCCTTTATCAGCAGTATCGCTTGCCAATCAATTATTTTTTATTTTTATGATTTTTATATTTGGACTTGGAAGCGGGGGCAATATATTAATCGCACAGTATTGGGGAAAAGGGGATACCCAAGCAATACATAAGATTATATCAATTATGTATAAAGCAGGTGTTATTTTTACATTGTTATTTATGCTAATCGGAGCTGTATTTCCTCAAACATTTATGAGTGCTTTTTCTAAAGACGCGCAAGTTGTAGCACTTGGAACACAGTACCTGCAGATTATCTTTATAAGTTTTATTTTCTTTGCCCTAACTAATATAACGATAAATGTTTTAAGATCAGTACAGACCGTTAAAATATCATTAGTGGTTTATAGTGTGTCTCTTGCTGTGAATATATTCTTAAACTGGGTACTTATATTCGGAAATCTTGGAGCACCTGCTATGGGCGTAAGAGGTGCAGCGATTGCGACGACTATTGCGCGGTTGTGCGAATTTTTAATTGCAATAGGATTTATGTTATTTGTAGAAAAGAAAATTCAGTTCAAAATTAAATGTTTGCTTAAAACAGACAGCCTTCTACTTAAAGACTTTGTAATTGTCGGAGGACCGGTTTTACTTAACGAACTCATATGGGCTTTAGGGTCTACAGCCCTAGCGTTTATTGTAGCAAAATTAGGAACAGAAGTCGTGGCAGCTACGAGTATTAATAATGTTGTCTGGCAGTTTGTAGCTATATTTATTATGGGGGTAGGCCATGCTGGAGCAGTTATTATAGGGAATACAATAGGAGCGGCCGAATATATAAAAGCGCAGGAGTATGCAAATACATTAATTATGGGTGCAGTTATATTGGGATTAGCCGGGGGGCTTGTTATGTTTGGGATTCGTCCTTATGTTCTTATGCTCTACAAAATATCAGATACTACACGAGCGATAACTATGCAGATTATTGCAGTGAGCTCGGGTATTTTGGTATTTCAGTCATTAGCTTTTACATTGATGATAGGTATACTAAGAGGCGGAGGGGATACAAGATTTGTACTTATAACAGATGTTATATTCTTGTGGCTTGTAGCGATTCCTCTTGGGTATATTGCTGCTGTCGTATTTAAGCTGCCTATACCAGTTGTATTTATCATTCTTAAGTGTGATGAAGCTATTAAAGTTATTGTCTCGCTCTTTAGAGTTAAAAGTGGTAAATGGATTAAAAATGTAACACGCTGATATAATTAACAGGCATTTTGCAAATAATAATTACAAAATGCCTGTTAATTCATTAGAGAAGCTGAGCAGATTTTTTTATTAAAGATTTAATATTATTTACGGTAATACGAGAGGTGTCCAGCCACACATGAGGCGAGCTAATAATGCCTTTTATAATAAGTTGTGTGACTGCAGATTCATAAGAAGAAACATTTGGGTTAAAATACTTTGCAGTCTTCAGGATGAGGCTCTGGGTAGATGGGATATGAACTGAGGTTAAATTGCGCCAAAAATCAGGGCTGCCGATAATTTTTTTATCTACAAGCTTTTGGATACTGGCTTCATAAAAAGGATCATCTGTAGTTTGAGGGTTATCTGTACTTGGTGGCAGATAATCAGGTGGCCTTTTACCAGCATTGAGATCCGCAATAGATAATCCAAAGGTATATTGAAAATGGGAGCGGTCTTTAAAACTAGCCCAATTTCCGCCCCATTCAAGGCCTAGCTTCTGACCGATGGTACCAACTTTGTTAAGGATGGTCACATTATAAGCATCCCCAATAACATTATTGTAAACATCAAACGCGAGTCCCCATTGATGATAAGAACTCATGGAAGATCCTCTTGCATAGGTAACAATACTTCCGGGACGTGTTCGGCCTTGGGCATAAAGGTAGTCTTGACGTTCTATGGTTCTATATGCTTCACTTATTCCGATATTAAGTTTAGCTTTTTTACATTCTTCAAGAAGCTTAAGAGCAAGTTCTTTTACTTTGGGGTGGAGTTCATCTAGGTCTTTTCTAATTGCAATACTCATTATATCTCTAACCTCCTTATAGCTTGGAATATCTTTACTAATATTATATGTGTTAAGGGGTTAAAAGTTCTAAAAGTGTATTCAGTATTTTCTATTGAAGTAAATAGGGATAGTATGATAGTATAAAAATAATATAGGTTTTAGAGTGAAACAATATATGGAGGGGTAAAAATGTTTTGTGAAAAATGTGGCAATGAAATAAGTGAAGGCGTGAAATTCTGCCCAAATTGCGGGCAGCCTAAAGAAAGTCCTGAAATATATAATCAAACAGAAAAGTTTAGCAGTCAAACACCGTATAATGGTCAAAGTGGATACAGCGACCAGACACAATATAATGGACAGTATAATCAATACCAGCAGTACAATCAAAGTCCTGTATATAATGGGATGTCAACACAAAAATCTAAAGTTGCAGCGGGACTCCTTCAAATCTTTTTAGGCGGGTTTGGCGTAGGGAGATTTTATTTAGGATACACAGGTATTGGGGTAGCGCAGCTTTTGGTGACAATATTTACTTGTGGGCTTGGCGCGATATGGCCATTTGTTGATGGCATACTTATTCTCTGCGGGCAGGTGCCAAATGATGCAAATGGTGTGCCGCTTAAAGACTGATATTAAAAAATTAATCATTCAAAAAATAAATCCGTTTATAGATGGTGATATCTATAAACGGATTTATTTTCTGTTTAAAGCTACTGCAAATGAGAAAGACCTATTAATGAATAGGAATTATAGAGCTTCATAATAGGATTAAGCCTATAAGTAAGAGCGATTGCCTGTTCATAGGTGATAGGCGTGTCAGGCGTAAGAGTCGCATTGTTTTGACTTTGCATACCCTCTGTAATAATTAAATCAACGACTTCTTTATAAGGGTTTGATAAAAGGGGGTAATTTATGAGATTTGTGATAACCGGTACATAAGTTGAAGTAAGACTAAGGTCATTTAATAAACTTTGATAGATAGATGAAATTTCTTTAAAATTTGTCTTGAGATTTTCTGTATAGATGGACTGGCCTTCATAGTCAATATAATTATCCAGCAGAAAACTGTATTCTGAAGGGACAATATTTTTAAGAAGATTTACGAACTCACGTCTCGTAATCGTTTCGGTATAATTTTTAGTTGTATCTATAATCCATTCTTGTTCTAGAGCAAAGTCGATATAGGGTTTGGCCCAAGAAGAATAGGAATGATTTATTAAAGAAGCGGTGCCTATTTCATCTGTCCATACACTATAATTTTGCATCCCATATTCAAACAGTGTATTCATGTCTTGAAATTGAAGAGGATTATCAGTGCGCATAACGACACCGATAAGATCAATATTATTATATGTAGCCTTTGAGATAAGCGTACGTTTTGCAGGCGTGTGAAACCCTGTTTTTGCACCAATCACATGAGGATTATATAAGGGGCTTTCTTGATCTAACAAGGGCGCTGTATGCCTAAGGGGAATAGTCCGCTTGTTATTTTGGGTTACAAACATATGTGTGCTGCTTCCAGCGATTTCGGTGAACTTTGGATGACTAAATGCAGCTTTTGCTATTTGAGACAAGTCAAAAGGGGTAGTATAGTGATACGGATCATGATAGCCGTGGGGATTAACAAAATGGGAAGAAAAAGCGCCAACAGATTTAGCTTTTGCATTCATTCTATCTGCAAATGCACGGATATTTCCTGAATGTTTAACTGCCATATCATAAGAAACAAAATTATCAGAAGCAAGCATTATTGCATAAATTCCTTCAAGGGCGGTATACTGTTCTCCCACTCTAATACCTATGTGGCTGCTGTCAGCTGGTACATTTGCAGTACTTGAAACAGTTTTGATAAGGGGAGTATCAAGCGGCATATCCTCTAATAAGATAAGAGATGTAAGGATCTTGGTAGTACTTGCAGGATAAAACCTCTCGTTGGCATTTTTAGCGTAGAGAATTGTATTTGTTTTAGGCTCTATAAGTATTGCAGCATCTGCGTGTAGTGTAGGAAGCGGCGTTGCTGCCAAAGAAAAACATACCAATAAAAAAGTTAATAAAAAACTAATATACTTTTTGAACATTATAAAGAATCCTTTCTTAGTAATCATTCGGTTTGTAAAATATTGTAATAATAGTTTAATGTATACATTATAGCATTAAGTAAGTCATTTGAAAACTAAATCCCTTCAGCTTTCCATGAGAATAAAAAAAATAATTTGATAAAAATGAATAATATGCTGAAAATAGACCATACTTTAGAAGAAAAAAAATGGAAATTTGAAAGGAGATTTATTTATAATGATGTATCAATCACTAGAAAATTTTTCTTTAAGAAAAATTAATTTTGTTAAAACAAGAACAACTATTTTAAAAGCAGTAACTAATCTTCTAAAACAAGAAGAATTTTCTGCTATTACAGTAGATGAGATATGCCAAAAAGCACAAATATCAAGAGGGACTTTTTTTAATTACTTTTCTACTAAGGATCATATATTCCATTATTATTTAAGGATTTTTACAATTAAAGTAGCCTTAAGAATTAAACTATGGGACAAGGACATGTCTTTTGAAGAAAAGCTTAAGGATATTTATGGATGGTTTAGTGAAGATAAACAATATGTTAGGTTCTTAGACAGTTATATCAATACAATCCTTAATTTAGGGGAAGAAGCGAATGAGATGAAATTAATCGATGCGGAGTTTGTCTACTTTTTTAATGGCATAGAGGAAAATGAGTATGCGTATTATAACTCTTTGACAATGGCTAAGATATTTGAACAGCTTTGCGGTGAAGCCCAAGCTAAAGGTGAGATTACCATAAAGCAGCCGCAAAAAGAACTTGCAGCATTATGTGCAGGGGTTATTACTGCCAGCTACGTTGCAGATAGCCTCAACAAAGAAAAAAGTCACTTAGAATTATTTAATAAGTTATGGAAAATATAAAATAAATATTTACTAAGTTGAAACGCGTAAAGATTTGTGGTAGAATCTAATACGTTAGCACGCATAGCTCAGCTGGATAGAGCATCTGACTTCGGATCAGAGGGTCGTGGGTTCGAATCCTACTGCGTGCGTTAATGAAGAGAGAAAAGTCTTGAGTATCAATAGATACAGGGCTTATCTCTCTTTTTGTTTATCGCATAGAGCCGCAAGGTGATTTTAGTATTCTCCAGGTGCTCGATTCAGTAATTCTAAAAATCTAAGCAGTTTTTTTAAATGAACGCCGCAAACTCACTTTGTTCAAACAGTGCGACTAAGTGCCATTTAAATAAACTGCTAAGATTTTCTTAACGAATTACTTCATAGGCACCTTCTGAATACTAAAATCACTTGCTAGTGATTGAGAAATAGTGCTTTTTAGAATAGTGAACATGCCAATATCCAGAGCTTAAAACATGCCATGAATTATTCTATTATATAATAGCGGTCACAATTATCTCTAACTTTAGCAGAATATGCATGATGATGCACCAGATGCTACAATCAGAGTTTCAGAGGTTAACTAGCTTTTCCGGAAGCACAATAATGAACTTGAAGAAAACCTATTTCAAATGAATGTAGAGCATATATATACTTTATGAAAAGTATATAGGGCTTGAGGGGAAATATGCTTGAAGTAGATATAGATATACAGACTATAGAAGTTAATGCAATTGTTCTTATAGATTAAGTAAATAGGCTAACCTATTTTTATATAAATGGGATGTTTAAAGTCTCTAAAGAAGAATTGATAAGATTATAGGAAATACAAGCGCTTGGAACAAGCTTTTAGAGCAAAATAAACGGATAGTTTATAAGCTAGCTAATAAGTTTTATATAGGAAAAAGCAATTCTATCGATGAAGAAGACTTAATCCAGGAGGGGTATATAGGGTTAATGATTGCAGCACGTAAATATGAGTTTGATAATCCTAAAAAAGCAAAGTTCATGACCTATGCTATTCATTGGATTTATTCTAAGATAAACCGCTTTGTGCAGCAAAGAAATACAAATGATGAAGCTAGCTTGAATGCATTTATTAATGATGATGACTTAGAGCTAGTAGATACAATAGTGGATAGGGCTTTCGGTTATGATGAAGTAGTAGAGTATCTTTATTATCAAGAGGTAAGAAAAGAATTAGAGCTTATCATGGATGAAGCATTAACTTTAAAAGAGAGGGTGACTATTAAGCTTAATTATGGTTGGGAGGGTGAATGTATATCATTAGATGAAATAGCAAGTATGTACGAAGGAGAGGATAAACAAAGGGCCATAGTTACTAAAAATAGTGCGTTGGCCAAAATAAGAAGAACGCCCTGGGCTAGACGGGAGTGGGAATATAGAAGACGAAAATATGACTATAATTATTAATCACCGAAAGAGAGGTAGAGCATGAAAGCACTTAAGAAATATAATATGCTAATAGATAAAAAAGAGAGCTACAGATCAAACAAAGCTTGCTGAAAGGGACGAAAGATCCGGAGTTGGTCAGGCAACTGAAGGAGCTTGAAGAAGAGTTTAAACAGTATCATATAGCCTTCACCATTTTGACAGAAAGAGAAAAGAGCCTTATAAATTTAAGGTATGAAAGACACTTAAACGCAGTTGCAGTTGCTAACCTGTTATATCTCTCTAAGACAACTTACTATGAGGAGCTGCACAGCATTGAATTAAAAATACATAGTTTCTTTGAAGGGATGAGATTTAAGGAAAAGCCTGTTTTAAATTCTTAGGAGATGGGGTATTTAATTAGTGAAGCAGCAGGGTGAAACATTATTCTTAATGAAAGCTCTAAAGGCGATTAAGGGTTATTTAAAGTAGTATAAAAGGGACATGTAGTTGTTAATTATAAAAGCCAAGGAAATAGGATTATTGAAGCTGCAGTAGGGGCCGGCGGAAGTGATAGAAGAGAAATAAAAAAACTGAGGGCTTTGAAGAAATATATAGAAAGCATAGAGGTGGCCATTGTTGGTTTGAAGCCGATGTGGTAGCAGCTTGTAAGAGAAAAGTATATTGCAGGAAATAACTGGACTAATTTGTAGTTTTAATTAGGTTATAGCCTTTCGCATTGAGAAAGGGAAGAGAGCGCTAGAGGAGCTTTGAGGGATATTGACAGCGAAATAAAATTATGGAATCTGATATGTAAGTATATCAGGTCTTTTTATGTGGAGAAAAAGAGGATTTTAGTAGATGAATTGTGCATATGTGGTGTTAAATATAAAATATTATAATAAATTGTAATTATATAGACAATGATTTATAATTTAAATAAAGTTGAATATCATTACATGTGTGTTCGGGAATACCTCGAATACGGTATATAAAGCGAACTGAGTTACAGAAATATAATGTTATGCACAATTATTACTAGTTCTAGGAGGAGTTATGTTATCTTTTGGTGAGCATATAAATTTAGTTTTAAAAGATAAGATCAAATGGGATTATTATAGCGACACATATTTTAATGGGATTAGCTATAGGGAACTATTTGCAGACTGTAGATATTTCATTGAATCACTATTATCAAATGGTGACAAGTTAACGGGTTTGGCTAGAGAACAATTCAATAGACTTAGTGATAATTATAGGTTAGAACATACAGTATCGGTATATTTCCTAGGTATCATTTTATATGAGAATGTATACAGGATTCGAAGTAATATTGATAGTTATATCAAAAGGGTTAATGAAAAATTAAATAGCTCGAAAGCTTATAGAAGACATGAGGTATTAGAATATGAATGTGATACCCCATTTTCTTATTTTTGGTTTTTAATATGTTTTTATCATGATTATGGTTATAGTTTTGAAGAAAGAAATAAAATTGAAGCGTTTGAAGACTTGTTAAGTGAATTAGGAGAATTAAATTTCACTCTACCTAGAATTTTTAGGGAAATTAGTGTGCCAAAAGTAGTAGCTGATAATATAGGTAAGTATATTGCTTATAGATATAAAGTACATAACAAGCTAGATCATGGAATTGTTGGAGGCTTACTTTTTTGGAAAGAGCGTAAAAAAGATTATTATGAAAGACGTAAAAAATATAATAGAGATGAATTCATAGATAACCAACGACTATGGTCAAACAGAATATTACAATGTATTCATTTACCGATTGCATGGACAATAGCTGCACATAATATATGGTTTATAAATAATGAATCAGATGACTATGATGCATATTGTAAGTACGGTTTAGATGAATTAATTATTAGAAAGCCTAAAATAAGCTTAGAAAATCATCCTTTTTTATTTCTGTTGTCGATTGTTGATACTATTGATCCAGTAAAACTATTAATGCAAAATAATCATCATGTTTTTACCGTAGACGATTTAAATTCAATTATGTTTAGCTTTGGAGAGAATACTATTCAATATTCGATGACTTATGATAACGAGATAGTACATAGTAGATACAAAAATAACATTAAGGATATCAAATCATGGGTTTGCTGTGACTCGAATTATCAAAGTGAGATATTTTCAATAGGAATATGATAATTTCCGTAATAACTGCGCATAACTTTTAGGGATATATCTGATAACACAAAAAAATATCCCTATCCAAAGATCGGGCGTGTTATCTGAGATATCTTGTTGAACGAAGTCGCGGAACTCTAGGAAAGTATATGTTTCCTACAATAAAACAAACGTTTATGACTGGAAATATAGAACCAATTACCACCAAATTGCAAACAACTATGTTTAGTATTCCATGAGTATGCAGAATATTAAAGGCTATGTTACAGAAAGAATAAGCTAGGTTATTCGAAAAAGCCATCGCGCTAGCGATTTAGTTCAACACAATATCTCCGTTCGCTGCGCACACCTCTTCGCTGGGTGCAAGCACCGCTACGAAGAAGGGCTCTGTGGGTACAGTTCAGAGGCGTCGGAGATACGGAGGCGTTAGAAGACATATAATACTAGGTTTTTGGGAGGAAAAAGATGCAGTACGATGAAGTTAAAAGTAAAGAAAGACTAGCAAGAATTGAATCAAAGAAAATCAGTAGAATACTCCAGAACGAATATAGAATAATGAGAAGAATTATGGTGATGAGCATATTACTATTGGTTCTGATTGTAATAATGTTCACTTCTATGATTGTAACAGGTAATGAGGCATATCAAAGCGTTTATGTTGTTAGTGTTATTGTTTTTATGCTTTATATGGTTTTTACGTTGAATCAATTAGAAAACAGAAAATTCATGAAATTATATGCTCATGATAGGCGTTTTTATATACTATCATTATTTAAGAAAAATATTCAAGAAGGCTATAAAGCTAATAAGCATAAACTATGGTCATTAACTAATGCATTTATTAAAGAGTTGTACCTTGTCCAACTTGATTACAAAGGTAGTTACTTATTTAGTGTTCAGAGTGAAGAATTTGATATAGACTTTTTATCAAAAGCATTTGCAAAGAAAATTAAGGGATTGGTATTGGAGGAAAAGAATAAAGAAGAAATTATTGATACTATTGATCAATTACTGTCAATAAATCAATTTCGAAATAATGATATTCTTTCTATACTGGATATAGATGAAACAAATGAAGCACTTGATAGAGAAAAACAGGATCTCTTTGAAGCCCTAAATAGACTTCCAGAATCGGATAAGAAGATTGATATTTTGGGTTTAGAGAAGATGGTTAGTTTTTTAAAGCGTATCAACATAGATGTGTTAATAGCGATATTAGGTACTGGGATAGTACTAGGTATTTACCTATTACTTATATCGTTGCTTAAAGAGGAGTTTAGTACTGGAATGTTTCTTAGTTTACTACTGATGGCTCCTACATGTGTAGCAGTAATATTAAATATGTTGCGAAAAGACAGTAAATATTAAGCTTCCGTATTATACGTCTTCTAATAACACCTTCACGCAAGGGTCACTCAAAAAGCGAGTGACCACATCCAGTCCCCTAAGCCCGTCGGGACGTCCCCGCATTAGGTGTTCGAGCAAGCTCTCACGACCATGAGCGGAGACTCTAAGGGGACAGGACGTCGTGAAACCACACCGTTAGTCAAAAGAATCAATTACTGTATTGAAGGGGGTGGAGAATATGTACTTTGATTTTATTAAGACAAGCTATTCAGATGAAGATGAACTTACGAGACAAGCATATGAGAATAGAGATAAAGAACATTTAGGAAAGATAATCATTGATAAAATAGCTGGTGATATCAATGCAATAGTTGAACGTTGGTGGAAACTTGAAAGTATTGGCTATTTAGGTGGAAATGAGAAGTTTCTTGACTTGCTAAAAGAAGCAGAAGAATTGTTTTGTTTTAGTAATTTTACTGGTTGTATTGCTTTAATTGGTATTGCTGCGGAAGAGTTTTCGAAATATCTGGCTGAAACAAATAATCTTAATCATAAAAACCTATCACAAGAAATAAGACTTAAATCACTTCTAGAAAAAAGTGTAATTAATAAAGAGTTATATAATAATTTAAATGGTATTCGTATACTAAGGAATCAATGCATACATTATAATCAAAAATTTAAAGATTTAAATTTGGAAGTGCTTGAAAGTAAAGCTATTAGTATCCTTAATCATTATAAGACTGCGATTTCAAGTGTTTTAGAGAGGCATGAAATGGCTATTGAAGATATATTAGAAAAGACTATATCTGAACAGAAGTTTTCTTTTGAAGAATTTAAACTAAAAAATCGTAACTATCTCAAAACAGTTGAAGGAATTGATCTAACAATATCACCAAATAAAAGCGCTATTGTTTTTGAATCTCTTTATTATATAGCCGAAATTGATATTAAGAATGACGATTTTAAAGAAATGAGTTTAGTTGATATTGATAGTCAAAAAGTCATACCATTTCCATTTGTTTTAGATCTTACATTACCAGATGTTCAAAGGGTAAAAGAAATGAGACTAGAAGAAAAAAATGTAATAAGGGCTACGGTCATTGCAAATGTAACAAGTGCTGGATTAACTGAAGAATGGAAGTTGTTGGATATTAAAGATGTATATCGTGGTAAATATGAATTATAATGAACAGCATTTGAATTTATGTCGTGTCTGTATTGATTTCTTCGTTTGACGATGTATCTCCGTTCACTACGCACACCTCTCCAATAGGTGCAAGCACCGCTACGAAGACGGCTCTGAAGGTACAGTTCAGATGCATTGGAGATACGGAGACGTTAGGTGACAGAACATTAGTTCACCAAGGAGGATAGTATGAAAAGAAAACTTTTTATTGCAGGTAAGGATTTGAGTAATCAAGCCTATTTTGGGTGGCAAGATAAGAATAGCGCATTATTTGGAATTAGAACAGGATATAAAGATGCAGCTGATAAACTGGTTGATAAGGCACTTGAAGAAGGGCAGCTAGGTAATATTAGAGTTCTAGATACATATATATTTCCAATATGCTTTTTATATCGCCACTCCATTGAAGCAACACTTAAGGACATTTATCTAAGATATTGCGGCAAGATTTTAAAAGGTAATCATGACTTAGTGACATTATGGGATAACTTATATAGAGAAGTTGTATTAACATTTAAAGATCCTAATTTTATTGAACAAGTGAAGGGGTATTAAAGAGAAATTTATAAGATTTCCTTTAGAGGACATTGATTATAATGAACTAAGAAATATGTTTGTTGAATTTAATACAATTAATGATAATAAAGCTGATGTTTTTAGATATTTGCTAGATAAAGAAGGAGAATTATATTTTACTGATAGTAAGTATATAGATTATCCAAACTTAAAAGAATCGATGGAGTGCATATATGATGTCTTAGAATATCTTTATATGGTTACAGATGAATACCTAAGTAATTGAAAAATTTTCATACATTCCATCAGATAAAAAATACTCAAGTTTTACTGCGTTAGTTTTGATGACTCACTGAACATTTAGAACACTAGATGATAGCAAAGCTATTTAGTTTTATTTATAGGAGATGGCACTTTGAAAATAAGTATAAAGAAATCTGAAGTTCCAATAATATGGCTAGACACTTTTGCAATTATAAGATTTACTAAAATCTTACTTGCAGAAAAAGTATCAGAGGTTGAGAAGGAAAGATATACTTCCTTATTTCAATTACTTACGAATAAGATTAAATCAAAAAAATTAATTTGTGTTAAAGGGGAACAAATTGAAGAAATAAAACTTGGTGGGAGACTTGTTGATGAATGTAATGGTGTATTAATTCAATTATCATTAGGAGTAAATACTAAGCCACTATATGAAATAGAACGCTCACAATTATAGAACTTTATGAATGCTTATTATAAGTCACTTGATGGAATAAATATTCAACATAAAGAAGCCTTTATGGAAGATCCAATTAGCGAATTATATTCTGAAAAAGATTTCATTATTACCTTTAAAGAACGCATCAATAGTAAGATAATCGAAGAAGTTAAAGAAAAGAAGAAAAAGCTTATTAGTGAACTTGAAGAATTAAGGCTCAAATGTACTTTAAAGGGAATAACTTTTGAAGATCAATTAAACCTTGAATATCAAGGGGTTATACAAGCCATATCTATTTGCTTAGAAGAGAACTATGATTTTGATACCTATATGACACTTATTGGTATACCATTGTATTGTTGGGAGCAGATAAGTGGGAAACCTCATGATATTAAGGGTTTGATCGAATTCTACAAATCTGAATATTATAGAAAAATGCCATATAATAATATAAGAGCTAAACTCTTCGCAAGTATTATTACAAATAAAAGCCGAGTAGATTCGGGGGATTCAATTGATATAACCAATATATCATCTATGGCACCCTATTGTAACTTAATACTAACTGATAGAAAAATGAGGAATAGAGTTCATGCTCTAAAAATATCAGAGGATTACGATGTGAAAGTTTTTTCTCTAAATGAGTATAAAGAATTGACTGAATACTTGAGATCAATTTAAAGTATTTGGTACTTCCGCATTTTTCTATCGCCTAACAATGCACTCGAGTTCGCTTTGCCTATTTTGGGACATGCTTTCGAAGAAGCAAAGCACATTTATTAGCCCAAGATAAGAGCTATCTAGTGCTGAGGATCTCTTGAGTGCGGAAACGTTAGACGACATTAAAGCTCGACAAAAATTTTAAGAATCATTAAGATGAATAGAGGGAGGGAGTTTGTTTGGTACAACATATAAGTATATTAATTGGAGTAATGACTTTTTTTGGCATATTAGGCGGGATAATTAATTACTTTTTTGGTAAACAGGATGAGACCACCATTACAAAATCTATCACAATAGGAATTGCGGCATCTTTTTTGGTACCTCTTTTTCTAAATATGATATCAAGTGACTTGATAAGTTCAAGTAAAGATGATCCGTATAAAATATTAATCTTTACAGGGTTTTGCCTTATTGCATCTATATCGTCATCAGCATTTATAGGGAGTATTTCTGAACGTGTATTAAAAGAGGTAAAGGAAGCAAAGGAAAAAGTAACAGAAGTTGTAACTCAGGTTCAACAAGTAAAGGACCAGGCTTCAGTTGCCATGGATGAAGTTAAATCAGTTAAAGAAACAGTTGAGCCATTAACATTAAAAGGGACAGAACAGGAATATTTAGATGATGAAGTGCTGGACAAGAACTGTAATTTAAACTTAAGTGATGATGAAAAGAATGTGTTAATGGCTCTTTCTAATAGTGGTTATACCTATCGTTCAATGGGCGGGGTAAAAAACGATACAAATTTGGATAAGGTGAAAATAAATACAATAATAAATAAATTAATTTCAGAAGGTTTAGTTGGACAAGCAAATCGTACAAAGGGTATTCGATGGTTTATTACAGAAGAAGGTAGGAAAGTAGTTTTTTTAGTCGGACAAGATTAGGAGGATAATAAGTCTTTAATAAATATTCAATTCTTTAATAAAGGACTAACACGTGGTTCAACAATGTATCTCCGTTCGCTACGCACACCTCTTCACTGGTGCAGGTACCGCTATGAAGAAGGGGTGCGAGGGTACAGTTCAGAGACGCCGGAGTTGCGTAGATGTAAGATATATTTGAATATTAATTTTAAGGAAGGAGAAATTATGGAATTTGAGAAAGATACAATGGATAAGTTTTTGGGGTATTTGACTGAACATGGATATCCAAAAGAAAGCATAGTAACAGAGTATAAGATTGGAAAGAGAAGTAGGGTTGATTTAGCAATTATTGATGTTGATACTAAATTGCCAATCATGTTATTTGAAATAAAATCTAGAAAAAGAAATGACTTTATTAACATGGGAAAAAAGCAATTAGAAAGATACTTACAAGAGCTTAATCTTAATCAAGAAGTACCTACATACTTAGTTTTTCCTAGCCAACATAAACCTTTTTTTGAAGTTATGGAGATTGATACAACTAGTTCTTCTGATACAGAAGAAACGATAAGTTTGAGGAGTCTAGATTATAATCTTCAAAGAAGAGCTAGACTCATAGAAAAAGTAAATCAAGCTAAAAAGGATAAGTTAAAGGCGATTGATAATTTTTCGGTTGTATGTTGGTTATTGGCGATTTTAATTTTTGTAATTGGGATTTCATCAAAACTATTCGTAATAGATATTAACGCAACAGATTTGGTGATTTTGGGAGCTGGAGTTGGATTAATACTAACGCCCTTTGCAAGTAAGATAAAGTTTTGGGGGATAGAGTTTGAACGATTTAAAAAAGCAAACACAGAATGAGCTCTATGTTCTCATTTTCAACGTTAGTTAACGATATACCTCAGCTTACTGCGCATATCTCTTCGAATGGGGCAAGACCGATACAGAAAATGATTGAATGAATATAATTAGTAGCCAGTGAATTTAAAGGAATATTATTTGAAATCAATTGACTACACTTAAAAAAATGTTTAAAGGAGGTCAACAAATGGGAGGGTTTTGGAATTCATTATCAACTACTGAACAGCTAGAATTGATTAAACAAATTGTGCCCACATTGTCAATAGTAATTGGAGCGATTATTTCATTTAGCATTTTCTCACTAACAAAAAGAAAAGAAACTAATTTTAAAGTTCATGAACAAAGGAAAATAAAGTATGAGAATTATCTTTCCATTTTCCAGAAAGTCTTGGCAAATGCAGATTTATTTGAAAAGGGCGAAATCCCTTTTGATAAAGAAGAGTGGATGGAAATGCAGATAGGAGTTATAATCTATGGGTCTGATAAAGTTATTAAGAAGATTGTTGAGATGAATGAATTTAGCAGAAATGAAGAAAGTTATGATAAAAATTTACTTATTTTAAAGTTAGGCGAATTAATGCATTTAATGAGAAAAGAAGTAGGATTATCTAATAAAGAGGTATCGATAAGGGATAGTTTAAGCTTTTTTATAACAGATATTAAAGATGAAAAATTTGATTATTTATTTACAAATTTTAAATAAATAATATTTTAGTGATCAATAGTATATATAACAGATCTTGAAATACTAATCTTTTATTGTAGATTTAAATATTGCTGTAAAAAGAAAGTTTCTAAAGGCTGCTCAAGATACTGTATGTATAGGGTTATTGAAAATCTAAAGATAGAAGTTGATAAATTAGATTATTTTAAAAGGTTATAAGCTAAATATAAGGGAGAATTTTGGATGTGGACGAATGCTTGTGTTATTCTAGCTATAATATTTGTATTTGCTTTATTATGTTTATTTACAATTATCCTTATAGAATATCTCTTTATGGGATTGGATCGTCTAGGGAAAAAAATAGCTATGAAAATAAAAAGTGGAAAATATATGATTCTATTAGAAATACTATATATAGTACTAATGATGGTTTCATTAATATCAATATTTGTTAATCGTATTTTTTCTATTGGCTTTAATCTATTGGCTGCTTTATCATATGTACTTTTATCTAGTATAATATTTTCCGTTAATAAAAAGTACAAGCATGCCAATAGCTTATTTAAAAAAATATTTTCAGATAAAAATAAAATAGTGGAATTTCTTGATAAGGTATTCACCTCTCCATTTATAGAGGTATTTCCTTCAGGTCTTAGTATGTTATCACTGTGCATGCTTATCTTTTTATCTATACCAGTATTAGGTAAAAATTTTGATTGGCCTATATCTACATACTTTATTCAAATTATGAGTGTACCTATAATAACAGCTACATGGATATATTTTACTACAGGAAGTATCATGAAAATAGATATAAGAGATGACCAAGATACAAAGCTAAAAAAGAACATTAAGTTTGGATTTAACTCAAGAAAAGAAATTGTAAGTGTAAAAAGAGTTATTGTATATGGAGCATATTTAATATTTAATATAAAAAAGTCTTATAATGAATATATGGGGTTTTTGGGTGAAAAGGTTAATGAGGATAAATTCCTATTTTTATTAGGAGCTACGATATTTGTTGTTTTTATATCTTTGGATAGAATATTTAAAGAAATTCATGATGCAGCCACTAAAAAACAAGCTTGATGTATTTATTATTACAACTATATTGTAGAAGTATAATCCATCTTAGTATTGAAGTAGTAAAATAAAATTATAATATAAATTCAATAAATATTTAATTTGCAAGAAATAATATTTAAG
This sequence comes from Cellulosilyticum sp. I15G10I2, assembly GCF_900095725.1. NCBI lineage: Bacteria > Bacillati > Bacillota > Clostridia > Lachnospirales > Cellulosilyticaceae > Cellulosilyticum > Cellulosilyticum sp. I15G10I2. The sequence goes on from NZ_FMMP01000011.1 coordinate 180,154, forward strand.
TGTGTAATAAGTGAGTAGTAGATGTGTAGTAAGTGGGGGAAATGGCAGAAAATCATTGGGCGAAAAAAGCTTGTGAAAGCCGCGGAAATATTGATAAATAAGGAAAAACCACTACTAATGATATATTATAAAATATACTAATCTACAAATCAGAGGGTCGTGGGTTCGAATCCTACTGCGTGCGTTACTTAAAGGTCATAGGACTTGCGTATCAAATGATACGCAAGTCCTATGACCTTTTTTAACTTTTAATGCTTTACTAAATAGGCTAGATGGTATGAGTAAACTTTGAACATTAAGTATCAAATTTTGAGAGGATCTCTTCAAGTATTTCAAGTGTATCAAGTGCGGTTGCTCTTGAGTAAAAATATTCCTCTAATAGTTCAAAGCTTTCTATATCATCGGTTATATTTACTAGTAAATTTAAAATATATAAACTGCCCTTAATAAGATTAAGCGCATTAAAAGTAAGTAAAACATGCCTGTTTCGCTCACCAACCTCTGGAACTGTTTTTAAGTAGTCTTGAACTATTTTATTAAGTCTTTGGATATTATTTTCAATTAAATTAATGCGTGATTGAAGTTGACCATCTTGAGTGGATGAGCTCTTAAGCGCTAAAAGTGCTATATCAGTAACTTGACCTTCAATATTTTTTATTTCACCCAGGAACTCCTCAATAGTTTGTTTATGCTTAGCATCGCTAATTATTATATCATTGCCATTAGTAGCATATAAGGGGATGTTGGCAAAGATAATAACAGTTGATAACATAATAGATACTAATAATTTAAGGAGATTTTTATTCTCCATGTAGCACCTCCGTAATTAATAAAATATACCTATTTTAAGTAGCTAGGTTTAGAAATAATACATAAAAGGTATTTAAAAAGTTAAGCTTTATATCTTTCAAGAGAATTCTCCAATATTGTAAGTGTGTCTGAAGCATTTCTTCTTGTACGGAAAAATTCATCTAGAAGATTGATTCTTTGTATATCAGTTGTTGCGCGTGCCAATAAACTCAGAGTATACAAATTACTTCTAACAAGATTAAGAACATTAAAAGTAAGCCGTACGTGTCTATCTTCAGGGCTAAGTCCTTGGACTATATCAGCATAATCTTCGATTGTTTGGTTAAGTTCTTGTAAATCAGTACTAATTGCATTGATTTGGAGTGGAATTTGGTTATTGGGAGCAGCTGAGTTTTTTAAAATAGCCTGTGTAATAGCAGCCGATTGGTCTTCGGCAGCTTTTATTTCACTAATGAATTGATAGATGTTTTTTTGATGTTCAGCAGGGGGTGGAAACATAGGTGCTGCCGAAGTTGCGCTTATAACAGTTGAAGAAAATACAACAATAATTGACAGCATAATAGAGAGTAAAGATTTGAATTTATTTATATCATCCATAGAGCACCTCTAGATACTAGTAAGATTTATACAATTTAAAATGTCCAAATTTATAGTAGAGTATGCGGTACTTTGTTATTTAATAATAATGAAATTTCCTTATAAATCAACAAACCTTAAAACGAACTGATTTATCGTTTATAAGACAACTAGGGTAAGCGCATAATGATACGCTTACCCTTAACAACTTAAGTATTTAATTTAATATTATCTTTTAGTTTCATGTTTTAATAAGGATAATAAGGATAACTCTGAGAATAAGGATAGGGTGAAATATAAGGATAGGGTGAAATGTTATAAGGATAAGGTAATAATGTTAAGGCTAATAATTCAGCTAGCGGAAATCTCCTTCGTCTAAATCGTCTAACCCTTCTAGGCCTACCAGCTGGAGTGCCATATGGTATCTGTCTATTATAGCGGTTTCCATCTTGCGAATTTTCACCTTCTTGGTTTTCATCTTCTCGATAGATTACATCCTCACCCATAAGAACATCAACATGGTCAGGTTCTAAACCTATAATAATACCATCTACTTCAGTTCCATCTTGCATTCTTATAACGGCATGATAATACATCATTTTTTTACATACATCATATAATTTTTGTACATCTGGGAGAATATTCCCTTTTGATTCCATTTTTATCAACTCCTTCCATATTATAATATTAATTTTTTAAGAAAAGTGTTCTATTTATAATAAAAAAATATTTTTAATATAAATCTTAAAAAACATCAAATATACTTCGATAAGTTAGTGTGATGGGATAACTAGAGAGTATATTTGTCCCGCTTACGGAGATACTAATTTTAAGATTAGAACTCCGAATAACTGAGGTGATAGCTATGCAGGTAAGAGAAAACTTTATGATTCCTTTGGGATATGGGAAGTTTGTGAGATCGGATAAAATTGTAAGTCTTGAGCCTATAGAAGATGAAAGGGGTCCAGGTAGACGGACTGTAGTATATATTGAGGATATAAAGAACCCTTTGATTGCCTCGAGAACAGAGAATACAATTCTAGCAAATATGCTAGAGGTTCCAAGAGAGGAGCTTGAAGCAGCAGCAGCTCTTGAACTCTTAAAAGATATTAAGGATGATATGCTACAAATTGGCCCAATGCTTAGAAAAAGCATAAAAAAAGAAGCTGGTTTTGACATTAATAGAATGGAAAAAAGAATTGATGAAATACTTAAACATGATATAGAATTTGATAATATTTAAATAGTACCCCATGAATTTCTTGTAGCTATAAGAAATTTATGGGCTTTTATTTATTTTAAAGAACAAACCTTAGCTATTAGAAGTTTATGGTGAAATATGTAGAAAATTTTGTTATAAAATACCAATTAATAGTATAGAATAGGTATTTAAAATAACAATAAAACATAGTATAATCTAAAAAGAGACTTTACTATACAGTTTGAAAGAAAGGAAAACACATAAAATGGCGTATTATATCAGCTCAGGTAAAAGACGTAAGAAAAATGTTTTTTTGATTATATTAATAACTATAACAATTATTGGATCAGCAGCCACAGTAGGATTAACAAGTGGTTTTTTTTATGTTGGTAAAATAGTAGGAGAAAACCTAATTAATATAGAAACAGTAAAACAAGATACAGCGAATTTACAACAACAGATAGATACATCTAAAGAACAATTAGAACTTTATGAAAAGCAATTAGATAAACTTAATGAGCAGCTTCTTAGATTTGATCCCATCATTATTCCGGATTCAATGTTAAAAGAATAATAAAATAGGCGTACAAACTTAGACGAGCAAGTAAGAATAGCACATTAAGAAGAGGTGGAGATTATGAAACTGCGTACAAAAAAGGAGTCGAAAATCAAAAAGGTTCTTGTATTTTTGGTTTTATCAATTATTGTCATATGCTCAGCGGGGTTGTTAGCCCAGCAAACAATATATAAGATACAAGAACTTAATCAAACGAAAAGTGAATTAAATTTATTGCAATTAGATAAAACTAACTTAGAAAAAGAAGCAGAGGAAGTTAAAAATAAAGAAGAAGATCTTAAAAATAAGGTTGCGGAGCTAGAACGGAAGCTCGAAGAGGTCATAAAGGATAACCCAGAAGTAACTATTGATCCAGAAGAAGCAAATAAGAAATATGCCTATCTAACATTTGATGATGGCCCTAGCAGAAATACCGTTAAAATATTAGATTTTCTTAAGGCTAATGGGATAAAAGCGACTTTTTTTGTAGTGGGTGATCCGGCTCAAGAGCATATTTACAGGAGAATATTTGATGAAGGACATACGCTTGCTGTTCACTCCTATACGCATAAATTTAATGAGATTTATAAGAGTGTAGAAAGTTTTATGGCAGATATTCATCAATTGTCTGACCTTATTCAAAATATAACTGGGGTAAAACCAACGCTTATGAGGTTTGCTGGAGGATCAAATAATAGTGTAAGCAAAAGATATAACCGTACGGATATTATGCCGGAAATCATTGCCAAGGTAAAAGAAGAAGGTTTTATTTATTATGATTGGAATGTAGATTCTATGGATGCCGCAAAAAGTAATCAAGATGTACAGGTTATTATAGATTCAGTTTTAGAAGGGGCTAAAGATAAAAATCATGCTTTTATACTTATGCATGATGCAGCAGTTAAGGCTACAACAGTTGAGGCTCTTCCTCAGATAATAGAGGGATTGAAAAAACAAGGATTTATATTTAAAGAGATTACACCAGAAGTAGCGCCTGTACAATTTAGATAAAAAGTACACATAAGGTATGTTTATTTAAAATACCGCCCATGTATAAAAGTATTCATGAAAAAAGACTTATTTTTGATTCCGAATTTTGATGCAATTTGTTTGATAAATCAACTATATTTACTGTGGTATTATGCATGTTGAGTATAGTGAGTTAACTGCAACGCGTATATTATCACAAAATTAGATATGGATTTATTGTGTGGGATAAACGTTTTGATGAAGATAGATTGTATACACGGAGAACAAAAAAAGCGAAAAAACATAAGAAATGATTGTGACATGCTATAGAAAGGTATATAATTAGCTTATAAGCTTAAGTTCTTTTAAATATAAAGGTTATTTTAAATAATTATGAATATATGAGGAGGATAAGAAGATGGATAGAGTACTCAATGTTGCACATAGGGGCTTCAGCGGAAAATACCCAGAAAATACTAATATAGCATTTGTTAAAGCGTTAACTGAGGGTTACTGTGACGGAATAGAAGTAGATGTTCATATGACCAAAGATGGCAAGCTTGTTATTATTCATGACAGTAGACTAGAGCGTACAACAACAGGGACAGGTTTTATCAAAGATTATACATTAGAAGAAGTATTGCAGTTTGATGCAGGTGTTAAGTATGACCCTAAATATAAAGGTGAAAAAATATCATTAGTGGACGTGGCGCTGGATCTGGTTAAGAAATATAATGTGAGATTATATATTGAAATCAAAAATAGTGAAGATGAATACAAAGGCATAGAAGAGAAGATTGTGGAAAAAGTTAAAGAGTTTGGCCTTCAAGACAAAGTTGTACTTCATTCTTATAATGGTGAATCAGTAAAGCGTGTTAAACTTCTTGATGATCGTATAAAGACTGGACTTCTTTGTAGAGAAGTATCTTGGGATATAAGAGATTATAGATATGCAGATGCTATTTGCTTCTGTTATGAATCTGCAGATTTAGAAGCGATTGAGACTATTCATAGTATAGGAAAAAAAGTAACTGTTTGGACAGTAGATGAGATAAGTGATATGAAAAAAATGATTGACCTTGGGGTAGATGCAATTATTACAAACTATCCAGATACGTTAAATGATATTATCAATGGATTATGTTAGAGTAAAGATAAAAAGCTATGAGTGACATCATAGCTTTTGTTTTTTATCAAATTTTTTATTCATATTATAATCAATGAAAAGATATATTTATAAAGAGCAAAAATAAATGACTTGAAACTTATAAATCAGCTCATGTATAATAAAAATGATAGTTATTTATAAGAGGATATTTCAAAGTATAATAAGTCATTATGCTAATCGATATAATGAGAGGGGGATGAATATGGAATCTCCAATTACAGCGGTAGGATTTTCAAAAATAGATGGTGAGTATAAGATAGAAGATATAGTCGGCGAAATCTTAGATACGCCGACGAGGCAAGTCGCAAGTCGTATGGCTAATAATGATATACTTGCAGAGTATTCAAAGATGTTTGCAGACGATACTTACGTTATGGTAAGAATAGTAGTTAAAGCCGGTCAAAAAGATACTAAAATACAAGTAGAACAATGTGAGCCCTATGTTGAATCACATCATACAGTGCAAGTGGAAGATTTGATGGTAGAATGTATAGATGATGAATACACATATTATGCAGTCTGTGAAGAAAAAGAAACTGGCATGCAATTTATATTTTGGCTTCAGAATGTTATTGAGTATATAGAAACACTTGATGCGGGGAGCACTTTTAACGAAGTTAAAATGGTAGGCTTAGCTATGGAGGGAACGATCATCCTTCCTATTGAAAAAAATGAAGAAGAAGAAGTGGTTGAAAAAGAAGAACGTGAAAAACTTAAGGTAATCATTCAAAGAGCTAGAGAAGGTGATGAAGAGGCCAAAGAGCAGCTCGAACAAGAAGAAAGAGAATTAGATGAACAGCTTAAAGAACGTATGATGGAAGAAGATTTTCTTTCTATTATGAGTGGTTATTTTGTACCCACTACTTTAGTAGATGCCACTTATGCAATACTTGGGGAAATAACAGGTATTAGTACAAGAAAAAATAATAAGACCAAAGAGGAAATGTACTTATTTGTATTAAGTGTAAATGACATGCCCCTAGAGATTATGATTAATAAGAATATGTTGGTAGGAGAACCGAGCATTGGCATGAGATTTATGGGAACGTGCTGGCTTCAAGGAAGTATTATTATTAAATAAATACTTGACGAAAAGCATATAAAAATGTACTATAATAGTTGCAATAAGATACCAACCCTACTTATAATTGTTGACCAAATGTTGACTAGCTAAGGCAACATCTGGTCAATATGTTGTATATACTAAATCGTATCTGTTTCCGTAGCTCAGTAGGATAGAGCGTTCGCCTCCTAAGCGAAAGGCCGTGGGTTCGATTCCCGCCGGGAACGCTATTAAAGTAAAAACAAAGTCTTGCAGACAGCAAGGCTTTGTTTTTTTGCTTTAAAATAAGTATTAATTGTAAATCTAGAAATCTAAATGGAATATGAATAATTTACTAATTTACAAATTTTGGTTGAGATGATATAGTAATAATGTAGAAAAATGGAGAATTAATGTATATTTTAAAATAAACACTCGCTTATAAAAATACATCATACATTTACATGCACATCTGAGGGATTACCTTTATAATAAAATTAGCTAAATGGAGGAATGATAACATGTTTAAAGGATTAACAGGAAAATCAATCATATCTTTTGGTATTATTATAAGTCTTATTTGCGGCATATTTGGTATGATTACTTATAGTATTGCCAAAAAGGCAGTTGAAGAAGAGATAGAAAGCAAACTGCAGCATCAAATGGCAGAGACGGTCTATGAAATAGAAAATCATTTAATTGCACATGAAAAAGTAGTTTATAGTTTAGCTAAAACTGTTGAAGCTATAGGCCAGGGGCTAATAAGAGAAGAATATATAGAGTTATTAAAAAATTATCCTTTGATTAATGAAAAAACGCTGGGGACGGGGGTATGGTACGAACCGTATAAATATAATAAGGATATGAAATATTTTGGGCCGTATGCCTATAAGGATAACGGAAAAGTTACATTCACTGAAGAATATGCGTCAGAAGAATATAACTATCCAAGCTGGGATTGGTATACGATGGCTAAAGACGCTCGGGATGATGTAGTATGGACAGCACCATATTATGATGAGGTATCCGGTATCATAATGATTACAGCAACTTCGCCGTTTTATAAAAATAATGAATTTCAAGGCGTTGTTACAAGCGATATGGACTTAAATGCACTGCAGGATATCATTAAGCATATTAAAGTTGGTTATACAGGTAAGGCACATCTAATAGATCAAGCAGGTTTTTACATTGTAACAGATAATGATGCCAAGGTAATGGAAACGCGTATTACAGAAGATAAGAATACGAGTTTAGCTGCAGAAAGCAAAATTATGTTAACACAAGATCAAGGTAAGTTTCAATTTAGTGAGGGTAAAGATACATACTATGCTTATTTTTCACAAATCCCCCAAACTGGGTGGAATATCTTATTAACTATTTCTCAAGATGAGGCAGCGCTGTCATTAGAAAACCTTAAAAAAGGTATATTGGTTACGAGTTTATTCATTTTAGCTTTTGGACTATTTGCCACAGTTTTATTGAGCCGCGCTATAACTAAACCGATTATTGCCCTGCTAGAAACCATTAAAAAACTATCAAACTATGACTTGACCCTTGAGAAAAACAGCAAAATAACAATGTATTTAAAAAGAAAAGATGAGATAGGGCTTATTACTAATGCATTAGTAAATATGCAAAATAGGCTTATAGAATTAATTAATAAAATTTCTGATGCTTCAAGTCAGGTAGCTTCTTCTTCAGAGGAATTAACAGCTATTAGTCAGCAGTCTGCACAAGCAGCAGATGAAGTAGCTGGTACTATTGGAGAAATAGCTAAAGGTGCAACTACACAAGCAAAGGACACAGAAAGCGGCCTTGCCCATATTAATGAATTAAGCAGAATAATAGAAGAAGACCAGCAATATATTGAGAACCTCAATGATTCTACAGATAAAGTGAGTAAATTAAAAGATGAAGGCTTGGAGATTTTAAAGAGCCTAGTAGAAAAGACTAAAATTAGTAATAACTCATCAAAAGAAGTGTATGAAATTATTATTAATACAAATGAAGGCGCTGAAAAAATAGCAAAAGCCAGTCAAATGATTACAAGTATTGCAAAACAAACTAATTTGCTTGCATTAAATGCTGCTATTGAGGCTGCTAGGGCAGGAGAGTCAGGGCGGGGGTTTGCAGTAGTGGCAGAAGAAATACGTCACCTAGCAGAACAATCCAATCAATTTACAGAAGAGATTACGACTGTTATTGAAGGGCTGACTGCTAAAAGTGGACGTGCTGTAAAAACAATGCGAGAAGTGGGAAAAAATATGGCCTCTCAAACAGAGAGTGTAGAGCTGACCCATGAAAAGTTTGAAGGAATTAACGAGACTATTGAAAGAATAAATAAAATAATAGTCACAATCAATAAGTCGAGCCAAGACATGCAGAATAAGAAGAATGAAATGATAGGAATTATTGAGAATTTATCTGCTATATCACAGGAAAACGCAGCGGCGACAGAAGAATCGGCTGCAGCAGTAGAGGAACAAACAGCCTCTATGGAAGAAATAGCAAGTGCAAGTGAATCTTTAGCAAGAGTAGCTGAACAGATGCAGGAACAAATTAATAGATTTAAATACTAAAGAATAGATGACAATAATACCGTAAAAAGCAAGGGTTATAAATGCCTTGCTTTTTTTGTTTGATAGATTATTTTACATTATCTGATAAATATATACAAATAAAAGATGAGGTATAGTATAATAAAAAATAAAGAGGTAAAAATATGAATTATTTAAATTTTGAAAATCTAGTTCCGGGTGATATACTGCTTTGCAGGGGAGATGGTTTAATATCTGATCTAATTGAGTTGTTTGATGGGGGGATATATAGTCATTCTGCCCTCTATATAGGCGTTGTTGATGGTAGTCATTCTGTTATACAGGCAACTAGTCAAGGGGTAGCGTGCAATCCGCTGACGATGCTTGAACAAGAAATCTTTACTGATGTATTCCGGTTTAATAAAAGTAATCATAAAATAGGTGATGAAAACTATCCGTTTAAACCCATTGATCAAGTAGGTAGTCACTATGTGGCAGAAGGTCTTCAATATGCATATGATCATTTGATTTTATTAGCCGTATTAACAGTAACACGTCAAATACCACTTGATCCTATGACTAAAAAAATATTGCGAAAGATACTTGATAATGCAGCGGCTTATATATTTAAATTACTTGATCAGGGGAAAACACCAATGGTTTGTTCGGAACTCGTCTATAGGTGTTTTGATGAAGCAGATGAAGCTAAAAAATATCAGCTTAATATTTCGGCATTAGAAATGAGTGCTAGATTACAAGATGATGGTGGAAAATTAAATGAAATTGACGAAGAGTTATTAAAAGCAAAGCAGAATTTTATAGATATATGGCATAAAGCAAAACAAGCAGAATATAATATTTTAGATTTTGTTTCATATCCTGTTGCTGCATGTGTATCTCCAAAGGATATAAGTACCTCTAAGGATTTACAAAACATAGGAAGGCTTAACTTTAAATAACAGAAAATAATAGAATAGCATAAATATGAATCAATAGGAGAGGATAAGGTGAAGCAGAACAGTGGTCATCCCTTCTTAAAAAGACTAAATAGGTACAGTATATATAGTATCTTAATAATAGGCTTATTAAGTTTTTTTGTTGTATTCATTAATAAAGATAAAAATTATTCTGAAAAAATACCAGTTGTTCAAAGTGGTGTATTAGAGTTAGATAAATGGGATTTTGATAAAAATGGCAGTATACAATTAAGTGGTATGTGGGAGTTTTATTATAAACAGTTACTAAAATACGAAGATTTCCATGATGATCAAGGATATGCAGTTTTATCGGGTTATATCAATGTACCTGGTAATTGGAAAAACTATAGTGTTAATAATGAAAAAATAGATAAAATGGCATATGGAACCTATAAATTAAAAGTAAGATTAAATAAAGAGCATGAACCTGAAGTATTGGGAATACGAGTCCCCTACTCATTAACAGCTTATAATCTCATGGTTGATGATGAGCTTTTAGATATAAAGGAAAATGATACAAGCAGGAAGCGTACAGTGTTACAACCTAGGAATATCTTCTTTAAACCTAAGTCTAATCATTTTGAAATTATTATACAGATTCCATATCAAGTTTTTTATGACGGCGGGACGCATTTGCCTTTATATATGGGGAGTGCTGAAGCTATACGATATAAGGAAAAAAATGATCAGCTTAGAGAAATGATGCTTTTTGCATGTCTCATAGTGATGGGCGTATATCATATTTTATTGTATAGCTTTCTACATAGAAAGAAATATATTTTATATTTTGGATTATTATGTGTAACGATTGCACTTCGGTCACTATACGTAAATGAAGCTTTGCTGGTAAGTCATTTTATAACACCGAGCTTTAAAGTATTTCAGTTTTTAAATGCAGCAGGTGGTTTGTTATGTATTTTGCTTTTTGGGAGTTTTATTTATGAACTTTATACCTCAGAGTGTTCTGCAAATGTTTTGAAAGCTATTAAAGCTTATTGTATCGGTATGATTATTATTTCAATAGCGCTGCCTTATTCAATATATGGTTATTTACGTGGTATTAATAATTTAGTTTTAATAATATGTGGCATATATTATTTGAGTATTATTCTAAAAGCTGCTTTTTATAAAAGAAAAGGTGCTTTTATTATGCTCTTTGCTATGCTAGTTATGCTGCTATCAGCGATAAATGATGTTTTATATGTAAGTAATATGAAACGTTTTTGTTTGGTTTATGGGATGACGACTTATGGCACAATTATTTTTGTTTTTGCTTTAGCCATTTTATTATCAAAAATATATGCTGATGCATTTATATCAGTAGATAATTTATCAAAAAAGCTTTTATCCCTAGATAAATTAAAAGATGAATTTTTAGCCAATACCTCCCATGAATTAAGAACGCCTTTAAATGGCATAATTGGTATTACCGAATCACTTGTTGAAGGTGCCGCTGGAGAAATACCTGATAGAGTAAAGAAAAGTCTTTGTATCATTTTGGCAAGTGGTAAAAGGTTAAATAATCTTGTTAATGATATACTAGACTATTCGAAGCTTAAGAATAGTGATATTAAGTTATCATTAGAGTCTGTGAATTTATATGGACTGGTTGATAATGTTATGACGGTATTAAAAATGACAGATCAGACTAAACAGATTATATTAAAAAATGAAATATTAAAAGACATGCCTTATATCTATGCAGATGAAGCCAGGGTTCAGCAGATTATGTATAATCTCATAGGTAATGCGATTAAGTTTACTGAAAAAGGAGAGGTTACGGTCAGTGCAAAACTTGCACAAGATTTCATTGAAATAACTATACAAGATACAGGGATAGGTATTGCAGAGGACAAAATAGAAGAGATCTTTAAATCTTTTGAGCAGATAGACTTTTTAGCTTCAAGGCGGTATAGCGGAACAGGTTTAGGTCTAAGTATTACTAAAAAGCTTATAGAACTTCATGGGGGCAGCATCAGATGTGAATCTGTTCTTGGCAAAGGATCAAGTTTTATATTTACGCTGCCAAAAAGTAATTTTTCATATGATAGGATGAATAAGGCAGTATCACCAAGCCAGCAGCTTATAAACACGCAAACAGCCATAAGTTTTGAGAGTCATAATGCTACAAGCAAACTACGTATTCTGGTCGTTGATGATGAACCTATTAATATTCAGGTGCTTATTAATCAATTATCACTTCATAACTATTATGTAGTAACTGCAACTAATGGAAAAGATGCGCTTAGGCTTGTTGAGGTAGCAAAACTTGATCTTATCATATTAGATGCCATGATGCCCGAAATGTCTGGCTATGAAGTATGTCGAAAAGTCAGAGAAAAATATACCCTTATAGATTTACCTATATTAATGCTTACAGCTAATAGTCAATTAAATAATATATGTTTAGCTTTTGAATGCGGGATCAATGATTATGTAACAAAACCATTTGAAAAACAAGAACTCTTAGCAAGGGTTAAAACTTTAGTTACGATGAAAAATGCTGTAAGTGAATCCATAAAAGATCCTTTAACAGGAGTATATAATAGAAAACGTGTATTTGAGCTTGCTGAACTTATTTTTGAGGAGCATAAAAAAGAAGATAAAACCATGGCTGTTATGATGATAGATATTGACGATTTTAAATATATAAATGATACATATGGCCATGCAGCTGGAGATGATATACTGATTGAAGTTGTTCTAAGGTGTACAGAGATGATCAGAGAAATAGATGTATTTGGAAGATATGGGGGAGAAGAATTTGTAATAATCTTACCGCATATCACACGAGAAGATGCCATAAAGCTGGCAGATGGCATAAGAAGTAATGTGCATAGAAGGCTGGTAAGAAGCAGTGACGAGGAAGAACTTACTGTTACTATTAGTTTAGGGATTGCTGTAAATAGAAAGCATAGCGACACTGTATATGAAATGATTAAAAAAGCAGATCAGGCATTATACAAGGCCAAGAAAAACGGTAAAAATAGAGTAGAAATAGCAGAGTGAAAATTAGAGAAGATGCCTAAAGGTAATTTAAGTCTTTAGGCATCTTCTCTAATTTTATTGGCAAGATATGTTTGTTTTAATACTTAGAATTTATGATATGATTAAGTTAGGATAGTTTATTTTGAAGATATTTAGGGGGATATTACGATGGAGCAGTCCGTTAAGATAATTAACAATGTAATTGAGAATGTAGAAAAAGTTATTATAGGTAAACGAAGTGTAATAGAGCTTATTGTTGTAGCTTTTATTTGTAAAGGACATGTCCTGATAGAGGATGTTCCGGGAGTTGGAAAAACAAGCTTGGCACTGGCACTTGCAAAGTCGATTGACAGTACTTTCAAACGGATACAATTTACACCGGATATTTTACCAACAGATATTACTGGGTTTTCGGTTTATAATCAAAAAACTGGAGATTTTGATTATAAGGAAGGTGTTATTCTTAATCAGATTATATTAGCAGATGAGATTAATCGTACATCGCCTAAAACGCAGTCCAGCTTACTTGAAGTTATGGAAGAAGGACAGATTACAGTAGATGGCAACACTTATAAAATGCCAGAACCTTTTATGGTTGTTGCAACACAAAATCCTGTAGAATACCTAGGCACATTTCCGCTTCCAGAAGCTCAGCTAGATCGTTTTTTCATGAAGATAAGTATAGGTTACCCCACGGTTCAAGAAGAAACCCATATGCTAAGTCAGTTTAAGATGCAAAATCCTCTTAGTCATTTAAAGTCTGTAACGACAGGCAAAGAAATTATGGCAATTTCGAGCCGAATTAAAGAGGTCTATGTAGATCAAAGTATTTATCATTTTATAGTGAGTATTATAGAAAAAACAAGGAAGCATCCAGAAGTTGTATTAGGTGTAAGTCCAAGAGGATCACTTAACCTTTTACGGGCAGCGCAAGGATGGGCGTTTTATAATAAAAGAAATTATGTACTGCCTGATGATGTTTTGAAAATGGCACTGCCTGTACTTGCACATAGAGTTATTCTCAAACAAGAAGCTAAACTTAAAAAGATAACAGGCGCAGATATTATTAAAGAGAGTATGCATAAGGTTATGGTGCCAACGGTGAATGGTCATGTTAAGAAATAGAGTAGCTTACGGTTTGTTTTTAGGAGCAGCTATAGTTTTCGTTTACTTTTATCCAGGTCTTTTTTCTTCTATGTTTTTTTATACCCTATTACTGATCCCTATTAGTTCTCTTGTTTATACGTTGTATGTCTATTACAAATTCAGCTACATACAAAGTGTAGATAAGAAGTTTGTTACAAAAGGTGAAGTAGTTACTTTTAATGTAAAGATTGTCAATGAGACTAAAATGATATATCCGTATATCGAAATTCAATTTTATGGAGGCAATACTGTTTTCACACAACATTTTAAAACAAAAAAGATGGCTGTATTACCAAATGATTCAAGTACGTATCCGTTTATCTTAGAATGCCAGTATAGGGGCTATTATGAGGTAGGATTAAAAGAAATTAAAATAAAGGATTTTTTAGGATTTTTTAGTTTTAGGTATAAAGTGTTTGAGCCAAAGTATATTACCGTTTATCCAAGAATTATCTCTCTAGAAAGGTTTCCAGTAAGTAGCAACAAACTTTCAGATCTAGAAGGTATGTTAAGTGGAAGAGGACAAGAGCAAGGAGTGTTATCTGATGTTAGAAAATACAGCTATGGTGATGGTCTTAAAAAAGTCCACTGGAAACTAAGTGCCAGGAAAAATGAAATAATGGTTAAAAATTATGAGAGCACTGACACGATGCAGGCGATTGTTCTTTTAGACTTAACGGAGAATGCCTATGGGATTTTAGAAAATACAATACTGGAAGATAAAATAGTAGAGGTTAGTGTAGCTGTGTTGAATTATTGTTTGCTGCGTCAGATAGAGACCCATTTTATTTATCATAATGGCAGTGATATGATAAGGGAGAGTGCGAAAGAATATTCTCATTTTGAAACTGTTTATAATACGCTCTTTAAGATCCAGTTTGAGAGTAAGACGCCATTTGATGAAATGCTTCAATTAGCTTTAAGAGAAGAACACGTAAAAAACAATATTATTCTTATTACGTCAAGGCTTGATGAGAAACTTTATAGACAAATGGGTATCTGGCGTGAGCTAAGCCATGAGGTTATATTAATCTATATTTCAACAAGCGAACTTATGCATTTAGAGGAAGAGCAAAAAGTAAAAACAGATGAAATCTTCCAACCACTGCAAGAGATTGGTATAAAGACTTATGAAGTACATATGCAGGATGATATTAAAACTATTTTGGAGAGCTAATAACAATGAAAATGAAACAATTAAATATTTTAAGAAAAGTAGTGGATGGGCTTATAGCATTTATTTTAATGGGGCTTATGGCATTTAGTATAACCTATATTATTATCTATGGGATGGAAATTACTTATTCACCTCTAAAGCTTATAGCAATTATTTTTAGCACTTTGGGTGTTTTAGCTGCTATTTTAATGAATAAGCTGACTCTAAGAATAACACTTATTACTTTAACAGTTATGGGGCTTTTGGGAGGGGCTTATTTATACCATAAAAAGATTTTAGGAGATCTTTTGGTGGCAGTACAAGACGAGCTTATAGCCTTTGGTGAATGGAGTATAAACTTTATATGGGGCATTCCAGCAGGAAACAGTTATTATATAAACTATTTTGTGCTATTGTTAGGTATTTGTACTGCAGGAATAACTTATATTTTTACAGTTAAAAAATTCAGTTTTTTAATATTTTTTTTAGGTGGTGTATCTGTTTTATTATTTGAAATCATAAAACAGCAAGCGGTTAGTGAATATGCATTTTATATGTTTGCGTTTGTATGTTTGATTTACTTTTTTAAAGCTAAATATATAGACCTTCAAAAACAACTTGATGAGACTAATGAGGGTACTTATAGAAATTTCATGAAAACAGGCATCTGCATAGCTGCGGGTATTTTAGTATGTGCTGCACTTCTTGCCCGTACATACCCTTATAAAGCCGAGTGGCTACATGACTTAGTAGATAAGTTTAGTCACAAGACATATTATTATTATGCCGCTGAGAATTTTTCCGTTGGCTCAGCCGGATTTCAAACAGATGATAGGACTTTAGGAGGGGACATCACACCAAGCGATGTGATTGTTCTCGAAGTGGCATCAGCATCTCCTATTTATTTAAAAGCAGTATCAAAGGGCATTTATACAGGCGGTGCATGGATCAGTGAGAAAGAAGAACCTTTACCTATTAATCTCGAGACTCAAAAATTTGAAGATACAGTTGAAATGCTAGAGGTCATTAAATGGATAACTGATGAGAATCAGACACTAGATGTCTTCTTTCATAAACAGCGTGTAGATGTAACATTTGTGAATATAAGTACAAAGTCAGTCTTTGTTCCGTCCAAAATGGAGTCTTTTAAAACTACAAGTGAAAAGAAGGATGTTTTTTTAATGGATTCGGATGCTTTAGTCTTAGAAGAACCAGCAAGTAAAGGTTTTTCTTATACCACAGAATTTTATGAACCTCAAGATCAGGATGATCTATTTAAAGATATGCTTAGAAAAAGTAAAGTTGGTTTTTATAATGCTATAAGAAGCGATGGTATGGCTCAAGCAAAAGAGATTGATAAGTGGATCGCACATGCGAAGATGCTCACAAATACATATACACAGCTTCCAGAAGAACTGCCAGAAAGAGTGAAAGCACTTGCCTATGAAATTACAGAAGGGCAAGAGACTAATTATGATAAGGTTAAAGCGATAGAGGACTATCTTGTATCCAATTATACTTATACGCTGACTCCAGGAAATCCAGAAGAAGGCAAAGATTTTGTAGATACATTTTTATTTGAGAATAAAAAAGGATACTGTATTTATTTTGCATCCGCTTTTGCAATATTAACAAGAAACATAGGGATACCTTGCAGATATGTGGAGGGCTATGCACTGCCGCAAAATCGTGACAGTAAGCAAGGTGTGTATATTGTAACCAACAAAAGAGCGCATGCGTGGGTAGAGGTTTATTTTGAAGGGATAGGTTGGATCAAGATGGAGGCTACACCTCCCTATAGACAAGTAAATATAACAAGTCAAAATAGTATAAGTATGGAAGAGGCTATAAGTAATACACAGACTTTCTCTACGATAGATTTAGATATAGCGGTCCTTAAGCAAACTCAAGTATGGGGACAGCGTTTAATAATAATGCCTATTAGCATAAGTGCAGTACTTATACTAAGTATCTATATTTTATATAGGATAAGAAAATATAGATTGATGAAGATGGCACCGAGAAGAGCAATATGCTATCTTTATAGATGCTATTTAAAGCTGTTGGCTTTTCAAAAGATTTCTATTACAGAGGGTGAAACAGAGCATGTTTTTTCAGTGAGGGTAGATGAATGGATAGATTTTAGAGAAGTAACGTTTAAGGATATCACAGAGATTTACTTAGTTGCTACATATAGCCAGCTTGATATAACAAAGGAACAAAAGCAGAGAATGATAGACTTTCACAAGTGTCTTTTAAAAGCGTCAAAGAAAAGGATTGGGGTATTGGCATACATTACCTGGAGGTTGAGGTATACATTTTTATAAGATGGTATAGTTAGATATTGACTTAAATGGTAAAATAATATCTTAGGATAATGTTTTACATAGGTTATAAATCTTAAAATTTTAAAATTAAAAAGTATAGGAGAATATGATGACAGATAATAATATGAAGCATAGCTCGGTCGATACGGAGGCTAGCAAAAATGATACAGTAACTACGGAGCTTGCTGGTGGACAAGAAGAGAGGCCGGAAATACAAGGGAGTAGGATAGAACAACCGGTAAAGAAGAAGTTAAGTCCTAAATTAATAGGGATCATTGCAGCGGCAACAGTGGGCATCTGTGCTGTGGGAGTAGTCGTTGCAAATGCAGTTGTTCCTGTCGTATTACCTCAGGTATTTGTAGCAGAGGCACTAAGAAATACACAAAAGGTTCTGTTAAAAGAAGCTAAAGCCATTGATGATGCAACGGGAAGGGCTTTAAGTACGCAAATTATGCAAAGTGAAGGTGTGCATACTGATTTTGCATTAAAGCTAGAAAGTATAGAAGGTGAAGGCGCCGAATATATTAATGGGATTATAAGAGGGATAGGCTTATCAGGACAAATAAAGAAAGATAGAGAGGCCAAAAATTTCCTGGGAAACATTGCGATCAATCAAGGCGCTCTAGACCTCGTAAGAGCTGATTTCTATAAAAATAACGCAGATATAGGCATTGCTATTCCAAAACTGTTTGAAAAGACTATTGCACTTAATCTAGATAGCTTTATACAAGATTATAACCAATCTGCTTTGTTTGCGCTCACTGGGGAGCCTATAGACGAAGCGGAATACAATACAATTAGAAGTTATTTTGAGACGTATGGGGATCAGAATTTTAATGAACAACTTATTGAGAATATTTCTAAGCGAAGTGAAGAGGCATTTAAAAGTGCAGATATAAAGTATAATGGCAAAACAAATGCCGTATTAAAAGATCAGGGAAAAAGCTATAGAACTTATGAATTAACGATGCAAGAGAGTGAAGTTAAAAGTTATATTAAGGACATATTTAATATAGTTATGGAAGATGAGGCCGTTAGAAATTATATTGAGACTGCGGATGCTATGCAGTCACCTGTGGCGGGTGAAAAATTAAGTCATGCGCTACAAAAACAGATAGAAGAATTTAATAAGACAATCGACAATATGGAAGGGCTTGCTTTAAAAACAATTCTTAGAATAGATGGAAATAAACAGATCATTGAGGCGACTTCTGAAACAGCAGTTACTATAGAAGGGGAGAAGATAGAGATCGCACTTGATGCAGCGCTTATGGGTGATAAATTTATAACGGATGAAGTACAAATAGCTTTAGCTATGAGAAATCAGGAGCAGCAAGCAGGGCTCAATTTTACATCAACCAGTAATTATGGCGAGGGTGCAGAGAAACTGGTACATAATATGATTTTTGAGGTGCACGAAGATCAACTGCCTCTTGCAAATATGAAATTAGATATGGCTTATAATACTAAGGCGAAAGAAAATAATTTATCAGTAGCCGCAGAAATAAAAACACCTGATCTAGCCTTGTTATCTGTAGTAATAGAAGGCGCGATGCAAAATAATAAAAATAGTAAACAAATTAGTATCAATATGGATAAGATAGCACTAGGGTTTAAGGGTGGCTATATGGATCATACTGTTAATTTCTCAGGTAAGTATGCTTTGCAGGCTATCAAAAAATCAGAGATAGTGTTTAACCAAGATAATGTACAATACTTATTTGATATGACACAAGAAGAGCTTATAAATCTCACACAAACACTTTATATGGGGATGATGCAAATAGGAAGTGTTTTACTTCCTTAAAGGCTATTTATAACTAAAAGATGTGTGCTATAATGTAGGAAGATTTGAGATCATTATAGATACAGGAGGAACGATCATGAGCATAGAAAAAAGAATGCAAGATTTTGAAAAAGTCTCCGAAAAGAACCTTACCTCAGAAGATGTGTCTAAACGTATGGCGGAATTTGATAAAGTAGCCAGTGAGACTAAGCATCACTCAAATGACAAAACAGGTTCGCTGCCCTATGGGTTAAAACGCTATAGACCTTGTCCACAGTGCGGAGAATTTATGGAAATACAGGAGTTTGCGGCAGATGCAGCAACCTATTTATGCAGTACTTGTCATAAGGCTACACAAGTTAAACTAGGCGTATAATTAAGAAAAGGCTCTTATTTAGAAAAGAATAAGAGCCTTTTTTTAGGGTGCATATTTTTAAATACTCTGTCAAAATGAGCATAAGACAATGGGGTTATTTAATACATATTAAGTAAGCCAGATTGTATAATGGGGTGTAAATAATGCAAATAGTTAACTTGTTCATAAGATCAATAGTAGAAGAAGGAAATTACGTTCCAAGATCAACTGACCTTTACAATATATTACTGGAATTATATAGAATCTATGTGATGAACCGTGTGCCAATAGATAAATTTTATTGGGAAGTTATGTACACTTACTATATGTTTAAATTTGCTAGATAGATTAAAAGGACATTAGCTGCAGAAGGGATATAAATAGCCTCGCTTGCAGACAATGTCCTTTTTGACACTATAGGTTATAGCTTGTGATTTTTAATACGATACTCACTGGGATATAGATTAGTATTGGTTTTAAAGACTCGGCTAAAATAAAAAGCGTCATTGTAACCTACTAATTCTCCCACCTTTTTTATATCTAAATCAGGATAGTTGATAAGAAGCTGTTTAGCTTCATTGATACGTAGTTTAGTAATGTATTTAATGGGGGATTCTTGTTTGTATTTTTTAAAAACACGACTGAGGTAGTCGGAAGTAAAACCTAACTTATGGGCAAGTTCGCTTAAAGAGATTTCTTTTTTGAAATTTTCGTGTAAATAAACTTCAATTAAATTGCTTATTTCTTCCTTGCTAAGCGTATGTACATCTACTGAAAGCGCAGCAGTATGACTATATTCAGAATCAAGCATAATAACTAGCTTTTGAAGGCATGTATTGAGATTCTCAACAGAAATGGGTTTGAGCAAGAAGTCTTTGACCCCGAAACGTAGTGCTTGCTGGGCAAAAGTAAAATCATTATAGCCACTTAAGATAACAGCTTTGATATAAGGATATGTGGTATGAAGTTGTTTGGTAAACTCAAGCCCGTCCATTTGCGGCATTTTGATATCAGTAATTAATAAGTGGGGCTGAAGTGCTTCAACAAGCGCCAAGCCATCTTTGCCATTTGAGGCTTCACCGACGAGTTCAAGCGGCAAGTTAAGGCTATTAATTTTTTTAATAATATTTTCACGAATCAAATACTCATCTTCAACTACCATATATTTGTAAGTTCTTACAGTATGCATAATTAACCTCCCTAGTAAATGATAGGACCACCTATTGTGATACATGTGCCTTCTTGCACTGCACTTTTAAGCTCAAAAACAGCTTGCTCATTGTAGAGCAGAAGCAGCCTTAAGTAAACATTTTTAATGCCCATACCGCCTATTTTAAGTGATGTAATTTCACGACTGCCTTTAAGTTTTTCAAGTTTATGTAAAAGTTCAGTTATCATTTCCTCTGTCATGCCTTTGCCATTATCTGTGATGTGAATGAGCCAGCGATTTTCAAGTTTTTCGCAGCAGATATTAAGCTGCCAAGGCGATGCTGTATCAAAAGCGTACTTAAAAGCATTTTCAACAATAGGCTGAATAATGAGCTTGGGGATACGTACTGCTTTTAGCTCTTCGGGAATCTGAATATGATAGCTAAAATCAGATCCAAAGCGTATTTGCATACACGCAATATATTTCTCTGTATAAAGGGCTTCTGTCTGGAGTGTTACAGAAGGTTCATCACTGGCAGATATATAACGGAAGTAATCGCACAGAGCATTGCACATAAAAACAACCTGATCGGTATTCTTTTCTTCAGCAAGGATACTAATAGTCGTCAAGTTATTATAAAGAAAGTGAGGGTTAATCATAGCTTGAGTAGCAGACATTTTAGCCCGTGTTTCCTCAGACTTAGTGCTCATAATTTCTTGTGAAGATAAGCAAAGCTTATGATACATAGAATTAAAAGAATTAAAGAGTGCATGAATTTCTTCTATAGAGCTATTTGGACATGTCATGATAGAAGTATTTTTTTCTAGTACGTTATTAATATTAACCTGTTTAATAGCGAGCGTTAGTTTATGGAGAGGATCAGTTAGTTTACTAGCTACAACAAAACAAATTAACAGTGTAACAAAAATACCTGCTAGAATGATAAAAATAAAATATTTTGTAAAATCATAAAGCGGCTGGAGTAGTATAGTTGTAGGCTGAGTAACAACGACTTTCCAGTCGAGGTTAGAAATAGGAGCGTAAGTGATGGCTATTTTAAGCTTTTGCTCTTTGTCAGCCAAAGTGTAACTCTCAAAAGGGCTAAAATTATTTTCCACAATCAATTCGTTATAGTCAAGAGAGGAGATTTGGTTAGAAACATACGGGTAGATCAGCTCGCCTCGCTCATTATAAATATAAAAACGCATAGTAGGATTGGAAGCAGATGTCTGCTCCGCAAATGAGAATATAGTACTGCAGTTTTGAATGACCTGTACGATACCCTGAGGGCGGTCAGCACCGTCAAAAAAAACTCTGCAAAGGGATATAAACTTATCATCTTTAAAGTTCATAGGCATAGAGGGCATATTAACCAGAGATTCTGGTGCAGTAATATATTTAATGCCGTTGTTATTAATTGTTTCCTCATACCAAGCTTTTTGAGACAGTATGACAGGAGCCGTATATTGATGAAAGCCAGAACCAATACAGGTGCCTTGAAGGGAGTAGATATTAATTTGTTGTACACTTTGGAAAGGACCTATAATAGCTGAAATAGTATCATAAATATTTAAAACACTGTCCCTGGAGGATGCATAAGCAGGATTAAGAGAGCTTCCTTCCCTCCCCAGGGTTTCTACATTAACTAAATTTTTTTGTATAATGCTTGAATAAATAATGTTCATGGAAATCGTGGACATTTTATCAATTTCCGAAGAGACAGAATTGCTAATAGATGTACTTAAGTTATCAGCATAGGCTTTAGCATCTTTATAGATGTTTTCTCTATAATAAAAATAAAAAATAAAAAAGCATATGGATAGCAGTAGGGTAATCAGTAATGCATAATCAATAAAAAGGTTCATTTTTTGTGAACGTAATTTGCCTTTCATAGACCAGTACCTCTTTAAGTAGTTTAGGTAATATTTTTTATTATATAATGCGCTACAAAAAAATGCAAAATCTAAAACTATTTTATCCATTTTAAATTAATCACATAAAAGGTATTATTGAAATATACAATAAAACATACAAAGTTTCAAGAAATTTTGTATAAAATGGAGGGGTTAAGCGCATGAAAAAAGTATTAGCATTGACAACTGCACTGTTAATGACAGCTACTATTTTTACAGGATGCTCAGGGGCAAAAAGCACGACAAGCAATCAGGAAACGAAACCAACAACTGGGGGAGAAAGTAGTAGTGTATCTAGCAGCAAAGAAGGCATTACACTTACTTTTGGGTCTCACCAATCAGGTCTTCCGACAACAGGTATTGTACAAAGCCTAGCCAAGGAATTTGAAGCTGAAACAGGTATTAAAGTAGATTTTCAGATTTCACCAGATGCCCAGTGGCGTGATTTAATTAAAGTAAAGCTTAATGCAGGGGAAGCGCCAGATATTTTCTGTGTAGATGCGGATCCACTCAGTTTAAACGGAAGAATTTTACCAGAAGAAAACTGTGTACCTGTAACAAATGAAGAATTTGTAAGCCGCATGGATAAAGATGTGCTACCATCTATATCTTATAATAATCAGGTATATGGTATTACCTTCCCAGGCAAAAAAATGTGGTTTTATGTTTATAACAAAGATATATTTAAAGAATTAAATCTTGAAATACCAACAACTTATGAAGCTTTTAAGGGCGTATGCCAAAAGATTAAAGATGCTGGCATAACCCCGGTTTATGAGCCTACACAAAATGGGTGGCATCAAGTACTTCCACTCTTTGAATCGGGACCAATGTATGCTAAAAATCATCCAGGGCTTTATGAAAAAATGAATAATAATGAGATGAATTTAAGTGATATTCCTGAGCTTTTAACGATTGTTAATCAGCTTAAAGAATTTGCGGACTTAGGTTTTTATGGTAAAGATTTCTTAAGTGATACATTTGAAAATGCAAAAGCAGCTTTTGCAAATAGACAGGTTGCGATGGTTCTAGTGGAAGCTGGCTGGGCTTTTGAGGTCATTGCAGAACATCCAGATGTGAAACTTGAGCAATTTGGGATTTTTACAATGCCGTGGGCAGACAATCAAATGGTGGGTGTTAACCCTGCAAGTAATGCTTATTTTATTAATAAGAACAGCAAAAATGCAGAAGCAGCAATGGAATTCTTCAGATTTTTGGCAAGACCGGAAAACCTTCAAAAACGTTTTGAAGGACAGCCAGGACTTCTTGAAATATGCTGGCCAGAAGTACCTTCAAGATACCCTGATGAATTTAAGACTTATATTGATTCTTTAGAAAAAGGTACAGTTATGCAGGCAGCTGTTTCCTATGTAGACAGTCAGTGGATGGAGGTAGGTAAAGATTTAGAGGATATGTATGTAGGGGCTAGTACACCAGAGCAGCTTATTAAAATTATTTCAGACAGAAGAGATGAACAGGCTAGGTTGCAGAACGATCCAGCGTGGGCTAAATAAGAGGGTAAAATAAGGGCAGGAAATAAGTGTTAATGATAGGAGTACCCGTATTTTTGGGTACTTTTATCATTTAATAAACGTGATATTTTACCAGAAAGAGAGGTAGAGACATAATGAATACAAAAAAGATTTATCCATGGTATTTTGCCGCAGCAGCTATTATCATTTATTTTGTGTTGTGCTTTTTGCCAGGTTTGTTAGGTTTGTTTTATTCACTTACGGACTGGAATGCTTATAGCAGTAAAATTAATTATGTAGGCTTTAGAAATTATTTAGACATTTTTAAAGATAGTTCACAGTATCGTACTTTTATTTGGAATACCTTGGTTTTTACAGTGGTTACCACTGTACTAAAAACGGCAACAGGTCTTAGCATGGCGCTCGTTCTGACGAATAAGCGCATCAGGCTATGCAATTTTCACAGACTGGTCATTTTTTCTCCACAAGTTATGTCTTACTTAGTGGTAGGCCTGGTATTTAAAAGTCTCCTCCATCCTTCCAATGGGTTTGTGAATAACTTTTTAAAAGATATAGGCATGGAATTTATGGCAAAAAGCTGGTTGACAGATTTAAGTCTTGCTTTTGGGACAGTTATGACTGTTGATACATGGAAAGGTGCAGGTTATATTATGGTCATTATTATTGCTGCGCTGCAGGCTATATCTCCTACATATTATGAAGCAGCAAGTATTGACGGCGCTTCTTATTTAGATAAGTTTAGATATATTACGCTGCCGCTTTTAAAACCTATACTTGTAAGTGCAACAGTGCTGAATGTAACTTATGGACTTCGGGTATTTGATATGGTCTATGCCCTTACTAATGGGGGACCTGGCAATGCCACCGGGGTTATTAACACCGCTGTCTATAAAGAATTTTCAAAAGGTAATTATGCAATGGGGACTACTTTATCTAGTGTTTTATTTGTAATCGTTCTTGGCCTTTTATATTTTATTGTAAAATCTATGGAAAGTAAGGAGGTTGATGCATAAAATGAAAACTAAAAAAATAGTATCAGATATTATCATGAATGCCATTGTATGGAGCATTAGTTTAGTTGTGCTCATCCCCTTAGTAGTTATTTTACTTAATGCGTTTAAAAGCCAAGCAGAAGCCAATAGTATGTCTTTTTCACTTCCAAAAGAGTGGATGTTTGAGAACTTTTTGGTAGTTGTTGAAAGAGGCAAGCTGGTAGCTTCTTTTCTTAATAGTTTACTTTATGCGGCAAGCAGTTCTGTAATAATTATTTTAATTGTAGCAGCTGCTGTATTTACTTTAGCGCGAAACAGATCACAATTTAATCGGTTTATTTATTACTTTTTGATTGCAGGTATTTCCATTCCTATTAACCATGTAGCGCTTATGGAAGTTATGAAACTGACTTTTTTAATGAATACAAGAATAGGCATTATACTCATTTATACAGCCATGAATATTCCACTTAGCATCTTTTTAGGCTATGGCTTTGTTAATACCATTCCAAAAGAGATTGATGAGGCAGCGGTTATTGATGGCTGCACACCGATAATGTTATTTGGAACGGTTATTATACCCCTTTTAAAACCCATTTTATCGACATTGTTTATTCTTAACTTTATGACTGTGTGGAACGATTTTATCATGCCTCTTTATTTCTTAAATAATTCTGGGCAGTGGCCTATGACACTGGCGGTCTATAATTTCTTTGGAGCTTTTGAAAACTCATGGAATCTCGTAAGTGCCAATATTGTACTAACACTTCTCCCGGTATTTATTGTATTTATTTTAGGTCAAAAACATATTGTAGGCGGTATATCAGCTGGAGCTGTAAAAGGCTAAGAAAGGAGTTTGAAAAATGAAATTTACAGATGGTCAATGGCTAAACAAAGATAAACATACACTACTACATCCACAGCAAGTATTTGATGTAAAACATGAAAATGATACACTCGCAGTGTATGTCTTTACTCAATTTGCACCTGGAAGAGCAAAAACATTGGATCAAGGGACACTAACAATCCGGTTAAGCTCTCCACAAGAAAACATTATTAAAGTATGTATCAATCACTTTGAAGGTATTAAAGAGAGAGGGCCGGTTTTTCCTCTTAATATCCAGTCAAATATAAAAACAGCGTACGAAGAAGACGAAAAGAGTATTACTTTTATCACAGGAAAAACAAAAGCGGTTATTCAAAAAGAAGTTTTTACGATAGCGTATTTCTACGAAGATAAAAAGCTTACTGGCAGCCTGCCTAAATGCGCGGCTTATATCAATAATGAAAAAGATGAAAAATTTATAAGAGAACAGTTAAGCTTAACTGTGGGTGAATGTGTTTATGGACTTGGAGAGCGCTTTACGCCTTTTGTTAAAAATGGGCAGGTTGTAGAGATGTGGAATGAAGATGGCGGAACGTCTTCAGAACTTGCCTATAAAAACATCCCCTTTTATATAACCAATCAAAATTATGGCGTTTTTATTAATCATCCAGAAAAAGTATCCTTTGAAGTAGCCTCAGAGCAAGTAGAACGGGTACAGTTTTCGGTACCAGGAGAAAAACTTGAATACTTTATAATTGGTGGAAGCAATATGCGTGAAGTTATTGCAAACTATACGGCTCTTTCAGGAAAGCCTGCCTTACCGCCGGCTTGGTCTTTTGGCTTGTGGCTTACTACTTCTTTTACAACAAGCTATGATGAAAATACAGTCAATGAATTTATAGAAGGTATGTTTAGCCGTGATCTTCCGCTGCATGTTTTTCATTTTGACTGTTTCTGGATGAAAGAAGTGGAATGGTGCAATTTTGAGTGGGATGAAAGCGTATTCAAAGATCCAGAGGCGATGCTTAGACGCCTTAAAGATAAGGGGCTTAAAATCTGTGTATGGATCAATCCTTATATTGCTCAAAAATCTAAACTTTTTAAAGAGGGCATGGAAAAGGGCTACCTTGTCAAACTTGCAAATGGAGATGTGTGGCAATGGGATAGATGGCAAGCAGGCATGGGACTTGTAGATTTTACAAATCCAGCTGCCAGCGAGTGGTATCAGGAAAAATTAAAAGCACTTTTAGATATGGGGGTAGATTCATTTAAAACTGACTTTGGAGAGAGAATTCCAACACAAGTTGTTTATTATGATGGGTCAGATCCGATAAAGATGCATAACTTCTATACCTATTTATATAATGAAGCAGTGTTTGATTTGCTGGTTAGAGAACGAGGCGCAAATGAAGCAGCGCTTTTTGCAAGGTCAGCTACAGCATGTGCACAGAAATTCCCTATTCATTGGGGCGGAGATTGCTGGGCGACGTATGAATCAATGGCAGAGAGTCTAAGGGGTGGATTATCTTTATGTATGTCTGGATTTGGATTTTGGAGCCATGATATCAGTGGGTTTGAAAACTTAGCAAGTCCTGATATTTATAAACGTTGGGTGGCATTTGGTTTGTTGTCAACACACAGCAGACTGCATGGCAGCAGTTCTTACCGTGTGCCATGGCTTTTTGATGAAGAAGCAGTAGAGGTGCTGAGGTATTTTACTAACTTAAAATGTAAACTAATGCCTTATCTTTATAACGAAGCGTATAATACTTCACAAACAGGTTATCCAATGATGCGTTCTATGGTAATGGATTTTAATGAACCAGCCTGCAAATATTTGGATACACAGTATATGCTGGGAGAGTCGCTGATGGTAGCGCCGATCTTTAATAATGAGGGAAAAGTAAGCTATTATCTGCCAGAAGGCAAGTGGATGAATTTTTTGACGGGCAAGACACTAGAAGGGGGGCGGTATTATACAGAAACCCATGACTATATGAGTATTCCGCTTATGGTTAAAGCTAATACACTTATTGCGATAGGTCATAATGATCATGATGTTGTATATGATTATGCCGAATGTGTTGAAGTGCAGCTTATCCATCTTGAGGAAGGGCAGAAGGCCTCTGCGGTTGTAAGAGACCATAAGGGAGAGATAGAACTCATTGTTAAGGCGGTATATTACAGCGGTGTTTTAACAGTTACATCAGAGGGAGTGGGCAAACCATGGACATTGCTCCTAAGAAATATTGATAAGGTAACGGCGGCTGTGGGGTGTAATATAGAAGGCGTAATAGAAGGTTCTAAAGTTACACCAACGGATTATAGCGGCACTATAACGATTGCTTATTAATAATACACCAAAAAAGATATGCGTAAAAGCATATCTTTTTTGGTGTATTATTAGTTGGAATGACGAGACTCGAACTCGCGACCTCTTGCCCCCCAGACAAGCGCTCTACCACCTGAGCCACATCCCAATAGTATGACTGTTTTTTATTATCTCGAGATTATATTATACAATAAAATAAATCTAGATTCAATGCTTAATTCATCTAAATACTTTAGGCAATATAAATAATATATATTTTATTGACAATAAAAGAGTAAGTGATACAATAGATGCATAATACATCTATTGTATCATACATTAGAGTTAAATAGATTATACCGGTATATCATTTATAGAGTAGGGAGGAGAATAAATGGACCTGCAAAAGATCAAGTTACTAAGAGAAAATGTAGAGAAGCTTCAGTTGAATATGAATTGGAGATTAAAAGAAGAGCTTAGCTGCTGCGGCATCACTTTAGCACAATGTCAAATACTTACAGCACTTGAAAACAAAAAAGAAGTATGTATTGCACAACTTGCAGAGGCGTTAGGGGTAGATTCTAGTACCCTTAGCCGTACAACAAATAGAATGGTTGAAGCAGGGCTAATAGATAGAATTGCGAACTCTTCAGATAGACGCTATGTAAGCTTAACACTTACAAGTCAGGGAGAAGAACTCTATCATTATATAAAAGACAGAGACCTGTGCTATTATAAGAAAATACTTGGACTTATACCAGAAGATAAAAGAGAACAAGTCATTGAAAGTTTGACATTAGTTGCAGAGGCTTTAAAGTCATATAAGCAATAATTAGCTGATATTAAAGGACCACGAGGAGTAGAGTACATGAAAAAGATTGATTTGACAGAAGGCAATATTGTAAAGGTTATCATTGCACTAGCGCTTCCAATTATGGGAAGTTCATTTTTGCAATTAACTTACAATCTTGTAGATATGATATGGGTAGGGCGCCTAGGGAGTGATGCGGTAGCCAGTATTGGTTCATCAGGATTTTTTATAGCATTAGGTTATGCAATTAATGCACTAGTTATCACAGGAACAGGTATAAAGGTTGCTCATGAAGTGGGCAGGAAAGACGATGCTGCAGTAGAAGAATATATGAATGCAGGCATTATTTTAAATGTTATAATTAGTGTAGGGTATGGCGCTATTTTATTGGTATTTGGAAAAGTTTTCATTGGATTTTTAAAGTTAGGTGATCACGCAATAGAAAGAGATGCCTATTTGTATCTGCTTATGAATATACCTATTCTATTCTTTTCCTTTTTTAATATGCTTTATGTAAGGGTGCTTGGCAGTTTTGGGAATACTAAAGCAGCGCTCAATATTAGCGCAATAGGACTTATTCTCAATATTATCTTAGACCCGATACTGATCTATGGCCTAGAACTAGGCATATTAGGGGCAGCGATAGCTACACTTTTTGCAAATAGTGTGATGTTTATAGTTTTTAATGTAAAAGGAAAGGATTTCTTTAAATATAGGAAAAAGGTAGGAACTAAGTATGCAAGAATGAAAGAAATTATAAGACTTGGCATACCTATGGCTACTCAGAGAATATTATTTACGTTGGTGGGCATTGTACTTGCGAGGATTATAGCAAGGTTTGGTCCAGGGGCTATAGCAGCACAGAAGATTGGGTTTCAAATAGAATCTATCGGTCTTATGGTAACAAGCGGATTAAGTGGTGCAGTAGCGAGCTTTGTAGGACAAAATTATGGAGCGAAGAAGTATAAGCGTATTAATAAAGGCTATGATGCAGCATTCACAATGGGAGTCCTCTATTCTAGTGTTATGGCGGTGATCGTTTTAAGTATACCAGAAACACTTGTTAGTATTTTTGTTAAAGAACAAAATACTATTGCTATAGCAAGTGAGTATCTTAAAATAGTAGGGGTGACACAAATATTTGGCACAATCGAAATGGTGTCTAATGGAACCTTTACAGGGCTTGGACTTCCTAAAATTCCAGCGACTATAAGTATTATCTTTACAATGCTGCGTATACCGCTGGCGATGTTGTTTGCGCCGTTGTGGGGATTAACTGGCATATGGCTTAGTATTACAGTTTCAAGTGTATTAAAGGGCGTTAGTGCCTACTTAATTTATAAATTTAAAGTTTGGAAGGAGTATAAGGATGCTTTATCTGTTTAAAGAATTATTTGATAAAGAAGAACTCCTCAGTGGGAGATTTGGTATTGAAAGAGAGGCACTTAGAGTAAAAGCAGATGGCAAGCTTGCCGTGACTAATCACCCAGAGGTATTTGGTGATAAATTATTAAACCCATATATTACGACAGATTTCTCTGAAAGTCAGGTAGAGCTTATTACGCCTGCATTTAAAACAACCAAGGAAGCCTATTCATTTCTAAACGCACTTTATGATATCGTGGTGTTAGAAATAGGGGATGAATACTTATGGCCACAGTCTATGCCATGCGATATACCAGATGATGAACATATTCCTATCGCTAAATACAGCGATTGTGGAGAATGTAAGAAGGCACGGGAATATAGAGAAAAGTTATTCAAAAAGTACGGGGGCAAAAAACAGCTTATCTCAGGTATTCATTACAACTTTTCTTTTGAGGAAACATTATTTGAAAAATTATATGAACATCAAAAACCTCATATAAGCTATAAAAGCTTTAAGAATAATCTGTATCTTAAAGTGGCAA
This sequence comes from Cellulosilyticum sp. I15G10I2, assembly GCF_900095725.1. Taxonomy (NCBI): domain Bacteria; kingdom Bacillati; phylum Bacillota; class Clostridia; order Lachnospirales; family Cellulosilyticaceae; genus Cellulosilyticum; species Cellulosilyticum sp. I15G10I2. The sequence goes on from NZ_FMMP01000011.1 coordinate 211,157, forward strand.
GAAATTACTTAAGATATAGATGGCTTCTTATTTATCTGATGGGGGCTGCTCCAATTATTCATTCAAGCTATTCAAAAGAATGTACTAAAAAGCTATTACCCATTAAAGAGGATAGTTTCTCAAATACAGGAGCCATCTCTTATAGAAATGGAGAATGTGGCTATAAAAATCACACAGATTTATACCCAGACTATACAAGTTTAGAAAGCTATATTACAAGCATAGAAGACTTTGTAAAAGAAAATATGATACAAAGTCATAAAGAGCTCTATACTCAAATTAGACCCAAAGCTAAAGATAATAGAGATCTTTTACATTCGTTAAAGGAAGATGGTATACAATACATTGAAATAAGGAGTATAGATATTAATCCATTTGAAAAAGGTGGTATTAGTTTAGAAGATTTAGATTTTATTCATCTTTTTATGCTCTATTTACTGCTAAAAGAAGAGACATATTACTTAGAATGGCAGCAAGAGGCACTTGAAAATCAAAAGTTGATTTCAAAAAATGGGATAGAGGATATAATGTTCAAAATGAACGGCGAAGAGAAAAGCCGCGTAGAGTGGATGCTTGATCTCTTAGAAGAAATGAAAAACATGAATGCTGTTTTAGAACTTGACAAAGAGGTGCTTATTGACAAAATGATGGAAAAGGCACTTCAAAGCTCACAGATTTATGCCTATCAGATTACTGAGAAAGCAAAAAAACAAGGTTATCTAGAAGCACATATTGAGTGGGCTAAAAGGTATAAACAAGAATCCTATCATAACCGTTATAAGCTTGAAGGTTATGAGGAACTTGAACTATCTACCCAGATTCTTATGAAAGAAGCTATTAAAACAGGTATTCATGTTGATGTGCTTGATAGGTCAGATAATTTTATAGCATTTCGTAAAGGTGAGCTTATAGAGTATGTTAAGCAGGCGACTAAAACTTCTAAAGATAGTTATATCACAATGTTAATGATGGAGAATAAAACAGTTACTAAGAAAATACTAACAAAAAACGGTATTAATGTGCCAAAAGGCATTGAGCTGAGTTTAGGTCAGAGTCTTGAACTTGCTGCTGCTAGATATGAAGGTAAACCTATTGTTGTTAAGCCAAAGTCGACGAACTTTGGAACGGGCATTAGTATTTTCCCAGAGGGTGCCTCAAAAGAAGATATTATGCGTGCACTAGAAATAGGCTTTAAACATGATCATACAGTACTTATTGAAGAATTTGCAAAAGGCAAAGAATATAGATTTTTAGTAGTAGGCGATCAGGTAGTAGGTATTTTGCACCGTGTTCCGGCTAATGTGGAAGGAGACGGTATGCATACGATAAGAGAATTGGTGACAGCTAAAAACCAAGACCCTTTAAGAGGCAAAGGGTATAAGACGCCTCTTGAAAAGATTGAGCTTGATAATAGCAGTGCACTCTTTTTAAAGCAAAAAAATATTGACTTTGACTATATTCCTCAAATATCAGAGGTAATATATCTTAGAGAAAACTCCAATATCAGTACCGGCGGAGACAGTATTGATTATACCGATAGTATTCCAGTCAAATTTAAAGATATTGCTGTTAGGGCTGCAAAGGCAGTAGAAGCCAAGTTTTGTGGTGTAGACATGATGCTAGAAGAGTATGAGAATCCAGAGAGTAACTACTCCATTATAGAAATAAATTTTAATCCAGCAATCCATATTCATAGTTTTCCTTATAAAGGTAAGGAGAGGAATATAGCTAGAAGTGTCCTAGAAGTACTGGAACTTATTTGAAAAAGTCACCCAAATACGTATACAAGAGGGGGAGTGCTCGGATGAATTTATTTGGAAAATTAAAGTTAGGGATGAAAATATCTATTGGTTTTGCTATGATTCTTGGCTTGCTCATTATTGCAATAATGGTCTCATTATTTAGTTTGAATAACCTTAATACACATTTTACACAGTATGCAGAAATCTCAACTAATGAGATGTTAGTTGGAAGAATCCAAGCCAATTTACTTGAGACGCGTCTGGCAGCAGAGAACTTTATACAGTTTGGAGAAGATTCACAAAAAGAACTTTTTGAAAGCCGTTTTTACAAAATGGAGGGATTTATTTTTGAGCTTAAAAGCAGCATGAATAATCCTGAAGTACAGAAGATTATGGAACAAATCCTAGAACGTTCAAGAGAATATAAAAATGACTTTAATAAAATTGTTGAAGGGGATAAAAAAAGAAGTGTATTATATAATGTGCTTGCGAGCAGGGGACCGGAAATCGAACAAAATTTGTTGCAGTTATTAGAGTCGGCTCACTTAAAAAAGGATGCAGCACTTATTTATGGAACGGGAAATGCGATGAGGCACCTATTAACAGCAAGACTACAAGTTTCTAGATTTCTAGAACTTAATGAAATGGATAGGGTCAAAAATGTAGTTGAAGACTTTGCCAAGATGGATGAGTGGATAACATTTCTTAAAAATGTGAGTGACAGTGAGGATGAAAAGAGACTTTTAGATTTAATACAAACTAGTAAAGAGATCTATGCTGAGCATTTTACACAGATTGTATCTGTGATAGAAGATCGCAATAAAGCAATCAGTCACTTAGATCAAATAGGTCCAGAAGTATCAGCTATTGCTGAAGAGATCAAACTTTTTATTATAGAAGAACAAGCAGCGTATAAGCCTAAGATAATAAAAGAATATCGCGTGATGGTAACTAGAATGATTATACTATCGTTATTGGCATTATTTTTAGCTATTATTATTGCTCTAGGTATTATAAGAATTGTCATTTTTCCAGTTAAAACCGTTACAAATACTTTTAAAGAAATTTCGGAAGGGGAAGCAAATCTAAACGTAAGATTAAAAGTGAGCTCCGAAGATGAATTAGGAGAAATGGCAAAATTTTTTAATACATTCATGGAAAAACTGCAGATTATTATAGGCGAAAACAACAATCAAAGCTGGCTTAAAACAGGTCAGGCAGAACTTAGTGAAAGAATGAGCAAAGAACAGGATATGAAGATGTTATGCGGCAATATCATATCCTATATAGCCGTGTATTTGAATGTACCCATTGGAAGGGTATATATTAGAAATGAAAATGACAGTTATGAGCTTCAAGGAGTCTATGCCTACAAAAAATCTAAAAACTTTTTAGAGGTGATTAGTTTAGGAGAGGGCCTTATAGGACAAGCAGCGCTAGAAAAGCAAAAAATTCTACTATCAAATATTCCAGAAGATTACTTGAAAATAAGCTCGGGGGTGGGGGAAGCTAAGCCTAAGAGCATTATTGTAGTACCTTGTTTATTAAATGATAAAGTAGTAGGCGTTATAGAACTAGGCACATTTCAGGGGTTCACCCCTATACAGCTCAAGTTTTTGGATGAAGTCAGTGAGATGATAGCCATAAACATTAGTTCATTACAGGCGCACCTAAAAACAGAGGAACTTCTCCAGAAAACACTTATACAGTCTGAAGAATTACAAGTTCAGCAAGAAGAATTAAGACAAAGCAACGAAGAGTTTGAAGAGCAGACAAGATCCCTTAGGGAGTCAGAAGAAAGATTGCAAGAGCAGCAGGAAGAATTAAGAGTTATTAATGAAGAGTTGGTAGCACATGCTAGAAACTTAGAGATACAAAAAAATGATATCAATAAGAAAAATGAGCATTTACTGATGGCACAAAAGGAAATTCAAGAAAAGGCAGAAGCCGTAGAAATAGCCAATAAGTATAAATCAGAATTCCTAGCCAATATGTCTCATGAATTACGAACCCCTCTAAATAGTATATTGGTACTATCTGAGCTTTTAGCGCGCAAAAAGGATTTGGAGCCGCTCACTCAAAAACAGCTTGAGTTTGCGAGTACCATACACACTTCAGGTTCAGAACTTCTTAGACTCATAAATGATATTTTAGATCTTTCAAAAATAGAAGTCGGAAAAATGGAGGTTCATTTAGAACCTATGAGTTTTAAGGAACTCGCTTATACGATGGATAAGAATTTTAGACAAATTGCAGAAAATAAGGGTTTGGACTTTAATATTATAATTGATAAAACTTTGCCTGAAGCTATCATTACAGATAGTCATAAAGTTAGACAGATTGCAAATAATTTATTATCTAACGCATTTAAGTTCACTGAGAAAGGCAGCGTGTCATTAGAAATTCTTTATCCTAATAAAGAGATTTTAGGGGATGTACCAATAGACAAGCATAAGTGTATAGCTATCGCTGTATCTGATACAGGAATAGGTGTTCAGACGGAGAAGCAGTCAGTTATTTTTGAGGCCTTTAAGCAATCAGATGGCACCATAAGTCGAAAATATGGCGGGACAGGCCTTGGATTATCTATCACAAAGGAGCTTGCCGCGCTATTGGGCGGCAGTATTCATTTAGTCAGTGAGGCAGATAAAGGAAGTACCTTTACACTCATTCTGCCATTAGAAACGCATGCTACAGGGGCAGAAGAAAACAATGTCTCAGAAGAAGTCACAGATGGTCAAGAATATGCTAATAGCCTCGAAGAGGAGTTAATCAGTGATGTAAATACGGGTACACGTGCAGAAAAAATACTTCTTATTATTGAAGATGATTATCATTTTGCACATGTTTTAGAAGAACTTGCAGTAGAAAAAGGATATAAGTGTATAACGGCAGAAAATGGTGCAAGGGGTATTGAGCAGGCAAGGGTTCATAAACCAGATGCAATTCTACTAGATATCGGCCTTCCAGATATAAATGGATGGGAAGTCATAGAAAAACTAAGAAATGAATGCGAAATAGATATACCTATCCATATTATTTCAGGAAGTGATGCTCTAAATATAAGCCAGCAGGCAGATGCTATAATAGGGTACATGCAAAAACCATTAAGTATAGAAAATATCAATAAGGTATTTAATACAATTGAAGCAGTTACAACCAAAAAGTTCAAAAAATTACTTATGCTCGGGATAGATGACGATGTAAAACAAAGCATAGATGAAATAATAGATAAAAAGCATATTATGATTTCTTCAACAGATAAGGGGAACGAAGCCATTCATTTATTAAAAACAGAGGGCTATGATTGCATTATATTAGATCTAAACCTAAAAGATATGTCGGGATTTAATTTTCTTAAACAGCTTGCAGACGAAATGACTCTGCATATTCCTATCATTATTTATACTGAAAATGATTTAACCCAAGATGAGGCAGGTGCATTGCAGAAGTATGCTAAAAGTATTATTGTTAAGGGAACAAAGTCGATGGACAGGTTAACTTCAGAAGTGAATTTATTTCTTAATACATTAAATACTGCTGAGAATGTTCAAAAGGCGAGAATGGTTCGTACAGCTGAAGAAAAAGAAGAAGCTTTAAGGGGAAAAAAGATATTAATTGTAGATGATGATATGAGGAATGTATTCGCGCTCTCAAGTATATTGGAAGAAAAAGGAATCAAAATAGTGGTAGGGCGTAATGGTAAAGAAGGCATAGATAAACTAAGTGAACATGCAGATATTGATTTAGTTTTAATGGATATTATGATGCCAGAGATGGATGGCTATACAGCAATGCAGCAGATTAGAAAGCGTCGTGCATATGCTAAGATACCTATTATTGCTTTAACAGCTAAAGCTATGAAAGAAGATCGTCAAAAGTGTATTGAATCAGGAGCAAATGATTATTTAACAAAACCTATTCAAATAAATAGGTTAATATCACTTTTAAGGGTGTGGTTATATAAATGATGCAGAATAATACGTTATCACACTTAAACAATGAAGATATTGAGATTAAGCTTTTGTTAGAAGGCATTTTTTTAAAGTATGGTTATGATTTTAGAAATTATTCTCAGGCGCACATTAAAAGGCGTATTCTACGCAGACTTACCATTTCTAAATTAGACAGTATTTCAGAAATGATATATAAAATTTTACAGGATAGAGATTATTTTGAAATATTGCTAATGGATTTTTCCATTAATGTGACAGAAATGTTCAGAGACCCAGCTTTTTACGAGGCCTTAAGAAAAGATGTTATACCTATTTTAAAAACCTACCCTTTTATAAAAATCTGGCATGCAGGATGTTCAACAGGAGAAGAGGCGTACTCGATGGCTATACTTCTTAAGGAAGAAGGTTTATATGACAGATGTCAAATCTATGCAACCGATTTTAATGAAACAGTTCTGCAAAAGGCAAAAGCTGGTAGGTATCCTATCGATCAAATAAAGGAATATACCTATAATTATCAACAATCAGGAGGGCTTGTTTCTTTTTCAGATTATTATACAGTTAAAGCTGACTGCGCTATAATAGATGAGGAACTGAAAGAAAAAATTATCTTTGCAGATCATAACCTCGTAATAGATGGTGTATTTGGTGAAATGAACGTTATTATATGCCGCAATGTATTAATATATTTCAATAGAGAACTTCAAGATAGAGTCATTACGCTGTTTTATGACAGTTTAAATTTTGGAGGTGTTTTATGTTTAGGAAGCAAGGAGAGTCTAAGGTTTTCAAGCCACGAAGAGAGGTTTAGAGCTATTGACTTAAAGCATAGAATATTCCAAAAGAAATTTGAAGTTTAGTTGATAATAATGTTATGTCAGTGTCTTATTTCACGTATATGGAGGGATTGAGATGAAGTATCAGGCTGTTGTTATAGGGACTTCACTTGGAGGTATGGAGGCACTAAAGATTATTCTTACTAGCCTGCCAAGAGATTTTTCACTACCGATACTCATTGTACAGCACTTGAGTGCACATTCAGACAGTTTTCTGGCAAAGTATTTAGACAACATATGTGAGATTGAAGTAAAAGAGGCTGATGAAAAAGAAAGAGTTATTTCAGGCTGTGCCTATATTGCACCTCCAAATTATCATCTTATGGTAGAAAAAGAGGGGCATTTAGCCTTATCAGTTGATGAAAAAGTTAACTATGCAAGGCCGTCTATAGATGTGCTTTTTGAATCAGCGGCAGATGCTTATAGAGATCAATTAATTGGCGTCATTCTTACAGGTGCCAATAGTGATGGCGCTTGGGGTATAAGGCAGATTAAAGAAAATGGTGGAACTACTATAGTTCAGGAACCAAAAACAGCTGTATCTTCTATTATGCCCAGTGCAGCGATTAAGTCAGCAGATATAGATTATATAGTACCACTTTCTTATATTGGTGAATTATTAAATCTTTTAGCAGAGTGAGGTGCATAAAGTGAGTGACAGTGGAATTAGTATACTAATTGTGGATGATAGACCAGAAAATCTTCTAGTTCTTGAAGGATTATTAGAAGATTTTAATTGTAATATTATTAAGGCTGCTTCAGGAAATGAAGCACTAGGATTAATGCTGGAGCATGAATTTGCGCTGGTTTTACTTGATATACAGATGCCGGAGATGGATGGTTTTGAAGTGGCAGAATTTATGAGGGGCAGTGAAAGAACCCGTCATATTCCCATTATATTTGTAACAGCTATCTATAAAGAGCAGAAGTATATGTTTAAAGGTTATGAAATTGGAGCGGTAGATTATTTATTTAAACCTATTGAACCTATTATATTAAAGAGTAAAGTAAGTATATTTTTAGAACTTGCAAGACAAGCTGTACTGCTTAAAGAAAAAGCAGCACAACTTGAGCAGAAATTAAAAGAAGTTTTAGAACTTCAGAAGAAAAATGGAGAGCTTTTATCCCTTTCTAATCATGATGGACTCACTGGCGTACCTAATAGAAGGAATTTTGATCAGTATATTGAGATCAGCTTTAAAACCGGTATAAGGGAAAAGATGCCATTATCCGTTATTATGATAGATATTGATTACTTTAAAGCCTATAATGATACATATGGTCATATTAAGGGCGATGATTGTCTAATAGGTGTTGCGAAGGAGATTGCAGCTTCAGTTAATCGACCGGGTGATTTTGTGGCACGGTATGGAGGCGAAGAGTTTGTTGTAGTACTTCCGAAGACAGATGCGGAAGGTGCTAGAAAAATAGCGGAGATGATTAGATCAAATGTTAAAGCCTTGCATATTCCCCATGAAAATTCTAAGGTTCATCCGTATGTGACAGTGAGCCTAGGGGCAGCTTCAATGATTCCTGATGCTACTCATACTATTGAAGCATTTATATCTAAAGCAGATCAAGCACTTTACGAGGCAAAACAAAATGGACGGAATCAAGTTAAGGTATATAGCTCTAAATAAAACAGATAAAAAATAAAAATTGACAGTAAGGTCAGTTTGTGCTAAATTTGTACTTAAGAAAATTGAATAAATCTTCAGGGCGGGGTGTGAATCCCCACTGGCGGTAAAGCCCGCGAGCCATAAGGCAGATTCGGTTAGATTCCGAAGCCAACAGTATAGTCTGGATGAAAGAAGAGTATTAGCATTAATCTAGAATTGTTTATTATTATTTTTATGATAAACAAAAGATAGATCTATTTTGCCAAGTTAAGCCCTGAAGAGATTCAGGGCTTTTATTTTTTTGTAAACACGTAAATTTATTAGTTGTTATGGGTAACAATATATTAAGAGGTGTTAAAGGTCGAAAGAAAAACACTTTCAATTTTTTATTTGTGGCAATATCACAAGCAAAGCTTGTGATATGCAATGGGGGTAAATATGGATACAAAATATATGAAAAGAGCATTGGAGCTGGCCCGGAAAGGTGCGGGTTATACAAATCCTAATCCACTAGTAGGAGCAGTTATTGTAAAAGATGAAAAAATTATAGGTGAAGGTTACCACGCGGTATATGGAGGCCCCCATGCTGAGGTTAATGCTTTTAGAAATGCTGCTGCTGATATTAAAGGGGCTACAATGTATGTTACCCTTGAACCTTGTTCGCATTATGGCAAAACCCCTCCTTGTGCCTATCGCATAGTTGAAGAGGGCATCAAAAAGGTTGTAGTAGCTACGCAAGATCCTAATCCAGAGGTCTCGGGCCGTGGGATTCAAATTTTAAGGGAGCATGGGATAGAAGTTGTTGTTGGCATCTTAGAAGAAGAGAGTATGAGACTCAATGAAATATTTTTTAAATATATAACAACCCAGCGGCCATTTTGCATACTTAAGACAGCTATGACGCTGGACGGCAAGATCGCCACATGCACGGGAGATTCAAAATGGATAACAAATGAAGCTTCAAGAGAGTATGTACATGAATTAAGGCATAGGGTTTCAGGCGTAATGGTTGGAGCGGGTACAGTTATTCAAGATGATCCTTTTTTAAATACAAGACTTCAATCAGGAAATGCAAGTGACCCTATAAGGATTATTGTAGATACCAGCGCAAAAGTACCTTTAGAAGCTAATATATTTCATATTAAATCTATGTCTGGCACCATTATTGCAACTACAGAACTTGCAAAAGAAGAAAAAATTAAAGCTATTCGGGCAACGGGGGCAGAAGTTATTATTTTGCCGCTTATAAATCAGAGAGTTGATCTTAATGAGCTTATGAAAAAACTTGGAGAAAGAAAGATAGACAGCGTGCTGCTAGAAGGCGGAAGTGAGCTTAATTATTCGGCGCTAGATGCAGGGATAGTTGATAAAGTGAGTGCCTTTATTGCACCCAAAATAATAGGAGGCAGCATGGCTAAGACACCGGTAGGCGGAGGCGGAAAACTTTTTATGAAAGAGGCAATCAAGCTAAATGATGTTAAGTGGCAGCATTTTGGAGAAGATATTATGATTGAAGGTTATATAAAAATGGAGGGCTAAGGTTTATGTTTACTGGACTTGTAGAAGAAGTTGGAACGGTTGAATCAGTTACTAAAGGGGTGGCCTCAGCAAGAATTACAATAAGAGCAAGTAACATTTTAAAAGATACAAAGCTTGGTGATAGTATAAGTACGAATGGTGTTTGTTTGACTGTTACAGACTTTTCAAAACAAAGTTTTTCTGTAGATGTAATGGCTGAAACCATGAGACGGAGCAATCTGTATCTTTTAAGACCGAAAGATGCAGTTAATCTCGAAAGAGCGCTTAGAGTAGGAGACCGATTAGGCGGCCATTTTGTAAGCGGACATATTGACGGGATGGGCATTATAAAAAATTACCAAGAAGAAGATAATGCCGTATGGATAACAATATCAGCAGAGCCTGAGATTTTAAGGTATGTTATTCAAAAGGGTTCTATTGCCATAGATGGTATTAGTTTAACTATAGCTTATATAGATGATAGTGTATTTAAAGTTTCTATTATTCCTCATACCAAAGAAATAACAACTTTACTTAGAAAAAATGTAGGTGAACATGTTAATTTAGAATGTGACATGATAGGAAAATACATTGGTAAACTCATTGACCCTAGGGATAATAAAGTTGAAAAGAAAGCTATAGATTTAGACTTTTTAAATCAGCATGGCTTTTTATAAAAAGAGAAGGAGAACAGAAAATGTATAAGTTTAACACAATAGAAGAAGCTATTAATGATATTAAGGCAGGCAAAATGATAGTTGTAGTAGATGATGAAGATAGAGAAAATGAAGGGGATCTCTTGATGGCTGCAGAGCTGGTTACACCAGAGGCAATCAATTTTATGGCAAGATATGGATGTGGCTTGATATGTATGCCTATTACAGGAGAAAGGCTTCAGGAACTAAATATTGGGCCTATGGTTGAGAGCAATACTGATTCACATCAAACAGCTTTTACCTTATCTATTGATGCAATAGATACCACAACAGGCATATCAGCTCATGAAAGAGCCATAACAGTTAAAAAGGTATTAGATCCCAAGGCAAAAGCAAGTGATTTTAAAAGACCGGGGCATATGTTTCCACTTGAAGCAAAATCCGGCGGTGTACTAAAGCGTGCTGGCCATACTGAGGCAGCAGTTGACTTAGCTCAGCTTGCTGATTTATATCCAGCAGGTGTGATATGTGAAATTATGAATGAAGACGGTACAATGGCCAGAGTACCAGAGCTTATGGAGTATGTTAAAGAGCATAACTTAAAGATAATAACTATTGCAGATTTAATCAAATATAGAAGAGATACAGAAGTTTATACGCAGAAGGCTACAGAAGCTAAACTGCCTACAAAATATGGAGACTTTAAAATAGTTGGTTTTGAAAACACATTAAACGGAGAACATCATGTTGCGCTCGTTAAAGGCGATGTAGCAGATGGTGAGCCTGTACTTGTAAGAGTACATTCAGAATGCCTTACCGGAGATGCGTTTGGGTCCTTAAGATGTGACTGTGGTGAGCAGTATGCACAGGCTATGAGAGCAATAGAAAATGAAGGCCGTGGCATTTTACTTTATATGCGTCAAGAAGGCCGTGGCATAGGACTTATTAATAAAATAAAAGCGTATGAACTACAAGATCAAGGGATGGATACAGTAGAAGCAAATCTAGCCTTAGGATTTAAGGAAGATCTTAGAGACTATGGAATAGGGGCTCAGATACTCGCTGATCTTGGGGTGAAAAAAGTAAAACTCATGACCAATAATCCGAAGAAAATTAAGGGGCTATCGGGATATGGTATAGAAATCACAGAAAGAGTGCCAATACAAATGAATCATAATGAAAGAAATGAATATTATTTAAGAACTAAAAAAGAGAAACTTGGACATATGTTAGAATTTAAGGAGGAGAAATAATCATGAAAGCATTTGAAGGAAACTTAATCGCGGAAGGTTTGAAATTTGGTATCGTTGTTGGAAGATTTAATGAGTTTATAGGGGCTAAACTTGTAGGAGGTGCTATAGATGCACTAAAAAGACATGGTGCATCAGAAGAAGATATAGAAATGGCTTGGGTACCAGGTGCGTTTGAAATCCCTCTTATTGCAAAAAAGATGGTAAAAAGTAAAAAATATGATGCGGTTATATGTCTTGGTGCTGTGATACGGGGTTCTACACCGCACTTTGATTATGTGTCTAACGAAGTAACAAAAGGAGTGGCACATGTATCTCTAGAAACAGAAGTACCGGTAGTATTTGGGGTTTTAACAACAGATACTATTGAGCAGGCTATAGAAAGAGCAGGTACAAAGGCTGGAAACAAAGGCTATGATGCAGCTGTTACAGCTATAGAAATGGCAAATCTTATAAAACAGTTTTAAGATGGAGGAGGTTGTTTTTGATTCCCTTTAAAAGCATAAAGACAATATTTTTTGACTACGATGGAACACTGCATAATAGTTTAACCCTATATGCACCAGCTTTTAGAAAAGCATATGCCTTTCTTGTAGCAAATGGATACGCTGATGCTAAAACATGGTCAGATCAAGAAATAGGCTATTGGCTTGGTTTTAATCCACAAGATATGTGGCAAACTTTTATGCCAAAGCTTAGTGAAAAGATGCGAGAGAAATGCAGTGGAATTATCGGAGAAGAGATGAAGCATCAAATCTCGGAAACAAAGCCTTTTCTCTATGAGGGGGCAGAAGAAGTATTGCGATACCTTAAAGAAAAACACTATCATCTTATTTTTATAAGTAATTGTAAAACCTATTATAAGGAGTATCATACGAAGCTCTTTGGTTTAGATCAATATTTTGAAAGCCTTATTTGCTCAGATGAATATAACTTCATTCCCAAACACGAAATTTTAAATAAAGTAAAAGATCACTATCCAGAAGAACGCGTGATAGTGGGAGATAGAAAACAAGATATGGAAGCCGGTCAGAAGAATGATATTTATACGATAGGTTGTACGTATGGATTTGCAAAGCCTGGAGAGCTTGATAGGGCTGATCTTAAGATAGATGATATTAGAGCACTAAAAAAATATTTATAAGAATAGTATTTAAGGTACTTATCTTGTTAGAATAAAAAACACGGATGTCATTTAAGAAAAGTATAAATGATAGTCGTGTTTTTTACGTATAATGTTTTGCTAGATTATTTCACAGATTTACCACAATATATTTTAGATTGCTTCATATAGTATTTTGTGAAATAGAATAGCTATAAATGAAATAGGAGAAAACAGGTTAACAAAATGATACTTATCAGGTATAATTAAAATAGATTAAGTTACTTTATAACTTAGGAGATGATATGAAATGAAAGAAAGTGATGTTTTAAAACTTGAAAATCAACTGTGCTTTTCAATATATGCGGCGTCTAGAGCGATAACGAAGATATACAGACCTTTTCTTGATGAACTTGGTATTACGTATCCTCAATATCTTGTAATGCTTGTTATATGGGAAAATAATAGTATTACTTTAAAAGAACTGGGCAATAAGTTATATCTTGATTCAGGAACATTAACACCGCTACTTAAAAGATTAGAACGGATGGAATTAATAAGAAGAGAGCGCTCAACAGAAGACGAAAGGCTTTTATGTGTATCTGTTACTGAAAAAGGCTTAGCTATGAAGGCGCAGGCTATAAGCATACCAGAATGTATTTTAGGATGTATCCCAACTGATATTAAGGGACTTGTTCATCTGAAAAAAGAAATAGACAAGCTGTTGATGGATCTTAAAGAACAAGCGTAATGGATATTGATTTAATTTGAACATTATGTTAATTTTTACTTGTCTATACTATCTATATTATAGGTTTTAGCGTATAATATAAATATATTACTAACATAATAATTACATCAGCAGGTTGGCCAAGTCTATTCTGTAAATTTTTGAATGCGTATGAGAATTTGAGAAAATGGGGGGATTATTATGGAAAAAGAAAAAAAATTATATCTTTTATGGGTGACAGGTAATCCAATTAGTTCAGAGAAAATGGTATTAATGTACGCAATTAACAGTATGATCAATAATTTGTGGGATGAAGTTCATGTCATTATATGGGGGGCATCAGCTAAACTAGCTGCAGAAAACAAATTAATTCAAGATCAAATTGAGGTGGCACTTCATCATGGTGTGAAAGTATCAGCATGCAAAGGGTGTGTAGAACAGTTAGGCGTAAAAGATAAACTACAATGGCTTGGTGTTGAAGTGAAATCTGTAGGAGAAGAGTTAACAAAGGTATTACAAGAGGGATATACTGTATTAACGATATAGCCCCAAAATTTGTAGATAAATTAACAAGGAGGCCTAGAGCTTCCTTTATTTATGCAACATTTATAGACAGCGATAGTTATATTGTACTAAAAAAAATACAATTTTTTATTCTATAATATTGTATACAAGAGTTTACATGACAGGATATTAGGTGTAAAATTATAGATGTAGTAAAATTTAGGTTATATTAATTCCTATAAATGCTAATAATTATAGCGTTAATATAATTTTAAATTCATTATTGTATAATATTATATTTAAATATTATAGTAAAATATAAAAGGAGAGAATACACATGGCAAAGAAAATGATGACCGTAGATGGTAACACTGCTGCCGCATATGTTGCATATGCCTATACAGATGTTGCAGCAATCTACCCAATTACACCATCTTCAAACATGGCAGAAGCTGTTGATGAATGGGCAGCAAAAGGTAACAAGAATATTTTTGGACAAACTGTTAACGTAGTAGAAATGCAATCAGAAGCAGGTGCAGCAGGTGCATTTCATGGTTCACTGCAAGCAGGCGCTTTAACAACAACTTTTACAGCTTCACAAGGTTTACTTCTTATGATTCCTAATATGTACAAAGTAGCTGGTGAATTATTACCAGGCGTATTCCACGTAAGCGCTCGTGCACTAGCTGCTCAAGCTCTATCTATCTTTGGGGATCACCAAGATGTTATGGCTACAAGACAAACAGGATGTGCAATGCTTGCTACAGGTTCTGTACAAGAAGTTATGGACCTTGCTCCAGTTGCTCACCTTGCAGCTATTAAAGGCAGAGTACCATTTGTACACTTCTTTGATGGATTTAGAACTTCACATGAAGTACAAAAAGTTGAAGCAGTTGATTATGAAGATTTAGCAGCTCTTATAGATCAAAATGCAGTACAAGAATTCAGAAACAGAGCCCTATCACCAAACCATCCAGTAACACGTGGTACAGCTCAAAATCCAGACATTTACTTCCAAACAAGAGAAGCTTCAAATAAATTTTACAACAATCTTGTACCTATTGTAGAAGAATATATTAATAAAATGAATGAACTTACAGGCAGACAATATGGTTTATTCAATTATTATGGTGCACCAGATGCTGAATATGTTATTGTAGCTATGGGTTCTGTAACAGAAACAATAGAAGAAACAATTGATGCACTTAATGCTAAAGGTGCAAAATACGGTCTTGTTAAAGTTCATCTATTCAGACCATTCTCAATTGAGCATTTCTTAAAAGCTATGCCTGCATCAGTTAAAAGAGTTTGTGTACTTGACAGAACAAAAGAGCCTGGTTCAATTGGCGAGCCTCTTTATTTAGATGTACGCTCAGTATTCTACAACAAAGAAAATGCACCTATGATCATTGGCGGACGTTATGGCCTTGGTTCAAAAGACACAACACCAACAACTATCAAAGCTGTTTATGATAATCTTGTTAGTGAAAATCCTAAAGATCAATTTACAGTAGGTATTGAAGATGACGTAACAAATACATCTATTCCTATGAATGATACGCTTAAAATTGCAGTAGAGGGTACTGTAAGATGTAAATTCTGGGGTCTTGGCTCAGATGGTACTGTTGGTGCGAACAAACAAGCTATCAAAATCATTGGTGATCATACAGATAAATATGCACAAGCTTACTTTGCATACGACTCTAAAAAATCTGGCGGGGTAACTATTTCTCACTTAAGATTTGGTAATACACCTATTCGTTCAACTTACCTTATTGATGAGGCTGACTATATTGCTTGTCATAATCAATCTTATGTTTATCAATATGATTTATTAAAAGGACTTAAAAAAGGCGGCGTATTTGTTCTTAACTGTATCTGGGATGCAGCAGAACTTGAACAACATTTACCTGCTAGAATGAAACAATATATTGCGAAAAACGACATTCAGTTCTATACAGTTAACGCAACTAAAATAGCTGAAGAAATCGGACTTGGCAACAGAATTAATATGATCATGCAAGCGACATTCTTTAAACTTGCAAATATCATTCCACAAGAAGAAGCTATCGGATACCTTAAACAAGCTGTTGTTAAAGCATATGGCAACAAAGGTGAAAAAGTTGTTAATATGAACTATTCAGCTATTGATCAAGGGGTTGACTCAGCTGTTAAAGTTACAGTAACAGATGCATGGGCTACTGCTGAAGATACAAAAGCAGGAAGTGTAGACGAACCAGCATTCATCACAAATATCTTAAGACCAATGAATGCTCAAGAAGGAGATATTCTTCCAGTAAGTGCATTTAATAATATTGAAGATGGTACGTTCCCATGTGGTACATCTGCTTATGAAAAACGCGGTATTGCAATTAATGTACCAGAATGGATACCAGAAAACTGTATTCAATGTAACCAATGTTCTTATGTATGTCCACATGCAACAATCAGACCATTCCTCTTAAATGAAGAAGAAGTTAAAAATGCACCAGAAAGCTTTGTAACTAAAAAAGCTGTTGGTAAAGGCTTAGAAGGTTTAGCATACAAGATTCAAGTAGCTACAATGGATTGTACAGGCTGTGGAAACTGTGCAGATATCTGCCCATCTAAACAAAAAGCACTTGTTATGAAACCACTTGATACACAAACAGAAAAAGAAGTTCCAAACTGGGCATATGCGGTATCAGAAGTTTCTGTAAAAGAAGATCTTGTATCAGCAAGTACTGTTAAAGGAAGCCAATTCAAACAACCACTTATCGAGTTCTCAGGAGCTTGTGCAGGTTGTGGCGAAACACCATATATCAAACTCGTTACACAATTATTTGGTGATCGTATGATGATTGCTAATGCAACAGGATGTTCTTCAATCTGGGGCGCTTCTGCACCATCAACACCATATACAACTAACTGCAAAGGACAAGGACCATCATGGGCAAACTCTTTATTTGAAGATAATGCTGAATATGGGTTTGGTATGCATCTAGGTGTTAAGCAGATGAGAAATAAAATTAAAGCATCTATGGAAGAGCTTATTGCTATGGATGTTGATGCATCAGCTAAAGAAGCCTTTACAGAGTGGATTGAAACTATGAATCTTGGGGAAGCTTCAAAAGCAGCTTCAGCGAAAGTAATGGAAATCCTTGAAAATAATAGTATTACTGATAGTGCAGCTCAAGCATTACTCAAAGAAATCGAAGATAGAAAAGATTATCTTGTGAAGAGATCTGTATGGATGCTTGGGGGAGATGGTTGGTCATATGATATCGGATACGGCGGTCTTGACCATGTACTTGCATCAGGTGAAGATGTAAATGTACTTGTATTTGATACAGAAATTTACTCTAATACAGGCGGACAATCTTCTAAAGCAACACCAGCTGCTGCTATTGCTAAATTTGCAGCGTCAGGTAAAAAATCACGTAAAAAAGACCTTGGTATGATGATGATGTCATATGGCAACGTATATGTTACACAAGTTGCTCTTGGCGCAGATAAAAACCAACTTATGAAAGCTGTACTTGAAGCAGAAGCATATGATGGACCATCAATTATTATCGCTTATGCACCATGTATCAGCCATGGATTAAAAGAAGGTATGGGACGTACTATTGCCAACGAAGAACAAGCTGTTAAAGCGGGTTACTGGCATTTATACAGATTCAATCCTTTACTCAAAGCAGAAGGCAAAAATCCATTCAGCCTAGATTCAAAAGAACCAACAGAAAGCTTTAGAGACTTTATCTTAGCACAAGTAAGATATTCAGCACTTGCTAAACAATTCCCAGAACAAGCTGAAGAATTATTTGTAATGGCAGAAGAAAGTGCAAAAGACAGATATGAGTCTTACAAAAGACTTACTGTTTAATAGTAAACCTAAATATAAGTAATAAAGAAAATTAAGATGTATTAAAATATTTAATTATATAATCTAGATTATAGAGAAATAACTTTGAAACTTAAGTTATTCATGTGATTAAAGTTATTTCTCAAATGATTTCATCTGGCGACGAATATCATACAAAAAATATCCCTCTTATCTGACGAGATAGAGGGATATTTTTTGTATGAACAGATATGTCAAAAATTAACAAGATTTTTAAAAAAAATATCTAAAAATATGTATTTACATAAGCTACTAAATGGGTGTAATATTTAAGAGTTGGCTGATTAGCCGTAACTTGAAATTATCTTAGGAGGAGAAGTAGTGGAAACAACAAAAAACACACAAACAGCAGAAACAATAGCAGACCCTTCAGCACTGGGACTATTGGGACTTGCAATGGTAACGTTAGTAGCTTCATCACAAAAATTAGGTTTAACAGAAGGGGTATCTCTCGTTATCCCGTGGGCTATCTTTTTAGGTGGATTCGTGCAACTTATAGCATGTATTATAGATGCTAAGAAAAATAATGTATTCGGTGCAACAGCATTTGGCGGGTACGCATTTTTCTGGTTTAGTGTAGCAATGACCTGGTTTATTCAAAATGGTGTATTTGGTGAGAAATTACAAGCTGGAGCTGATTCTCATCAATTAGGTTTTGCATTTGTTGGTTATTTGATTTTTACATTATTTATGACGATCGGATCAATGGAAACTAATAAAGTATTGTTTATTATTTTTACTTTGATTAACTTCTTATTTATAGGACTTGCATTAAGCTCATTTGGCATTGCTTATGAAGCTGCACATAAATTAGCTGGATGGAGTGAATTTTTAATATCATTAGTTTCTTTTTATGGCTGTGGTGCCAATGTATTAAATAGACATTTTGGAAGAGAGTTCTTACCTCTAGGTAAGCCGTTTGGGATCTTTAAAGGGGAAAACGCTCAAGTAAGAGGCGTAAAAACACTTTTAGAAAGATAAGATAAATTATTTAGATTGGATTGAAGAGTGTACTGATAAATGTTAAAATAATTTATAATCATTCTTGACTTATAATAACTTGATTCTTCATGGGGATAATATGATTATAGTTTAATGACGCTTAGAAGAGGTACACTATGGATAATATTTTTGAAGAATTAAAGGCATTAGGATTTGATAATTTAGGTAATGCAGAGGTTTTTGCAACAGATCAAAAGAAAAAATCAGCAGAGCATTCACATAAAAATGCTGTAACTTCTTTAGAGGATATACTATATGATAAGACTTATGTTTGTCCTATCTGTGATAAAGTCTTTACAAGTAAGGCTATTCGCTCGGGAAAGAACAAATTAATGTCTATAGATACCGATCTTAAGCCGCAATATGATCATGTTAATCCTATTATTTATGAATGTATAGTATGTCTTAGATGTGGTTATGCGGCTTTAGGAAAAGCATTTGGTCCAATACCTCCTAGACAGATCTCATGGGTTAAGGAGCAAGTTTGCTCTAAGTATAAAGGTCAGGATTATCCAGATATTATGACACATGATCATGCTATAGAACGCTATAAGTTAGCACTTCTAAATGCCATGGTAAAAAAGGCTAAAGACGGTGAAAAAGCTTATCTTTGCCTAAAGATAGCTTGGTTATACCGGGATTTAAAAAATCAGCAGCAAGAAGAAGTTTTTTTGAAGTATGCACTTACAGGTTTTTTAAATGCTTATAATAACGAAAGATTTCCAATTTTTGAATTGGATGAATTAACAACAGCCTATATTATTTCAGACCTTTACAGACGCTTTAAAGAATACGATAAGGCACTGCAATGGGTAGGGTGTGTTATATTAGAGAGAAATGCATCTTTAAAGCTTAAAACAAGAGCGCTACATTTGAAAAGTTTAATTCGAGAAGAAAAAAGTGCTCAAGTAGAAAATCAATCCAAAAGCAAATGATAATAGACGTTTATGTTGTAGTGGCAGGCCTTGCGGTCTGCCCTTTTATTGTGAAATAGTAAAGTTCGTCTTGCTCGCAAGGAATCAAACTTTATTATTTTACAATTGCGTGCATTTTTTGTACGCCACTTTGTTAAATATAAAACTTACTCGATTAAAATATACCAATTTTTTCTTTAAAAATCTTTATATTTTTGAGAAAATGCTCATAGTTTATCATGCTAAAATCAGGTATTATTATAAGGAGATGTCTATTGAATTGTAATAAAGTGCTATTATATAATAGCAATATATAATAGCATATCAAATAAGAAACATATAATTTTGAATAACTCTAATGAGTTGGGAGAAAAATATAATGTAGTGTATTTTACAAGATTTATGAACTTAGTTTTAAGAATTAATAATGAATATTGGAGAGATGATATGAGAAAAACAAAAATAATATGTACATTAGGTCCAGCTACAGACGATGAGCAAATTTTAAAAGAATTAATAATCTCAGGTATGGATGTAGCCCGCTTTAACTTCTCCCATGGTGATCATGACAGCCATAAAGAAACATTTGACAAACTGGTAAGACTAAGAAAAGAACTTAATAAACCGATTGCTACGCTGCTTGATACTAAAGGTCCGGAAATAAGAATACAGAAGTTTGAACAGGGCAAAGTGGTTCTTAATAAAGGGAATACATTTACTTTAACGACAAGAGAGATAGTAGGTAATGAAGAAGAGGTAAGTGTAACTTATAAAGAAATGCCAAGAGATGTGCGTGAAGGACAACTCATTCTACTGGATGATGGACTTATAGAACTTTCTGTACAAAGAATTGAAGATACTGATATCATATGTAAGATTATGAACAATGGTGTTATATCTAATAATAAAGGGGTTAATTTACCAGGAACCCGTCTTTCAATGCCTTATATAAGTGCAAAGGACAGAGCAGATATTATTTTTGGTATTCAAACTGGCTTTGATTTTATAGCGGCTTCTTTTACAAGAACGGCTAAAGATATACTTGAGATCCGTCAGATTTTAGATGAGTATAATTGTCATACAGTTAATATTATAGCTAAAATTGAAAACAGAGAAGGCGTTGATAATATTGATGAGATTATTCGCGTAGCTGATGGTATTATGGTCGCAAGAGGAGATATGGGAGTAGAGATACCAGCAGAAGAAGTACCAGCTCTGCAAAAAATGATCATTACTAAGGTTTACAATAGTGGCAAGCAGGTTATTACAGCTACACAAATGCTAGACTCCATGATGAAAAATCCAAGACCAACAAGAGCTGAGACTAATGATGTAGCTAATGCGATCTATGATGGAACAAGTGCTATTATGCTTTCAGGAGAGACTGCAGCAGGTCTTTATCCAGTAGAAGCAGTTAAAACTATGGTTAGAATAGCTTTAAGAACAGAAAATGATATAGATTATATTAAGCGTTTTAAAAATAATTCAAATGATGAGCTTCCTAATGTAACGAGTGCGATTTCTCATGCTACTTGTACTACAGCTCATGATTTAGGAGCTGCAGCGATTATTACGGTCACTAAATCAGGAAGAACGGCTAGAATGATTTCAAAGTATAGACCGGTACCCCCTGTTATTGGATGTACAAGTTCACCACATGTTTATCATCAGCTTAATTTGTCTTGGGGGGTTACACCACTTTTTATTCCAGAGGAAGAAAATAGTGATTCATTATTTGAACGTGCAATAGAAGCTGCAGAGAATACAGGTATTGTACAAAGTGGAGATTTAATAGTTATAACAAGTGGTATTCCGCTTGGGATTTCTGGGACAACTAATATGATAAAAGTTGATGTTGTAGGGAATATTTTAGTCTCAGGAAAAGGTATTACAAATAAAAGTGTTTGCGCTAATATTTGTGTTTGTAAAAATGATGAAGAAGCAATTAAGAAATTTAATGAAGGCGACATTCTTGTTATTCCTCAAACATCTAACGAACTGCTGCCGCTTTTAAAGAAGGCTGCAGGTATCATTACAGAGCAAGATGGATTAAATTCACATGCAGCTATTGTAGGACTCGCAATAGACATTCCAGTTATTGTAGGAGCATCACAAGCTACAAGTATTCTAAAATCTGGAACAGTTGTTATGATAGATGCATTAAGAGGCATCGTCTCTAACAAATAAGGGTTAAAATTAAAAAGGCAGCTTTAAAATCTAACTTTAGAGGAGAATAGGGACATGTCGAAGTTTGAAAATATTACAATTGTTAAAAAGGCTAATGTATATTTTGAAGGTAAAGTAACAAGCAGAACAGTGATTTTTGAAAGTGGGGAAAAGAAAACCCTAGGCATTATGTTGCCAGGGACCTATACATTTTCTACGGCTGATAAAGAAATTATGGAAATATTAGGGGGAAGTATGGAAGTAAAACTGCCTGGAAGTGATGCATTTATCACCTATAAAGAAGGCGAAAGTTTTACAGTGCCTAGTAACTCAAGTTTTGATCTTGTTATTAACGAAGTCAGCGACTACTGCTGTTCCTACATTAAAGAATAGTATAGTACTTGAAAATATATTTTAAGGAACAAGTTCAACAATATCTAAATGTGAAATCTTAACGACTTCACCTTCTTTTAAAGATATTTTAAGAGCTGTATCAGGAGCTAGGGATGAATGCATAGTAAGCAGCTCGTTAAATCTGATATGCTGTGTGTCGTCATAAATAATAAAACTTCCGGATCCTTCGGGCGTTACAAGGGTATAATCTCCTACAGGGACATCTCTTCCAACTAAATGATAGCCAGGGAGTAGGATTGTTTTTTGAAATATAGGGGCTGGGGAAAAAGTAACACTATCGAGGCCGGATATCAAAATGAGATCTCCTTGATCTATATTGGTTTCTATTTTAGTTACACCAACTGTAGAGTCAGAATTATGAGGATAGGTAAGTACTTCATTGATATAAGGTAGCTCTTCTTTATAGATAAAAAGATTGCCTATTCCTTTAGTAGTAGTTATAATATAGCGTCCTGGGAGAATATCTTTACCGGTTATAAAAGAGCCGGAAGTTAATGTTAGCGTTAGAGGTGTTTTTGGACTGCTAAATACCTCACCTATTTGTATGGGAGAGCGACCAGCAGGCATAAGAGAGCTATCTTCTTTAGCGTTGGTATAATCAGATTTTGATGTAAAAACACCTAATACAACGAAGGTAAGAAGTATAGGGATCACCCATAACCAGCCACTCATATGGATTGGTGTGTGTACAAGCTTTCCGCACTTGTTGCAGACTTTGTGAGTGGGATTAACAGTATGGTTACAGAATTTACATTTCATATTTAGTCCTCCAAATTCTATAAATATATCCATAGTATTCCCAATAATAATCAAAGCATACTTAAAGAAATATAGTTAAGATAGCGCATTTTAATCAACAATAAGGCATTAAGAATATAAAAAAAAGTAACCTATAAGATAGACATGTAAAAAAGTCTACCTGAATAGGTTCTTTTTTATTACTTGAAAATTTTTATAAAATGAAAAGGACATATGTTAGGGAGAAAGGAATCTAACATATGTCCAGGGAAAGGATGCTACAAAGCAGAACACAATAAGAATAGCGCTAATTGCATTAAAAAACAAGGTATGGGGGGTAAAAAAGATAGACTAAAAAGATTAAATTTTAAATAGGATTCCCACAATAGCTGCGCCTAATATATAGACAATTGGGTGCTTTTTTGTTTTATTAGTTATAAAAAGTAAAGCTACAAATAATAAAGTTGCTTTAATATCAAAAACGTCTATTAATTTCTGAGAGAGTTTAAATTGTTCAAGTGTAATGATGGACACCTTAAATACTTCAAAACCGGCAAGTGCAATAAGTGCTGTTACTGCAGGTCTTAGGCCATAGAAAGCACCTTGGACATAAAAGTTCTCATTAAATCGATTAAGAAATTTTGCGACAAGGATAATAACAATAACAGATGGGGTGATAAGGCCTAATGTTGCTATAATGCCTCCTAATACACCAGCTGAAGAGTAGCCGGCATAGGTAGCCATATTAACCCCAATAGGGCCAGGCGTAGATTCTGAGATAGCTATCATATCAGGTAGAACGGCAGCATCCAGCCAGGAATATTTATCTGAGAGAGCATATAAAAAGGGCAAGGTAGCCAGCCCGCCTCCTACAGCAAACAAGCCGATCTTAAAGAATTCTATAAAAAGGATTAAATAAATCATAGTTTTTTTACCTCACGTATCTTTTGGGCAAGAATACCTATAAGTGCAGCAGAAACGATAATGTAGGCTGGAGAAATATTAAAAAGTATGCCTATTGCAAGTGATCCTATAAATAGAACAACCCCTATCCAATCGATGATGGCTGTTTTTAGCATTTTGACAACAATATTAATAACTAAAACAGAAACAATAACACGTACACCAGCAAATGCATGTTGAACCACCTCAAGATCGTTAAAGTTTTTAAGAATAGAAGCAATAAGCGTAATGATAATAAGTGAAGGAAAAACCATTCCTAAAGTTGCAGCTACGGCGCCAATAATGCCCTTATGTTTATAACCTATAAAAGTTGATGTATTAATAGCAATAACACCAGGTGTGCATTGGCCTATTGCATAATAATCCATTATTTCTGACTCAGTTGCCCAGCCATGTTTATCTACAATCTCTTTTTGCAGCATAGGCAGCATGGCATAACCACCGCCAAAGGTAAAACAACCTACACGGGCAAAGGCAGAAAATAAAATCCACAGTTCTTTCATGATCTAATCTCCTTTTAAAATTTTTATGCGCTATTATTATAACAGTAATAGGAATGATTTATAAGATTAAAATATAAAATAGTAAAGTAGCTGCCAATAAATTATTTATAAGATGCTTATTTAACTTATCTGCTGAATAACTTATAATAAGATATAAGGCTGTAAATAAAGGGCGATAATTGTAGAATTGGGGGGGCGGAGATGCAGCAAAATAAAAAGGATCATTCAATAATTATAGGTCTTAGTATTTCATTAGCTATTATAGTATTTGGGGTTATGTTTTTTATAGTGCTTGGAATATTGGGGTATACAAGTCAATCAGTTGATAGGAGCGAGGTAGTTATTAAGAATACAAAAATTATGCCGCATACTATAACACCAGAAGTAAAACAAAAGCCTTATTTCACTTATGAAGAACAACAAGGTTTTAAGATATATAGTGTGTCTGTAATAGGGGCATTTAATAACTGGAATAAAAGCGCAACACTGTGTCAAAGAGATGATGCTGGGGTGTGGTTTGTTACAGTTGATTTAGAACCAGGTGAATATGAATATAGATTTTTTATTAATAATGAACTTGTACTTAATGATCCGTGGGCGGATAAATATATGCTGGATCAAAACAATGAAGTAGTATCCGTTGTAATCATAAATGATGACGGACAAAGAGCAAATACAACGGGTGTGCAGTATGATCTTTCTATAAGACAGTATGCGACACATTCTTTTGAACAAGAAGACAGGATTTTTGAGAACTATAAAATATTTAATATTTATAAAGATAAGCAGGTCGTTCATTCTATAGATTGTACAGATATAAGCGGGTTAAGTGCTATAGTAGCTGTTTGGTATAGACCGGATGGCAGATTGTATGGCTATACGGGGGAGGTTTTGAGTGCAAGCAGCAAGGATGAGGGCTATTTTCTTTATTATAGCTTTCCGATTGATGAAGGCACTATGCTTGGCAAGTGGAAGGTGCATATTTTTGCAAATGGTTATTTTTTAATAGAAGATTCTTTTACAATTACAGATGGCAATTCTATAGAAATACAAGATATAGTGCAAGAAGGAGAAGAGATACTGTAGAAAGAGGAGGCATGTATATGGGAACGTTTGATAAGATTAACTCAGGTATTGAAGGCATAGATAAGGCCCTGCATTCTATTAGAATCGGTGACAATGTAGTATGGCAGGTTTCTGATATTAAAGCGTATAAATATGTGGCAGTATCTTTTGCTAAACAGGCACTCTTAGAACAAAGAAAGATCATTTACATTCGTTTTGCTGAACATGAAGCCATCTTAGAAGAGGATCTTGGTGCTAAAATTATAAAACTTGATAGTGAACCAGGTTTTGAAGGCTTTACCGTAAAAGTAAATGAGATTATTACCGAAGAAGGTAAAGAAGCATTCTATGTTTTTGACTGTCTTTCGGAACTACAGGCTGTATGGGCTACAGATCTTATGATGAGTAATTTCTTTCAAGTAACGTGTCCTTATTTGTATGAAATGGATACTGTGGCATATTTTGCTTTGCTTAGGAACAGGCATTCTTACGCATCCATTGCCAAGATAAGGGAGACTACGCAGCTATTTATAGATATTTACAGTAAGAATCAAGATATGTTTATACATCCATTAAAAGTTTTTAATAGATACAGTTCAACAATGTTTCTGCCCCATGTTTTTAAAGATAAATTAGGTATAAGATTAGAACCGTTAGTTGATGGCATAAGTGCCAGCAAGTTTTATTTTATTATGTCTGAGAGTTATAATGGGCAAAATGAAAAAGCGCTTGATAATTGGGATAATTTTTTTATCAAAACAAATGTGGAGCTTCGAGGCGGTGTTGGTGATAAGCACCTTATATTAAAAAAACTCTGTAAGATGTTTATAGGAAAAGATAAGAAAATTATTGAGCTTGTAAAAAATGAGCTAACTATAAGCGATTTTTTTAATATCAAAGAAAGAATGGTAGGTACAGGGTCTATAGGCGGAAAAGCGGTAGGGATGCTTTTAGCCCGCAAAATAGTAGAAAATCATCTACCGGCTTTAGGGCTGTTTATGGAGCCCCATGACTCTTTTTATATAGGGGCTGACGTATTTTATACTTTTATTGTACAGAACGGCTGGTGGAGGTTAAGAATAGCTCAAAGAACAAAAGAAGGGTATTTTACAGCAGCAAAGAGGCTCCAGGAAAAAATCTTAGACGGACATTTCGCAGAAAGTATAAGGGAGCAGTTTAGGAGACTCTTAGAGTATTATGGGCAGAATCCAATTATAGTACGCTCAAGCAGCTTATTAGAAGATGGATTTGGCAATGCTTTTGCAGGCAAGTATGAATCCGTTTTTTGTGCAAATACAGGGACGTTAGAAGAGAGACTTAAGGCTTTTGAAAAGGCTGTGAAGAAAGTTTACGCAAGTGCTATGGATGAATCAGCCCTTGTATATCGTAAGCAAAGGGGTATGGGGGAACAAGATGAACAAATGGCAATTTTGGTTCAAAGGGTATCTGGTTCAAGGTTTGAGGATATCTTTATGCCCTGTGTTGGTGGGGTAGGCCACTCTTATAATGCTTATGTATGGCATAAAGATATTGATCCTAAGGCTGGTATGGTAAGAGTTGTATTTGGACTTGGAACAAGAGCTGTTGACAGAACTGATGGGGATTATCCAAGAGTAGCTGCACTTGATAGACCAGAAATGACTACAGCGATGAGTACAGAAGAGAAATATAAATTTTCACAGCACTATATAGATGTTATTAATCTTACTGAAGGTAAATTAGATACAATAGGTATTAAGGCTTTGAGTCAAAAGGTGCCGCAGTGGGTAAAAAATGCATTGCTGGAAAATGATTATGAGGCTGAAGCAAGGCTTAGGGAACTTGGCAGAAGAGAAGAGGTTTTTGCTATAACCTGCGATAAAATACTTAAGAAGCAAGAAATAGTAAGCCATCTTAAAGAGATGATGCATATTTTGCAAAGCACCTATAACTATCCTGTAGACATTGAATTTACGATTAATATCTCTGACCAAGGAGAATATGTTGTCAATTTACTGCAGTGCAGACCGCTGCAAGTAAAAGGCCTTGGTAAAAATATTACACTGCCCCAGATAGAGCGCCAAAAGGCACTGTTTGAACTCACAAATGCAACGATGGGGGGGCCGATTTTTCAAAAGATAGATCAGGTAGCAGTGATTGACATGCATAACTATTATCATGCTCCACTTCATATAAAATATAGTGTTGCAAGAATAATAGGACAAATTAACTTTTGGGCAAAGAAAAACAAACAAGTTGTTATGCTTATAGGGCCGGGCCGGTGGGGAACGAGTTCGCCGGAACTTGGCGTTCCTGTGAAGTTTGCAGAAATCAGCTATATTAAAGTTTTATGTGAAGTGCCTTATGAAGGGGTAGATATTATGCCAGAGCTTTCATATGGCAGTCATTTTTTCCAGGACTTAGTTGAGACAGATATTTTTTATGCAGCCATTATAAAAAATAACAGCACAAATTACTATCAGCCTGAGCTCTTAGAAAAAACCAAAAATATTTATAGAGAGATTATACCTAATAGCGAAGAGTTTGAAGCCATTATTAAAGTATATGATGTGAGAAACATGAGTCTTACACTCATGTCAGATACAATAACGCATAAGACCGTATGTATGTCGTATAAAAATGTTGAATAAAGTCTGTAAGTGTAATTCTATATGCAGTATAATGAAATAAAGTGCAATAATAAATGATTAAGGATATGAGGAAGTACATATGGAAAAAATAAAAGAAGAACTTAAACGATACAAATGGCTTTGGATTTTTGGAGTCGTAGTGGCATTAAGTATGGGAGTGCTGGCAGCTAATATGCACGTCATCACGTTTATGCACGCTTATATAAAAGAGGATACTGCAAATGTTATCAGGCTGATAAGTAAAGATATAAAAAATGAAGCGAGACAAGATAGTTGGTATTTTAAGAAGGGAATAGACTATCTTCTTGAGGATGCATCAGAGGAAAGCCTCGATTTTCTTGAAGAAAGTCTAGAAGAACTTAATGCAGATAGGCAATATGATGTTATAAAAGCGTATAACAGCAAAAAAATACTTTTCAAAGATCATAAAGTGGTTATCCAAATACTTATGCAAGATTTAGGAAATAGTATAGCTCAAGATTATCTCAAGCGAGTAGATGTAAGTAAACTCGATCAAGAATTATTTTACTATTTTGGAGATAAACCGGCTATAACTAATGAGTTTATAGATACACTCTATCAAATACTAACTGTTTATCCAAAACAATTGCCCTTAGATCAATTCCAGTTTGATTTATATAATATATTAACGCTGGAGGGAGAAGAGGGAGAGACAAAAAAGAGTCAAATATTTAGTAAGCTTGAACCAGAAGCTGCAAAATTACTTTTATTTAAAGAACTTAAAACTAAACCAGTTGATTTAGATGTACTTAATACGTGGGTCGAATTTTTAAATAAAAGTAAAGTTTTAACAGGTGAAGAATATGCAGGATTTACTAATCATTATGCTCAGATTCAGCTCATGCGTAGTCAGTATAAACGCTTAAGTGAACAAGAAGTCGATCTTAAGAATAAAAAAGAAATGATAGAGGTAGAAATTGGAGATAAACTAAAGCTTTTAGAATCAAACCAAAAAGCAATTAATGCACTAAAGTATGAAGTATCTGACTTAGAGCAAGAGCTTGAAAAGCTTACAGACTATGCACATATGGCATTTTATATTGATAAAGCCTATGGAAATGGGGAGTATGAGGCTTCAGTTCCAAGAAAAAACCTATTTGGCAACTATAAATCGTCCAGCCAGAAGTATATTCTTAAGTTAAGTACAACAGAGTTTTATCAAGAAGGCGTATACTATGTAGATGTTTATTTAAATGGCACGAAAGTAAATCCTAAAGGCAATGAGTATCCGCACTACATAGAAGTACCAAAAGGCAATTTAGAACGTATCAGTACATTAAGCCGCAGCAGGGGGCTAAAAGTAGATGAATTAGAAAGTCTCACCAATGAAACAGCTAAGCTTCAAACTCAAGTAGAAAGCGTAAAAAAAGAAACAGGCTATGAGGAGAATGAATTAGCTTTAGAAAATCTTCATAAGGAAAGAGAAGGGTTGACTAAAAAGATAGGGAGTAAAATAGTAGAGATTAAAAATATGCTTGGAATAGGCAATGTAAGTATGAGAGATCTATAATATAAGCTAAAAATAGGGTTAAAAAAATAAGAGATATAAAAAAGCACTTATGTAATCTAATTGCTTGAAGAAAATACCTTTCTTCATTGCTATTAAAGATATATAAGTGCTTTTTAGTTATTAAGGATAAATAAGTTGAACATTTTGTGTGTGAATATGCTCGAGGATATCTTGAGGAGGTTTTTGATTAAGGATAATAGTATGAACATCTCCAACACGGGCAAATGTGAAGGGCAAGACACGATTGAGTTTTGATATATCTAGCAAAATAATAACGTGTTTAGCCATATTAATTACTTTTTGCTTTAAGCTGCATTCATCAGAATAAGCATTAGTAAAACCACTTGTTAAAGAAAAGCCACTAGCAGCAATAAAGGCGATATCAATATTTAAGTGATCTAATTCTTGCAATGGTATAGCACCTGCAACAGAAAGGGTTGATTTATTAAGAATACCTCCTAGCAAAATAACTTGGGCATTTGGGTTTTTTAGAAGTTCAATACCTACATTCGGTGCATTAGTAATTCCGTGAATTTTAAGATTTGAAATATTTTGGGCGAGCTCAAGCGTTGTACTTCCTGCATCAAAAAATATAGAACACTCGTTATCTATAAAAGAAAGGGCCTGCTTAGCAATAATAGATTTTGAAGTTTTATTAAGTGTTGCTCTTGTATCAAAATCATAGGCAGAATCAGGTGATGAGGGGAGAAGTTTAGCACCTCCATGAGTCCTTACTAAAAAGCCTTTTTTAGCTAAAAAATCTAAGTCACGTCGAATCGTCATCTCAGAGACATCAGGAAGCAGAGCAATCAGCTCACTAATACGTAGTTCATTATGTTTATTAAGTTCCTCTAAAATGAAATCGCGTCTTGTCTGTTTCAAATAAGCGTCCTCCTTGGTATGTGTATATTTGTGAGTTTATAAAAGAAGTATATCAAAAAAAATTTAATAAATAAAGAATAAACTTAAAATATAACATATAATAGCAATGAAATAACATTATAAATAAAAATATAACAATTAATGTTTGATTATATAACATATAATGATATAATAAACATATAATTTATCATAATAACAATAAATGATATTATGAAAAGGGGGAAGTAAATATGGCAATTGTAACACTGGCAGATATATTAAAAGATGCTAAGGAAAATAAATATGGTGTGGGGATGTTTAATACTGTTAATCTAGAAATGGCTAGAGCAGTTATTGGGGCAGCAGAAGAGGAAAACTCACCTGTAATTATTGCTCTTGCAGAGGTACATATCCCTTATGGAGATTTAAATACTTTAGCACCGATTATGGTTAAGTTTGCAAAGGAGGCAAAGGTGCCGGTAGCGGTTCATCTTGACCATGGAATGAGTTTTGAACTTATTTTAAAGGCTATGCAGTCAGGGTTTACATCTATTATGTATGATGGTTCAACATTATCTTATGAAGAAAATATTGAAAAGACCAGGGAAATTGTAAAAATAGCTCATACATTAGGTATTTCGGTTGAAGCAGAGCTTGGTCATGTGGGGGGAGCAGAAGGCGGCAATGAAGATGGACATGAAACCTATTATACAAAAATAGAAGAAGCTGGCGAGTTTGTTCAAAGAACAGGGATTGATGCTTTAGCAGTAGCTATTGGTACCGCTCATGGAGAATACAAGGTTAAGCCTAAACTGGATATCAATAGACTTAGGGATATCCACAATGTAGTAAGTGCACCTTTAGTATTACATGGAGGTTCAGGATTATCAGATGATGATTTTAGAAATTGTATTGAGAATGGAATCAGCAAGGTGAATGTTTTTACAGATATGTCAATAGCAGCTTTAAATGCTATTGCAGACAGACCCAAAAAAACAAGTTATCCCGATCTTATTAACTTAACAATGGAAGCTATTAAAGCTGAAGTAGCATCTAAAATAAGGTTATTTGGCGGTTCAAACCGAGCATAAAGAGGTGAAGAAAATGGAGAAGGGAATAATTGTAGCAGGGAACTTACTTGTTGATTATGTAAAAATGATTGACAACTATCCTAAAAAAGGTATGCTCGCTAATATAACGCATGTTACAAGAGGAGTTGGCGGATGTGCTGCTAATACACTATCTAATTTAGCGATTATTGACTCAAGTATTCCTCTAAAGTGTATAGGCGCTGTGGGGAGAGATGAGAATGGTAGGTACCTTATGAACTTTCTTGAAAATCTGGGAATTGATATAACCTGCGTTAAAGAATGGGATAAGGAAATGACTTCATTCTCAGATGTAATGACAGTTAAAGAATCGGGAGAAAGAACTTTTTTTCATGCAAGAGGTGCTAATGCTGTTTTGAGTGAACAAGATATTCCCTTTGAAACTATCACGGCGGATATTTTTCATATAGGCTATGCACTGCTATTGGATCGATTTGATAGGGAAGATGCGGAATATGGAACGGTTATGGCAAGGGTACTTCATAGGATTCAAAAAACAGGTATAAAAACTTCTATAGATCTCGTAAGTGAGGATAGTGAACGTTTTGAAAAGGTTGTCAGGCCAAGCTTAAAGTATTGTAACTATTTTATTGCAAATGAGATAGAAGGAGGCAGAACAGTATCTATTACACCAAGAAAAGAAGATGACACGATTGATAGAGAACATATTAAGGCTATTTGTAAGGAACTTTTAGATTTAGGTGTCAAAGATTTAGTAGTCATTCATGCACCAGAAGGCGGATGGGCTATGACTCGTGAAGGTGCATTTTATGATGTACCAGCCTTGCAACTGCCATGTGGGTATATTAAAGGGAGTGTAGGCGCTGGAGATGCGTTTTGTGCGGGGATGCTTTATGGCATTTATAAACAGTATGGTATAGAAGAATGTCTTCAAATTGCCTGCGCGGCGGCGGCAGCAAATCTTGCATGTAGCGACTCGGTGTCCGGTATGAAGCCAATAGAGACTATCAAACAACTTTACAATTTATATCATTAATAAATGAATGATACTATATTAGATGGGGGATGGTTAGATGATATCAAAGGAGCAATTTGAGAAGTATCAACAAATTACTATAAACTATTTTAATAAAGCAGGTATAGTACTTACAGAAGAAGAGAAAAAAAGAATTGAAGTAGCTGATTTGGGACTTGGGCAATTAGAAACAACTGGTTTACAGCTTCTTACTTATGTTAATACGGATAGATGCTGCGCAAAAGAGCTAGTACTTATTCCTTATCAAACATGCCCAGAACATAGACATCCAAATATTGGAGATCGATCAGGTAAAGAAGAAACCTTTAGATGCCGTTTTGGAAAAGTATATCTTTATGTTGAAGGAGAACCCACTCAAAATATTAAGGCAGTTATTCCTAAGGGGAAAGAACATGCCTATACTGTTTTTAATGAGATAGAGTTAAATCCTGGAGAGCAGTATACCTTAGCACCTAATACGCTTCATTGGTTTCAAGGTGGAGAAGAAGGAGCTGTTATATCAGAGTTTTCCACTGCGAGCACAGATGAATTAGACATTTTTACAGATTCAGAGATACAGCGTATTCCTGTAATAAATGAATAGAGTGTAAGAGAAAGCCTTATCATTAAGTTCTGATATGAACTAATGATGAGGCTTTAATTTATTACTAATTTAGAAATATCTATAATTATTAGATTTTATTAAATAATAATATAAAATACGATTAATTTTGGTATAATAGATTAGAAATAGAAACTATCCTAAAATAATTCACTTTAATGCTAGTTACATTAGGAGATGATTACATGAGTAAGTGGTCGAGTGTTAAATATTTGCATTGGTCAATGTATGTTATTAATTTTATTATTATTACTTTTATAGCACTTATTATTTACAGTACCTCACATGAGATATGTGACAGTTTTAGGGCAAGGTCATTTCTAGAAGAAGCTAAGTACCTGCCGATGATACCTTGGAAAGTTCCAGTATATGCTATGGGGTGTTTTGTTCTCCTAGGTCTGTCTAATTTATTGAAAGGTTATGTGAGTCAAAATGCTAGTTGGTTTCTTATTGTACTATTTATAGGAGATATTTTACTCTGTGGATTCATTACATATTCTATTAACTTTAGTTATACCGGGCTTTACCTCATTCTTATAGCGAGTATTTTTTTGTATATTCCAAACCTAGGGGCTAAAATATTCTTTTTAGCTATTGCTCTTGGGAGCTTTATTTTATTGGACTACGACATGATGACGGTAAAGACAAACGTAGTTTCTTTTCAGGATTATATTAATTTTTATAATACAGGAGCCAGGTTATATTTGTATGGTATTAAAAATATTTTGGACTCTCTTAATCAAGTTTTTTTTATAATCTTTTTCTCACTGCTTATACAAAATAAGATAACTGAAAATAAGCAATATATAGCATTGAATAACATGCTTATTGAAAAAGTAGAAGAACTAAATGTTGCTAATAAAAAATTAGAAGTATTAACTGAAGAATCGGCACAGATGGCTAAAATGAAAGAGCGAAATCGCCTAGCAAGGGAAATCCATGATATATTAGGACACTCTTTAACGAGTATTATAACAGGCTTAGATGCTTGTATAAGTTTATTAGATATAGACTTAGAGATTGCAAAAAAACAGCTATTTAAAATACGAGAAATAGGGCAGAAGGGGTTAGTTGATGTTAGACGTTCTGTAAGAGAACTTAAAATAGATACCATTCAGAAATATGATTTTATACCAGCAATAGAAAATCTTATAGAAGAACTTAATACTTTGTCCTCTGCACATATTAACCTTGAGATTACAGGGCAGGTTCTTAAAATGAAAGATGATGAAGAACAGACTATTTATAGGATTATTCAAGAAAGTCTTACAAATGCCATACGGCACGGAAAAGCAGCCTATATTACTGTACAACTGTCTTTTACATACCATGAGCTTGATTTGCTTATAAAAGATGATGGGATAGGATGTGATGCTATAGAGAAAGGGTTTGGGTTAACGCATATAGAAGAAAGAGTTCATATGCTGAATGGACAAGTAATATTTAATACTAGAGAAAGTGAAGGGTTTGCAACACATGTAGTTATTCCAATAAGATGGGGGAATGCATATGATTAAAGTTTTAATTGTAGATGATCAAGAATTAATCAGGGAAAGCCTTACACTTATACTTAATGTAACAGAGAATATTGAAATAGTAGGCTCAGCATCAAATGGAAGAGAGGCAATAGTTTTAACAAGGGCTTATAAACCAGATGTCATTTTAATGGATATTCGCATGCCAGAGGTAGATGGCATTGAATGTATCAAAATGATTAAAGAGTTTTATAGAAATACTAAAATTATTGTTCTTACCACTTTTGATGATGATGAATATATTTATGAGTCTTTAAAAAATGGTGCAGATGGCTTTTTATTAAAGGGAATATCTAAAGATGAATTAGTAAAGGCTATCCTAACAGTCTATAATAATGGCGCATCTATTGATCCAGAGATCATTAAAAAAGTATTCTCGCTTTTTGGTAAGCTTGCAAAATCAAGTGTTGTCAGTAAAGTGGAGGGGCAAGATGTAGAATCCTTATCTAATAATGAAATCAGAATTATTCAGCTTATTGGCAGAGGGCTATCTAATAAAGAAATTACTCAGGCGTTAAATTTTAGTGAGGGGACGGTAAGGAACTATATTAGCAGTATTTTAAGAAAATTAAATCTAAGAGATCGTACGCAGATCGCTATTTTTGCAGTTCAATCTAGTATTATGTTAAAAGATATAGAGGATAAGGCATGAAAAAAAATGAGAAGAAGTATAAAAGGATGATAGGTTTTTTAGTCATTATTGGACTACTAATAATGGTTGGGCTTTGGGTACAAGCACATACTGAAAAATCTATGGTACTCAATGTTGCACTCTATTCGGGGAACAGCTGGGGGGTCCCTCAAAAACATACGTATAAAATTTATGATGAAGCGGCTGAGCTTTTTGAAGAAGCCTATAAAGACCTTGATGTACGTATCCACTATAAAACTGGCATGCTGATTCAGCATTATTCAGAATGGTTTGCAGGACAAGTATTAAGAGGGGTAGAGCCAGATGTTTTTTTAGTATTAGAAGAAGATTTTAGTACTTATGCTTCTATTGGATTATTCGAAGATTTATCCCCGTACATACAAAAGGATGCTGAATTTAAAGAAGAATACTTTTATGCTAAGGCCTTACAAGCGGGGCAATATGAAGGCAGCCAGTATACTTTACCTTTTCAAATAGCCCCCTCTTTTATGGTAGTTAATAAAACTTTACTTGAAAAAGAAAACATTACGATAAATCCAGATAACTGGACATGGGAGCATTTCTATAATATTTGTAAAAGAGTAACTAAAGATTTAGATAAAGATGGGGTATTAGATCAATTTGGTGTCTATGGATATGAGTGGGAGCATGCTTTTTATACCAATGATCACTACCTATTTACTAACAATGGAAGTAAAATGGCTTTTGATGATGAGCGACTTTATGAAAGTATTGAATTTATGAAGAAAATGTATGGGCTTAATAGAGGAACTATTATCAAAGAAAGTTATTTTGATAAGGGTCAAGTTGCTTTTAAAACCTTTACTTTACCAGAATATAGAGCTTACGGAACTTATCCTTACCGCATATTAAAATATGAAAGTTTTAAGTGGGAAGCTATTCCGTTTCCTAAAGGACCCTATGGGGAAAGTTCATCTAAACTTTATACTGTCCAAATTGGCATGAGTTCCAGATCTGACTCCAAAAAACTTGCCTATGAGTTTATTAAGTTTATTACTCAAAATGAGGCAGTGCAGCAAAAGGTGTGGGATGATACCTATGCTTTATCAACAAATAAAGAATTAGTAGAAGAAATCTATGCCTCAGATCACCCAGAAATACTACAAAATAAGGTAGTTAATGGAGTATTTCTCAATGATATTATAGGCAAGTCTTATATCATTCCTAGGTTTAAACTTTATAGACAGCTTAAGAGTGTTATGGATCAGAAAATTTTTCAAATTATTGCACAAGATAGTGATACGCGTATAGGCATAAAAGAGTTAAAAGAAGACATCCAACATGCTTTAGATGAATCCCAAAGAGATTTTTAGGCCAAGCATTTATTTTGTCATAAGATAGGTGACAAATGTCACTTGTAAACTGTGACAAATTGTAATTATTTTTTTTTGAGTTAAAGAATAGAATAAAACTATATTTACATATTAAAGGGGGATTACAATGAAAAAGACCTTATCAATTATTTTATCAGCTGTTATGATGTTAACAGTTTTTGCAGGTTGTTCAGGCGCTCAGCCTACAGCAGCAGAATCAGCTGAGCCTGCTGCAAAAACAGCAGAAGCAAAGCCAGCAGAAACAAAGACTGAAAGCAAGAAGCAGTATAAGTTTGGTTATACCTGTATGACTATGAACAACCCTTTCTTCATTACACTTGAAAAAGCAATCAGAGAAAAAGTAGAAGCTAATGGAGACGTACTTATTACAACAGATCCAGCTATGGATGTAGCTAAGCAAATTAATCAAATAGAAGATATGATTACACAAGGCATTGATGCTATTTATCTTAATCCAGTTGACTGGGAAGGGATAAGGCCAGCTCTTGAGGCTTTAAAACAAGCTAATATTCCAATTATTAACTTTGATACACGTGTTAAAGATATGGATTTTGTAACAGCATATGCAGGTTCTGATAATAAAAATGCAGGTAAAGTATGTGGGGAAGACCTTGTAAAAAGATTTCCAAATGGCGGTAAAATTGTTATCCTTGATTCACCAACTATGAATTCTGTTAATGACAGGATTGAAGGGTTTATGTCCGCTATTGAAGGTAAGGGGTTTGAAATTGTAGCACAACAAGATGCTAGAGGAGACCTTCAGACTTCACTTAAAATATCTGAAGATATTCTTCAAGCCAATCCAGATATTGTAGCTATTATGGGTGGAAATGACCCTACGGCTCTTGGAGCATTGGCAGCATGTAAAGCAGCTAATCTTCCAGATATTCTTATTTATGGGGTAGATGGTTCTCCAGAAGCTAAAGCAGAAATTGCTTCTGGTGGTCAGTTTACAGGTTCTGGGGCTCAATCACCTATTTCAATAGGAGTTGAATCAGTAAACTTAGCTTATAAAGTACTTAATGGCGAATCTTATGAAAAAGATATTCCAGTTGAAACATTCTTAATTAATAAAGATAACGTAGCAAAATATGGTACAGATGGGTGGCAATAAAACTGTAAAGTAAAGGCAGGCTTTCGTGCCTGCCTTCTTATTTTGCAATAGGAAAGTGCGTCTTGCTTACAAGGGACCAAACTTTTCTATTTCATAAGCGTGTGCGTTTTTTGCACACTTTCTTGAACTATCATGCATCTATAAAAGGAGGGTGAGATGAGTGGAGAACAATACGCTGCTTGTAATGAAAGGCATAGATAAGCAATTTCCGGGTGTGTATGCCCTTAAAAGTGTAGATTTTGATTTAAGAGCAGGAGAAGTACATGCACTATTAGGAGAAAACGGAGCCGGAAAATCTACATTGATTAAAATATTAGGGGGGATTTATACTATAGATCAAGGTGAAATATTTGTTGAAGGAAAACAAGTAGCTATCCATAGTGTAAAAGATGCACAAGCTAATGGGATTAGTATTATACACCAGGAATTGGTTCTTGTTCCTTATATGACCGTTGCTGAAAATATATTTCTGGGAAGAGAAAGTATTAATGCTGTGCGTTTTGTAAATAAGCAAGACATGATTAGAAAAACAGAGGAACTTTTAAATGCATTTGGATTAGATATTAAAGCAACTGCTAAAGTAGGCAGTCTGACAACAGCGAACCAACAGATGGTAGAAATTATTAAGGCCATTTCTTTTAATGCCAGAATTATTGTTATGGATGAGCCCACTTCTTCACTTTCAGAAAAAGAAGTATCTCATCTGTTCGAAACGATTAAACGTTTAAAATCTCAAGGTGTAGGTATTATTTATATTTCCCATAGAATGTCTGAGTTAATGGAGATTACAGACCGTGTAACGGTTATGCGTGATGGAGAATATATAGGTACCAAAATGACTAGTGAAACTACTAATGATGAACTTATTGCTATGATGGTAGGGCGGGAACTGACTCATTACTATACCAGAACTTATAATAATCCATCAGAAACAGTTTTAGATGTTAAAAACCTAAACGCTGGTTTTCTAAAGGATATCAACTTTGAACTAAAAAAAGGTGAAATACTAGGTTTTGCAGGATTAGTAGGAGCAGGGCGTAGTGAAGTTATGAAATGCATATTTGGCATTGACCCAATAACTTTAGGAGAAATATGGGTTAATGGAAGAAAAGTTGCTATTAAAAATCCTAATGATGCTATTGGTTATGGTATAGGCTTGATACCTGAAAACCGGAAAGAAGAAGCTTTATTTTTACAAAGAAGTGTCAAGTTTAATATGACTATAAAAGTGTTGGAGCAGTTTATTAAAGGTATTTTTGTTAATATAAACAAAGAAAATGAAATAGCTCATAAATATGTAGAAGGGATGTCCGTTAAAACCCCTCATTTAAATCAGTTGGCGGGGCATCTAAGCGGGGGGAACCAGCAGAAAATTGTAATAGGAAGATGGCTTGCTACCCAGCCTAAAATCCTTATATTAGATGAACCTACCCGGGGGGTAGATGTCGGAGCAAAAGCAGAAATTTATGCCATTATGAACGAGTTGGTTAAAAATGGGGTATCTATTATTATGATTTCTTCAGAGCTTCCAGAAGTTATTAATATGAGTGATAGAGTAGTTGTTATGTGTAATGGAAGAATTACAGGGTGTTTGGACAGAAGTGGACTTAGTCAAGAAAAGATTATGCATTTAGCAACAATACAAGAAGATACTTTAAAAAGCAGTTAGTAGAATGGAGGGAATACAAAAATGATATCACCAAATAACGCACCTGCTATCAAAACGCATAAGTCTAGTAATATGTTTGTAGGATTTTTAGAAGGCTGTTTAGAATTTGTAAAAGAGAATTTAGGCATACTTATAGGATTTTTAATACTATGTATTATTCTTTCATTTATATCACCTGTATTTTTAACACAAAAGAATTTGTTAAATGTCCTTAGACAAACGTCTACCAATCTTTATCTTGCCTGCGCAATGACAATGATTATTATCCTAGGAGGTATTGATTTATCAGTAGGATCTGTTATCGCTTTATCAGGCGTTGTAACAGGAGGACTTATTGCTTTTAATAATTTCCCTGTACCTGCAGCCATTATTTTTGGCTTGTTATCGGGGCTTTTAGTAGGTGCATTTAATGGGATGATCGTAGCTAAAACAACTATACCACCTTTTATTGTGACACTCGCTACAATGAATATTGCCCGTGGGGCAGCATACCTTTATACAGGGGGGCAACCTATTAGAGTTATGTCAGATAACTTCAATTTTATAGGAGCAGGATACGTAGGTCAGATTCCAACTCCTATTATTTATCTCGTTATTATTTTAATTATATGTGCACTTATTATGAATAAAAGCCGATTAGGAAGACATATCTATGCAGTTGGAGGCAACAGACAAGCAGCTAAGTTTTCGGGGATTAAAATTAATAGGGTTTTATTTTTTGCCTATACATTCAGTGGTTTTTTAGCTTCCATTGCAGGTATTGTTCTTGCATCACGTATGTTTTCGGGTCAGCCTACAGCAGGAGATGGCGCAGAGATGGATGCTATTGCAGCTGTTGTACTTGGAGGAACAAGTATGAGCGGAGGTATAGGGAAAATTGGTGGAACAGTGATTGGTGGATTAGTTATTGGCGTACTCAACAATGGCCTTAACTTAATGAATGTTAACTCTTTTTGGCAATACATTGTAAAGGGAGTTGTTATTCTGATAGCTGTTTATGTAGACTATATTAAAAAGCAAAAATCAAAAATTTAATAATAAAAGGACTATAAATGCTATAGCGTGAGCAGCATTTATAGTCCTTTGTTATTTGAATACTAATTTTTTTTAACAGACTGTTTGACACCTAGCCTTGTTCTAAAAAGCAGGTGACTAAGGGCATTCCAGTTAAAGGGAATAAGTGGATAGATATAGGACTGAGCAGTGAAAGTTTTAGTAAAGCCAATAGTTAAAAGTGTGATAATGGCAGCTATAATGAAGCCTGGTGTGCCTAAAAGGCCTGTTAATAGCAAGAAAAGCATACGGCAGAATTTTAGGGCGTAGGTTAATTCTATGCTAGGCTGGGCAAAGCTGGATAAGGCAACAACCGCCATATAAAGAATAGCTTGAGGAATAAGCCAGCCCGTTTTAACAGCATAATCTCCCAGAATAAGACCACCGATAATTGACAAGGAAGTTCCAAGTACATCAGGGGTACTTACTGAGGCCAGCATAAGACCATCAATACCTATTTCAAGCAGCAGAAACTGCACAAATATAGGAATGTTGTAAGGCTCTCCAGGAAATAAAAAGTTTAGCCCAGCTGGGAGCCAATCAGGATTCTGCATTAAGAGTACAAATACAGGAGTAAGCATTAAGTTGACGATAAAAATGATATAACGTATAAGCCGCAGATAATTGCCTGTAAGAACAGGCATATAATAGTCATCTACGGTTTGCATAAAGTCAAATATATTAGTAGGCAGGATAAGCGCTGTAGGGGTATTATCTACAAGTACAACCACTTTGC
The DNA here is from genome assembly GCF_900095725.1 of Cellulosilyticum sp. I15G10I2. Classification (NCBI taxonomy): domain Bacteria; kingdom Bacillati; phylum Bacillota; class Clostridia; order Lachnospirales; family Cellulosilyticaceae; genus Cellulosilyticum; species Cellulosilyticum sp. I15G10I2. The sequence continues at coordinate 252,561 of NZ_FMMP01000011.1, forward strand.
CCTCGGCAATATGCGCAGCAGCAATATCAGGTCTTTCAGTGTAACGCACCTTTGGAAATGGATTAAGCCAAGATTTAGAGTGAATGGCTTCAACAAGACTTTGATCCCCTAAGGTAAGCGCATCTACACTTAAGGTTTCCAGATATTCCTGAACCTTAGCGAGTGTTTTTGTATCAACCTTATTACGCATAAAGCCTACAGCAACATCGGTTTTTGATACTTTTCCAACACTATACATCTTAAATATAAGGTGAGGGTCGCGAATACGTCTGCGAATAAGAGCTGTATTAAATACAATAGTCTCTACAAAGCCATCATGTGCACCTCTTAGGACTCTTTCTTTTGCTGGTTCTTCGGTACCTCTTGCGACATAGGTTCTAAAATCTAAAAGAAGGGCTTCATCAAAATTGGGACCTAAAAAAGCTGTTTGACCAGATAGAATTAAGGTAACGATCTGACCTAGATCGCGTTCTGTTGCAACTTCAATAGAACTAAGTGCCTTTTCAGCAAGATCCTTCATAGAAGTGATGCTGTCAAAGTCTTCTTTTTTGAAATTATATAAGTCGCGGCGCGCATGTTCAAGATTGAGATCTTTTACAAACCCGTCTAAATAATATAAATAAAATTTAGTACCATGTATATTAATAATTCTTTCAATAATGTCGAAACTTTCTCCTACTTTTAATGCAGACTTAAGCTTTAGAAGATTATCTTCTAAGTTGTTAGTTAGGTTCACTCTCTCACCACCATTTCTATAATTAATAATAGATTTCCTAGATTTTATCAAAATATACCAAGAAGAATAGTGTTTCTAAAAACAGATTATTAAAACAACAAATTTAACTATGGAAAGATTAACCAATACATTATATAATTTAAGAGAGAAAACAATAGGAGGTTAAGTATGACAAAACAATTTAATATTGGTTTTTTAGGAGCAAGCAGAATTGCTAGAAAGTTTGCATCAGATGCTAAATGTGTTCAAAGTGCTAAGCTTTATGCAGCAGCGGCTAGAAATTTAGAGTCCGCAGAAACGTTTGCACAAGAATATGACATGGCATGCAGCTATGGCTCGTATGAAGAATTGGTTAACGATGAAAATGTAGATATTATCTATATTTCTACGCCAAATTCACTTCATAAAGAGCATGTCATACTATGCCTTGAGGCAGGTAAAGCAGTCATTTGCGAAAAGCCCTTTGCTTTAAATGTGCAAGAAGTACAAGAGATGATACAAATAGCGCAAGATAAAAATGTATTTTTAATGGAGGCCATGTGGACAAGATATTTGCCAAGCATCAATAGGGCAAAAGCGTGGATAGATGAAGGAAAAATAGGAAATATTAAAATGTTTCAAGGTGATTTTGGTTTTAAAAGTGAAAGTCAGGATGATATTAGGTTTCAAAAAGCGCTTGGGGGAGGTGCTTTGTTAGATGTTGGCATTTATCCAGTTTCTTTAGCTTCCTTCATCTTTGGCAAGCAGCCAGATCATATAGAAGCCAAAGCCGTCTTAACGGAGCAGGGGGTAGATGAGACAATTGCTATGCAGTTTATCTATGGCAAAGGGCAGATGGCACAGCTGAACGCTTCGATTAACTTATGTACACCAAGAAATGCGTATATTATTGGTGAAAATGGCTATATTCATCTGCCGGGGGCGTGGTATGGAAAGCTTGCATATCTCTATAACAGTGAGGGTAAACTAATAGAGCACTTTGTAGATCAAAGTAAAGAACTAGGCTATAATTTTGAATTAGAAGAAGTTATAAATTGCTTAACGGCAAGTAAAACAGAGAGTGATAGAATGCGTTTGCAAGAAAGCTTGGAAATTACTCAAACACTTGATGCCATTAGAAATATTATTGGCGTTAAATATTCTATAGAATAAATAGACGAGAAGCTATTAAAGGTGACATAATGAATGAAGATTTATTATTTATGCAAGAAGCTTTACTAGAAGCCAGAAAAGCTTATGAACTTGATGAAACCCCCATCGGAGCGGTTGTTGTATATCAAGGAAAGATAATAGGAAGAGGCTATAACAGAAGAAATACAGAAAAGAACGCACTAGCCCACGCAGAAATGATCGCTATTAATGAGGCGTGCAGCGTTATTGGAGACTGGCGGCTTGAAGAGTGTACGATGTATATTACACTTGAACCCTGTCCAATGTGTGCGGGTGCTATTGTACAAGCCAGGGTACAAAGAGTAGTATTTGGGACAAGAAGCCCTAAGGCTGGATGCGCAGGCTCAGTCATTAATATTTTACAAATGAGTGAACTTAACCATCAGTGTGAAATAATAGAAGATGTGTGCAAAGAAGATTGCAGTATGCTTATTAAAAATTATTTTAGACAGATGAGAAATAAAAACAATATTTTATAAATCATGGGGGAAAACAATGGCAACTTATCCAAGACACAAGAAAGCAAGACTTCTAAGAGATTTTATGATAGAAACAGACATGGTTAAATTATTTAAAGAAGACGAAACAGAAAATACGATTCTTTTTAGAACAGCTTACCCAATGCTTGGAGAGCATAAACAAGTCGTTATTAATATAGATGATTCAATATACGTAGGAGTTCAAACTTTATTAATAGAAGAGGTTCCAGCGGATAAAAGGGAGGTAGTACTTAACTGCCTAAATGATTTTAATTTACAGTATCCGACGCTCAAATATGTACTTACTAAAGATCATCATGTTATGACATCCATGTTTTTTAATGGAGATGAAAATACATTTAATGCCAATTTAATATTAGGAACTACTATTCAAATGATGAAAAATATAGCAGACCAGCATTATGGTGAGTTAAAGAAAATTTTAGGATAATAATGGTAATATAGATCCCGTTGACATATAGCATGAAACGCTGTATACTAATAGATGCGACATCTATAGATGTCAAACAATTTCCGTGCTAGCCGGGGAGGTAGCGGTGCCCTGTACCTGCAACCCGCTGTAGCAGGGGTGATGCTTCGACTGAGGCAATAACTTGTGCGGCTCTGCCCTTAGCAAGTGGCGATGATAATTGGGTCTTACGCAATAGGCACTTATGAACCGTGTCAGGTCCGGAAGGAAGCAGCACTAAGTAAGACCGTCTATGTGCCGTAAGGGTGCCTGGCTTGAGTTAACTACTAAGGTAACGCGCATAGGTTATTGTCGAAGCGAAGTGCACGGATTCTAATTTAAAATATGATAAGAGCTATTCTTTTTAAGAATAGCTCTTTTTGTGCTACTTTTAAGTATGGGTTAATAAATAGTATAGCTATTTGGAGAAGCAGGATAGTCACTTTCATGCCAAACACGTCCGTTATGTAGCAGAACTTGATCGGAGGTGAGGAAATATTTGGCTTTGTTTTCTGAATAGATCGAATCGCCCCAAGTAGGATCGATGTTGTACCAATTGCCATTAAGTTTAACTTTATTCCAGACATGGAGCTCACCATAAGCTGTGCCCATTACGATTACATTTTCGATTTCTTTGGCGGTAAGCATTTTAGAAAGAAGCATAACATACGCATCGCATACAACTCCATTAGTTCCTTTTAATCCATTCAAAAGATTTCTTTCTAAAAGGATATTTTCAGTATCCGTGTCATCTACGGCCATTTTTTCATAACGATAGGTTTTAAGCACATAGTTATAAATAGCTTCTATAGTTTTGTAGTCATTTTGACATGCAGCAGTTATTTGTTTGAGAACATCATTAACGATAAGATCAACTTCTTGCAGTTCTTGAGCAGAGTTCTTATACTGAATTTCATACTGTGCAATCCGTAGGAGTTGTTTTTTTCCTACTGGCTGTTCTGCTGAAAGCATTCTTATACTGTAAATATTTTGTTTGTCAAAAGTAGATAAATTTTGAGCAGACTCATTATAAAGTTTATGTAATTGAGAGCCAATCTCTGTTTTTAAAAATTTCTCATTACCTAAGTAATGAATTGTAATAACCTCTTTATAATCAGACATTCCCCTTAAAAGAAATTCGGTATACTCTTTAAAATTTTTTGCGGTATAATTTTTTGCATAAACTGTTGGGCTTATAACCAGAGAAAGCAATAGGGTTAGTACAATAACTTTTATTTTTAGTTTATTCATCCTTCAACCTCCTTGTGCAGACCTATAAGATGTAGTTATTCTATAATGTTATAAATGCGTATGACGTTTTTAGATTTTTATCTTAGTATAACTTATGATACTTATAATTGTAAATTCTATATTTTAAACTTTCTATACTCTACATATAGACAAATATCTATATGTGAAGCATACTTAATGTAGAAGTTTAGTAGGTGTATTTGTTGGGATTGTTGCAAGTGGCATTGTTTTTATAGGCTATGTGTTTAATTTATTTGGATATTTATTTAAATAACATAATTTTATAGTATAATAAGAGTTCAAGATGGCAGAGAATGGACAAATGAGAGTAGAATTCGAAAGGCTATAGTTATAAGATGAAGGAGGATAGCGTGATGAAAAATTATAAAAAGATTGTACCTATTATAGTAGTGCTGGCGATTATAAGTATTTGGTTTTACAAAAATAATACGTCTAATAATACTAAAACAGCATCTGATAGTTCTGAATTTGCATTAGATGCTACAGAGAATTTTGATATGGAGCAGCTCAAATCTTATGGACTGCCTATTATTATTGCTTTTGGCTCAGATGGATGTCAGCCTTGCAGAGAAATGGCACCCGTTTTAGAAGAAGTGCATGAGACATATCAGGGAAAAGTGCTTATAAAGTTCGTAGATGTTTGGAAAAATACAGAGGCGGCTAAAGATTTTCCCTTAAGAGTTATTCCAACTCAATTTTTCTTTAATGCAGACGGCACACCACTTACCCCTGAGAATAATCAGGATAAATTTATATTATATTCAAAAAAAGAAACAACAGATCATGTATATACAGCACATGAAGGGCCTCTAAGTAAAGAAGAATTTATACAGGTGATAAAGGAGATGGGCATAGAGTGATAGAAACATTGCTGCAGTATATATCGGAAATGATCATGTCTAATGTGTGGATTGCCCCTATTATGGCGCTTGCTGCAGGTGTAATAACTTCTTTTTCACCTTGCTGTCTTTCAAGTATACCTCTTGTTATAGGTTATGTCGGTGGAACTGGAGGCAATGATACCAAGAGAGCTTTTAGATTATCCTTAACTTTTGCTGCGGGGTCAGCTATAACGTTTACAGTACTTGGAACAATAGCTTCAATAATCGGAAAACTCATGGGGAGATCTGCCTCATGGTGGTATATTCTATTAGGTATTTTGATGACACTTATGGCACTCCAAATTTTGGAGATTTATGAGTTTATTCCATCGACGTACTTAATGTCCAAAAGTACGAGAAAAGGCTATTTAGGAGCATTTAGTGCAGGGGTTCTTGGAGGCATCTTTTCTTCGCCTTGTGCGACACCGATACTGATTGTGCTTTTAGCACTTGTAGCCCAAAAAGGGAGTCTTATATGGGGTGTTATGCTTCTTTTATTATATGCGATAGGTCACAGTACCCTCGTACTAATAGCCGGAACCTCAGTTGGGTTTGTTAAAAAGCTTACGTCCAGTAATAAGTATGGGAAATTTAACCGAATAATTAAGATAGTAATGGGAGTTCTTATTCTAGCTATAGGATTTTATATGTTTTATTTAGGATTTTAAATACTTGATAGGGAGAGAATGCTTATGCGTATTAAAATTTTAGGTTCAGGCTGCAAAAATCTCACGCTACTTGCAGAAAACACAAAAGAGGCGCTTAAAACGTTAAATGTTCAGGCTGAGATTGAAAAAAATAAACTAATTAACTAATTGTCTAAACTAAACTATAAACATAATGGGGGACATGATGAGTAAACAATTTAATATTAATTACAGTGAAATTTTATTAACGGATGAGATGTTAGCCTATAATGACCTAAAATTACATTTCAAAGATTTATCTGGGAAGTGGCAAGCGAATTTTGAAGAAGACTATAGAAAAAAATATCAAAAGATTGAAGATGTAGTACAAGAGGTATTTGATTTAGGGTGTGTCTATATTCAGAAGTCAGTAGAAGAGGCAATAAATATCTTAGCGCAGCAAGGTGTTTTTGATATTGATGAAAAAGTTTTTGTCAATAAGTACTTTGATAAATATTTTGATTGGGAAGAGGAGTATCAAAAAGTTGAAGATAAGTATATGGCAATTGTTTTAGAACAGCAAGATTTGGATGAATATCGCACAGCGAGAAGACATAATAGAGGAAAATGGCAAGGTGGAGGTTTTGGGTTAAGTGGCGCCCTTGTAGGTGCAACACAAGCTGGAGCTGTAAACCTTGCAACAGGAGCAGTACATGGTCTTGTAAATTTAGGGGGAAAAGCAATTAGTTCAGCTATTGCAAAGAGCGACAAATCAAAATTATTTAAAGACACCGGCACATTACAAACTTTGGCTGATGGTGTTATGAATAACTGTTATAAAGTGCACTACGCTCTAATTGACGCATTAAGAGACAAAAGAATTACAATAGGTTGTTATGTGACACAGCCCAACAGTGAAAAAGCACAAGCTTTATTTAATAATTATAGTAAAGGAATTATTGATAAAGAACAGCAAGCAGGTATTTTAGAAGAAATTATAACGCTTAATCCCTATCACTATAAAGTATATGAGTTTATTATTAAAGAGTATGGTGATGAAAAAGGTGAAGTTGATAGATTGACACAACTTTTAGGACTGGACATGACTTATTATAAGAACAAACTTGTTGATCAATATTACAAAGCTTTGTCAGTAGATACAGAACAATCTACGTTAGAATCTCGAGAAAAGTTTATTCAATATAGTAAATTTTTAGGGGTAGAAGATATTAAGATATATCTAGATGAAATGGCTGATATTTTAACTGAACATGATAGAAAGATTCGTACAGTAGACGAAATAGAATTTTCTACAAGAGACGAAGCAAAAAAGGCAGCAGAAGAGCTTAGTATAATTAAAAGAATTCTAGCCGGGATTTCAGAAGAAAAAGAAGAAATTTTACTCGAAGGGCTCGAATGTCTGATTCATGCAAATATCACTACTTGCTTAAATGAAAAATATCAAAAACAGTTAGAGCAGAGAATTCAACAAGCTATTCAAGATGCAGATCAAGCTTATATGGATATAAAGTTTAATTTAACTGAGTTAGAGACAGAAATAGAACTTAATCAAGCTTTAGAGAATATTAAATCGATAGAATTAAGAACAATCTGGATTATAGAAAATAAGGTGAAAGATCTAGAAGCAAAACGAGAGCTTATTATAGAAAATCAAGATAGAGCTTTTATTGAAAAGATATTTGAAACCTATTTATTTCTAACACCTTTACATATAGAACAAGTTATTCATCAAATTCAATCAGCCTGTATTCGTACGGAGAAAGTAAAAGAAGAAAAGATTAGATGGATTCAGGCATCTAGTGAAAAACTTATAAAACAACATAGTAAGCATTTAGAAAAAGCTATTCAATATGAAGATCATATGAATGCACCAATAGTAGTAAAAGAAGAGAAGTCAAGCTTTTTTGGACGGCTTTCAAAGGCCATTTCGACGAGCATAGATGTTGTAAAAGATAAATTGTTTATAGAAGATCAAAAAAGATCATGGGAATTTGTTATGCAAAAGCAAAATGTTAATATTAAAGGCATTATAGCAGCAAGAAATCATTCACTTAATCAAAATTAATTCATAAATAGAACTTTTAGTAAAGGACCTTATTATAAAATAAGTATAATGTGTATAGATACTTACTATTAAAGAAATAGTAAGTTAAAAGAAGAAACGGGGTGTTACTTATGAAAAAAGTAGTTGGGTTTATATGTGTGCATAATTCCTGCCGCTCTCAAATGGCAGAAGGGTGGGCCAAAAAGCTAGGAAGTGATGTGTTAGAGGCTTATTCAGCAGGGACAGAAGATTATCCGGAAGTTAAGCCTTTAGCTGTACAAGCGATGGAAGAAGCAGGTGTAGATATGAGCAGTCATCGTCCTAAATTATTAAGTGATATTCCAGCTGAACTTGATATCCTTATTACGATGGGGTGTAATGTAGCTTGTCCATATGTACCTTGTAAACATAGAGAAGATTGGGGGCTTACAGATCCGTCTGGCGGGCCAGTAGAAGATTATAGAGAGACAAGTCAGCTCATTAAACATAAGGTAGAAGAGTTAATCAAACGTATTAAACATAATGAAATTTAAATAAATAGAAAGTTTATCAGGATTAAAGGCACTTCCCACTCAGATCGGAAGTGCTTTTAATAGTTAGAAGAGTTATAGTATTTAATCTTGAGTCAAATGCTGCAGGCGTAATAGATCGTCCTGATAAAGCGGATTTTGATTCATTTGGGCAAGAGCCATTTCATAAAAAAATGGATTGTCTTCTATAAAAGAATCATTTATACGGCACATATCAAGTGGTGAGGTTAAATCACAGTTGATAAGACCTATTTGATGAAGTTTTTTTAGGTGTTGCCGTATTTCGTTTATTGGCATATTAAGAATCTTTTGTAAGTCATCTGCAGATAATCTTTTGTTTCTTAAAAGGTTCATTAGTCGAAAGTGAATAGGGTCTCGTATAACTTGATAGGATCTAAACACATCATTACCTCCTTATATGTTGATGTGTTGATATAATATCATATACGCGTTAGAGGTAAGCGTTTATTTTGAGAAGTTTAGGTTAAAATAAGGTTAAACCGTAAAGAACAGAGCTAAGATATTGCTAATAAATATAGATATGTGTTAATATCATTGTATGATAATATGTGAGGAAGGTATAGGAATATGGAAAATACAGAAGCAAAGCTTTCTAAAATTAGATTGCTCAGCAAACTGTTTAAAGGTTTTGCGGATTACTCAAGGCTTATGATCTTTTATAGCTTGCTTGAAGGTGAAAAAACAGTTAGTGAACTTGTAGAGGCAAGTGGCATCAGCCAATCAGGTATTTCAAACCATTTAAAGTGTTTGAGAGAATGTGATCTTTTAATAGACCGACAAGATGGGAAATATGTATATTATAGTATTAAGGATGAACGTGCCAAAGAAATATTACTTTTAGCAGAAAAGATGATGGCAGACATATCAGAAGAAAAATACCAATGTATGCGATACTGAGTTATTCGAGTATCGCTTTTTTTGTGGCTTAATCTAAACTTAACATAGACTTTACCTAAAATATATTTACGTTAAAACATATCATGATATAATGATACATGTAAGTACTACTGAATTTAAGAAGGAGATAATGATATGAAAAAAATAATAAGATTGATTTTGGCAGGTTCAGTCCTTTTAACGCTGTTAACAGGCTGTGGGACTAAAACAGAATCAGATGCGTCTAGTCAACAACCAACAAATGAAGTAGCTACACAAAAACAAGAAAATTCGCAGACAGAACAAACTAATGCAGCACCTAGCTTATCGGGGGATATTATTATTGATGGTTCAAGTACTGTATTTCCAATTACAGAGGCAGTAGCAGAAGAGTTTAGAAAACTTCACCCACAAGTAAATGTGCCTATTGGCGTATCAGGTACAGGTGGCGGATTTAAAAAGTTTGCACTTGGAGAAATAGATATGAATGATGCATCAAGACCTATTAAAGACGGTGAAAAGGAAGACGCTAAAGCAAATGGCATAGAATTCATAGACCTTGAAATAGCTTATGATGGATTATCAATTGTTGTTAACTCAGCTAATGATTGGGTAGAGAGTATGACAATAGAAGAACTTCATACAATATGGGGACCAGAAAGTACTGTGAAAAAATGGAGTGACGTTAGACCAGAGTGGCCTAATGAGACCATTAAACTTTATGCGCCAGGAACTGATTCAGGCACATTTGATTACTTTACAGAAGCTGTTAATGGCAAGTCAGGTGCAGTTAGAACAGATTTTACACCAAGTGAAGACGATAACGTATTAGTACAAGGGATCGCAGGCGATAAATATGCCTTAGGATTCTTTGGATATTCTTACTATGAGGAGAACAAAGATGTACTAAAAGCTCTCCAGATAGACGGCGGCAATGGCCCAGTAGGTCCTACATTTGAAACGATAAAGAACGGTTCTTACGCACCACTTTCAAGACCACTTTTCCTCTATGTTAATAAGGAGTCATTAAAACAAGAACATGTTAAAGAATTCTTAAGATTTTATTTAGGTGAAGGTACTAAGGTTATTAAAGACGTTGGTTATGTAGAACTAGAGCAAGCAGATTATACAAAACAACTAGATTTATTAAAATAGTAGTTTAATCCCCAGGAAAGGATGTCTGATGCAAGACATCCTTTTTAAAATCAAGGAGTATGGCATGAATCTAAAAATATTCAAAAGACAACTCAAACTCAAATTACCTTCTTTACAACTTAATAAAAATATTAATAAATCTTTGAAATTTCAACTGATCACTATCTTTTTGCTGATTGCACTTACGCCGTTAATCGTTGTCAGTTTTATTATATATAGTCAAACTATTCGTAATATAGAAGAAGAAAAAAGAAATATAATGCTTGCCTATGCTGAGGGGATTGCACAGAATGTTGAACTGCAGATGGAGGGGGCAGATAATTTGCTGAAGGTATTGCAGGCGCAATCGGATATTATGGTGGCGCTGGAAGACTATAATATAGACGCAAAACTAGATGATATTGCAAGATATAACAATATTTTAATGTCACTAAAGAATGTTGTTAATCAATCTGAAGAACTTTATGAAGCGATTTTTATAACAGGAGAAGATGGGAAAATCATTATTGCGGGTTCGCCGTATGCCAATATGTATAAAGACAGCTTGTACCATAATATGGATGATTTTGAAGTGCTTAAAAATACTAAAGATCTTTTAATAGGGCTTGCCATTAAGTCTCAAGCTACAGGACACATTGTGCTGCCTGTATCAAGACCTATACGAAGCTTATCAGGTTTTTTAGGAACAGTAACTATTTTATTTAATTTAAGTGAGTTCAATGAAGGCATTAATTTTGTTACCATGGGCCAGTCGGGTTCTGTTTATATTATTCAGCAAGATGGAAAATATTTATATCATAATAAGGAAGAGATGATTTATCAAGAAAGTCTTATAAAGAATTTAGATGATTATTTGGTAAGTACCAAGGAGCAAGCAGCAGATTTTAAGGTTATTACAGAAGATAAGCTTAAAAAAGCCGTTGCATACAGTTCATCAAACCTAACCACATGGATTATAGGTCTAGATATGGATTATAATGAATTTACAGAAGGCGCTAGAGCTTTTAGGAAACTTATAACATTTGTTATTTTGGGTATAACATTTATAGCAGTAATACTTTCTATTACATTTTCCAATACGATTATTCAGCCTATTAAAAAGATACTTAATATTATCAAAGTGATTGAAAAAGGAAATCTTAACACGACTCCAAGTGTAAGAGCGGCTACTGAAATTGTAGAGCTTAAGAGTGGTTTTGATGGGATGGTTATAAATTTAAAAAACCTTATTCATCAGATAGCAGAGGCTTCTAAACAAGTAGGGGGGGCATCCAAAAATCTTTTTGCAACCTCACAGAATGCGCTTGCTATTGGTAATCAATCGCACCAAACCATCAGTGAAATATCAGATGGGATGAGTCATCAAGCTGAGGGAACCAAAAATGCCAGAAAGAATATTGGGGAAATGGCAGTAAGAATAAAACAGGTAAAAGACTTTTCAGAAGAAATCAAAGATACAACAAGGGCAATGAATGTGAGAATAGACGAGGGAACCCATAGATTGCATATTTTAAAGCAAAAATCAGAAGACAGCTACCAAATGACAAAGATGATTGATACGATTATTGGTGTGCTGAACGATGAAATTATAGAGGTTAATAAGATAGCAAACACAATTTCTAATATAGCTAAGAAGACTAATTTATTAGCACTTAATGCAGCAATAGAAGCAGCTCGGGCTGGAGAATCGGGCAGAGGTTTTTCGGTAGTTGCCCATGAAATTAAAGAACTGGCTAATCAAGCAACGATTGAGGCAAAAGATATTCATACCATTATATCAAATGTTCATAAAAAAGCAGAAGAGTCTGTAGCACATATCAAGGAGGCAGGTCACACTGTTGAAGAACAAAATAGAGCAGTTCTTGAAACGCAGGAGGCTTTTATAAGTGTAGATCAATCTGTAAAAGAAATTACACAAAAAGTTGAACTCATTACAGAAAGCTTACAAGAGATGGATATCGAAAAAGATGATATTGTACACGCCATTAATGCTATACATGTTATTTCAGAAAGGTCAGCTGATGCTTCACTGCGTATTAAAAATATGGCGATCCAACAAGTTGATATTAACGAACATGTAACAAAATATGCAGAAGAACTTAATTATTTAGCAGATGATCTGCAAAGCTGTATTAAGATATTTCAATATGATATAAACTAAGTATGAGGTGATATGAAATGAAAAGAATTGCTATTATTTCGGACATTCATGGCAATATTGAAGCTTTAAATGCAGTTCTTAAACATATAAAAGATCAAAAGTGTGATCAAATATTCTGTACAGGAGACTTAGTGGGCTATGGACCAAGACCTAATGAAGTGATTGAAACAATTAGATCCCTTCGTATACCTACTATTATGGGAAATTACGATGAAGCAGTAGGATTCTTATTACCAGCTTGTGGCTGCTATAATAGTGATGCTAATGCAAAAAAATATGCTGCTAATTCTCTGAAATGGAGTATTACCCATACTACGCAAAAAAACAGAGAATTCTTAAGAGGGTTGCCGGAACAATTAGAAATTGAAGTAGGCGATAAAAAAATGCTGCTTATTCATGCGACCTCAGATTCTATTAGTGAATATGTCTATGAGAATGACACTGAACGTTTGATGGATTTATTAGACTATGTATCCCAGGATATTTATGTATATGGACATACGCACTTTCCTTATAGTGTTACACTACCAGGCAGAAATAAAACGATTATTAATGCTGGAAGCGTAGGCAGGCCTAAAAATGGAGATGCCAGAGCCACTTATATCGTGCTAGGGGTGGAAGATGGGAGCGTCTCTGGTGTTATTCATAAGGTTTCCTATGATGTTGCAAAAGTCATAAAAGAAATTGAAGAGAGTGGGCTTGACAATTACTTTGCAGAGTTCTTGAAAAATGGCGGGGCTCATGTTAAAGACTGCAAGTGTAGTGGAGAAGATACTACATACAGCATTAGTCCAAAATGCACTTAATCTATTTATTTGTGCAATAATTAAAGATAATTTATTGAAAAGAACTATAAAATATGCTAATGTATCATTAAATTGTGATATGTAAATATGATTATGAGATTGAGTATAATGAGGAGGGTAAGTGAATGAAAACGCCAAGCAGAGATATACGGCTAAAATATACAGAGGTATTTATAAAAAACATATTGCTTTTTTGTGCAGTACTTTCTATTTTTACGACCATAGCAATTGTATTGTCTCTTTCTTTTAATGCCATAGAGTTTTTTAAAGAGGTATCTGTTTTTGAGTTTTTATTTGGGACTGAGTGGACACCACTGTTTATGAATCCAAAATATGGTGTTTTGCCCCTGATTTCTGGAACACTTATTGTTACAGTCGGGGCTGCTATTATAGCTATACCTATTGGATTATTTAGTGCTATTTATTTGAGTGAATATGCACCTAAAACGATAAGAAAAATCTTAAAACCATTTTTAGAAATATTGGCGGGGATTCCCTCTATTGTCTATGGATTTTTCGCGTTAACTTATATTACACCGCTTCTTCAAAAGCTCATTCCAAGAACAGAAATCTACAATGCAGCCAGTGCTAGTATAGCGGTGGGGATTATGATTATGCCGATTGTAGCGTCACTTAGTGAAGATGCTATGATGAGTGTACCGAATGCTTTAAGACATGGGGGGTATGCTTTAGGAGCTACCAAGTTTGAAGTCGTAAAAGGTATTGTTATTCCTAGTGCGCTATCAGGCATTGTAGCGTCTTTTGTACTAGCTGTATCAAGGGCTATTGGAGAAACGATGATTGTCGTTTTAGCAGCAGGCGCAAGACCTAATTTAACGCTTAATCCACTTGAAAGTGTTCAGACACTAACAGCATTTATTGTGCAGGCGAGCAAAGGGGATCTTCAGCATGGTACAAGAAGCTACTACGCACTATATGCCGTAGGTATGGTGTTATTTATAATTACATTTGGAATGAATATTTTCTCAAGATATATTGTAAGAAGAAGAGAGGTGGCGATGAAATGATGATTCCAGATAGTAAAAAAATAATGAAAAAAAGAAAAAAAATGAATGATCTTGCCCATGCTATTTTTTTATTATGTACGCTGGCTGGAATAATGATACTCTTTATTCTGATTTATGATATTTCAAAAGATGGTTTCAGATGGCTTACAAAAGTGTTTTTTGAAAATTTCCCTTCTAGATTTCCAGATCAATCAGGAATTAAACCAGCCTTGTATGGCAGTATGTGGATTATTGGGTTTACAGCACTGTTTTCAATACCTGTAGGAATTGGAGCTGCTATTTATTTAGAGGAGTATGCTAAAAATAATTGGTTTAAAAAATTAATTGTTATTAATATAGCTAATCTGGCGGGTGTACCTTCTATTGTTTATGGGATGCTTGGACTCACAATATTTGTCCGTACTTTAGGCTTTGGAAGAAGTATTTTATCAGGAGCACTTACGATGTCACTGCTTGTTTTGCCTATTATTATTGTAGCCTCTCAAGAAGCCATAAGAACCGTTTCGATTGCAATGAAAGCAGGTTCATATGCCTTAGGAGCGACTAAGTGGCAAACTATTACAAAAATTGTAGTTCCCACAGCACTTCCTGGGATGCTAACAGGTATTATCTTTGCTATTTCAAGAGCACTTGGAGAGACAGCACCGCTTTTAATGGTAGGCGCATTTAGTTATATTTCTACATTGCCAAAAGGTCCTATGGATTCATTTATAGTCCTTCCGATTCAAATATATATGTGGGCAGGAAGGCCACAAGCTGATTTTAGAGGTATTGCAGCAGCAGCAATTATTGTCCTTCTTGCACTGCTTTTAACAAGTAATGGCTTAGCTATTTTGCTCAGAAATAAATATCAGGTAAGATCTGAAGAATAACTAGAAAGACTATACTATACAAGGTGAGGCTTATGGAGAAAATTGCAAAGTTTGACGTTAAAAATTTAAGTTTCTATTATGGAGAGGTACAGGCACTTCAAAATATTAATATGACAATACAGCAAAAAGAAATCACTGCTTTTATAGGGCCTTCAGGGTGTGGCAAATCTACTTTTTTAAGAACCTTAAATCGTATGAATGATTTAATTGAAGAAGTAAGAATAGAGGGGACTATTCTATTAGATAACAAAAATATTTATGAAGATCTCGATATCATAAAGTTGCGTTCGCGAATTGGAATGGTTTTTCAAAAACCAAACCCATTTCCGATGAGTGTGTATGATAATATTGCTTATGGTCCAAGAATCCATGGGATTAATAATAAAGCGGCCTTAGATGAGATTGTAGAAAAAAGTTTACGGCAGGCATGTATTTGGGATGAAGTAAGCCACTATCTTAAAAGAAATGCATTAAGTTTTTCAGGAGGGCAGCAGCAGCGTATTTGTATTGCAAGAGCACTTTCTATACAGCCAGAGGTGATTTTGATGGATGAACCTACATCGGCACTTGATCCTATTTCAACATTAAAAGTAGAGGATTTAGTTACAGAGCTTAAAAAAGACTATACGGTTGTAATAGTTACCCATAATATGCAGCAAGCGGCGAGAATATCAGATAAAACAGCATTCTTTTTATCAGGAGAGCTTATTGAGTATGATGAAACTAAAAAAATATTTAATCATTCAACGCACAAAAAGACAGAGGATTATATAACAGGACGTTTTGGATAAAAATAAGGTGGAAGGGATAATGCCCAATCACCTTATTTTTTTGTAATAATAGGTGGATTCACCTATTATTATATAAATGCATAATATAACTATAAATAGAAGATAATATATGTACTGTGATATTTTATATAAAGGATATAAAGATATATTGACAATACATAGAAGATGATCTATATTATAGATAGAAGAACATCTATATAAGGAGGTGGCTGAATGAAGATGAATTATGAAGAAAATGCTAAAATTATTAAAGCATTAGCTGATCCCAATAGATTAAAGATTATTGATATCTTGTCTTGTGGAGAAAAGTGTGCTTGTGATCTGCTGGAAGAGTTTGATTTTACCCAGCCTACTCTTTCACATCATATGAAGGTACTTATGGAGTGCGGACTTGTAAGCTGCAGAAAAGAAGGGCTGTGGAGCCATTATTCTCTGAATCGTGTCCAGTGTGATAAACTGATGTTATTTTTAATGAATTTAGTAACAGATACAGATGAGTGTATTTGTAAAGATAAATCCCATTGTGGATGTAAATGAAAAGGAGTGAATGATTATGAAAAAGATGATTATTTTTGAACCAGCAATGTGTTGTTCTACAGGGGTTTGCGGGCCTTCAGTTGATCCAGAATTATTACGCATTTCTACTGCGCTTAATAATCTTAAAAATAAAGGGATAGAAGTAGAGCGATATAACTTAAACAGTAATCCTCAAATGTTTTTAGACAATAAAGTTATCAATCAAATTTTAACTGAGGATGGTGTTGAAAAACTCCCTGTTACACTAGTCGATGATACTGTTGTCAAAATAAAAGCTTATCCAACGAACGAAGAACTTTGCGAACTGCTAGGCATACCAGAAGATTACCTTAAAGCTAAAGCAACGGCTAAAAGAAGACGATGTGGCTGCAAAGATGGAAGCTGCTAAACTGCTAAAATAGAAAAGAGGGATATCAATGTTAAAAAACTTCAATGTATCAGACATTAAGCTTACAAAATATTTATTCTTTACAGGAAAAGGCGGTGTAGGTAAAACATCAACAGCTTCTGCAGTAGCGGCTACACTTGCTGATGCAGGCAAAAAGATTATGCTGATTAGTACGGATCCGGCGTCCAATCTACAGGATGTTTTTAATACAGAATTAACTAATAAAGGAATAGCCATCAAAGAGATTCCGGGACTTGTTGTAGCTAATTTTGATCCAGAAGAAGCAGCTGCTGAGTATAGAGAAAGTGTAGTAGGGCCTTATCGCGGTAAATTACCAGATGTTGTTCTAAAAAATATGGAGGAGCAGCTTTCAGGTTCATGTACTGTTGAAATTGCAGCCTTTAATGAGTTTTCAAACTTTATTACAGATGAAAAGGCCAAAGATGCATATGATCATATTATCTTTGATACTGCACCAACAGGACATACGTTAAGAATGCTTCAGCTGCCATCAGCTTGGAGTAACTTTATTAGTGAAAATAAGCATGGGGCATCATGTCTTGGGCAGCTTGCAGGTCTTGAGAGTAAAAAAGAAGTTTATAAAAAGGCAGTAAGTACTTTAGCTGATGGTAATATGACAACACTTGTACTTGTTGCCAGGGCAGAAGCCTCGCCTTTAAAAGAAGCCGAAAGAGCTTCAAAAGAGCTTCAAGATATAGGGGTCAATAACCAAATATTAGTGATTAATGGGGTATTAGAAGCCCGTGATGATACGCTTTCAACTGCAATCTATGAAAAACAGAATAAGGCACTTCTTAATATGCCGCAAGGTTTGCAGCATATTGAAAAATTTAAAATTCCATTAAGACCTTATAATGTTACAGGAATAGAAAATGTAAGAGCCTTTTTAAATAAAGATGCTATGGAACGTCATACTGAAACTTTAAAAGTTGACCAAATGCCAAAATTAAAAGATGTTATCGAAGACCTATATGCCAGTGATAAAAAGATTATTTTTACAATGGGTAAGGGTGGTGTAGGCAAAACAACTCTAGCTGCTGCCATAGCCGTAGGGCTGGCACAGAAAGGCAAAAGGGTCCATTTAACAACAACTGATCCTGCAGCGCATTTAAAGTTTGTATTAGATGAAAGAGATGGGATTACACTTAGTCGTATTGATGAGAAGGAAGAACTTGAAAAGTACAAAGAGCAAGTACTTGCAAAAGCAAGAGAGACGATGAGTGAAGCGGACTTAGAATATGTTGAGGAAGATTTAAGATCGCCTTGTACCCAGGAGATTGCAGTATTTAGAGCTTTTGCAGAGATTGTAGAAAGATCAGAAGATGAAGTGGTAGTCATTGATACAGCGCCAACGGGGCATACGCTTCTATTATTAGATTCGACGCAAAGTTATCATAAAGAGATTGAAAGATCTGCGGGCGATATTCCAGAGTCGGTTCGAAAACTTCTTCCTAAACTGCGAGATGAAAAACAAACGCAAGTTATTATTGTTACCCTTGCTGAGACAACACCAGTTCATGAGGCTTATAGACTTCAAAAAGATTTAGACAGAGCCGGGATTCATAGTAAATGGTGGGTTATTAACGCAAGTCTTTATGCTGCCAAGACAACTAATGAAATTTTAAGTGCAAAAGCAGATAATGAAATAGAGTGGATTAATAAAGTAAGTGAGATATCAAAAGGAAATTTTGCAATGATTGAGTGGATACCAGAGGATGTTAAAGGGGATAAACTATGCGATTTGCTGTTATAGGAGATGTGCATAGTAATATCTTTGCACTAGATAGTGTTTTAAAAGATATCGAAAATAAGCAGGTTGATTTTATAATTTCGACAGGAGATTTAGTAGGTTATATGCCTTTTCCTAATGAAGTTATTGAGAAGATTAGAGCGAGTAGAATACTTGTTATACAGGGCAATCATGATAAGGTGATTGCCCAGGCTGCGGAGGTATCTGATGAGTTGATTCGTAACATGTCTGACGTAGAAGTACAAAAAAGTGCTTCCGCAGCTTTTACTAATTGGGTAATTACTAAAGAGAATAGAGCGTATCTAAGAAATCTTCCAAGACAGCTTAGAATAAGCAGTGGCAGATTAAAGGTACTACTTGTACATGGGAGTCCTAGAATGATTGGTGAATATTTATACGAGGACATAGAAAAACTAACTGAGTTATCAAAAGAAGTGGAGGAAGACATCATTATCTGCGGGCACACCCATAAGCCTTATCATCAAATAATTGATAATAAGCATTTTATTAATGCAGGCTCAGTAGGTAAGCCTAAACATGGAAGCTCTCAGGCTACATATGTTATTGTAACCATAGAAGGGGATACTGTGAAGAGTGATATCATTGAAGTGAACTATGAGATAGAAAGCATTATTGAAGCGATTAAAGCAAACCCAATGATAGCAGATGAATTGATACCAATGTTAAAACGAGGACTTTAACATGTTAAAAAGGATTTGATTTATTACAACAGATATTTTAGATTATAAGGGAGGTTTGAGAATGCGAATACTTGTAATAGGAGCTGTAGCAGCGGGGACATCAGCGGCTGCGAAGGCTAGAAGAAACAATGATAAGGCAGAGATTGTGATTTATGAAAAAGACCAAGACATTTCTTATTCTGGATGTGGGCTTCCGTACTATATTGGTGGAGAAATAGAAGATATTGGAGAACTTACTCCGAGAGACCCTTTGTTTTTTAGGAAGAAATATAATATAGATATTCATACGGGACATGAGGTTATCAAGATTAATCCCGAAGAGAAGAAATTAGTGATTAAAAATATACAAACAAATGAAGCATTTGAAGATTATTATGATAAATTAGTTATCGCAACAGGGGCGACACCTTTTGTGCCACATGTTAATGCCAGAGGGAATCAACATGTGTTTTTTCTACGAAATGTACAGAGTGCAAGAAGTATTAGAGATTTTATTGAAGTACAAAAGCCTCAACGTGCACTTATTGCAGGAACAGGATTTATTGGATTTGAGATGCTTGAAAACCTTATGGCTGAGGGAATCGATGTAACCATCATTGAAAAAGACAGTAAAATAACGCCAAACCTTGATGAAGATATGGCAGCTTTTCTAGAGAATACTTTAATTAAAAAGAACATAACCATCTTAAAAAATAACAGTATTACTACAATAAGTGAGAAGAGTGTTATTTTACAAGATGGGACAGAAGTAACAAGTGACATGGTAATTATGGCGGCAGGGGTAAGACCTAATGTAACTTTAGCTAAGGAAGCTGGTATTGTGCTTGGCGCAACAGGGGCAATTAAGGTTGATCATCAGATGAAAACCAGTGTAAAGGATATTTATGCTTGTGGAGACTGTATCGAAACTTTTTCGGTTATTACAGGGAAACCGGTCTATAGACCTCTTGGTTCAACTGCTAATAAGACAGGAAGGATTGCAGGAGACGCCCTAACTGGAGGCTCATTAAGTTATAGAGGCAACTTAAGTACAGGTATCTTTAAGTTATTTGACCTAACGGTTGCCAATACGGGGCTTACTGAAAAAGAAGCGTTACAAGAAGGGTATGATATAGTTATCTGTCATAATATTAAGCCAGATAAACCCTCTTATTTTCAGGGCAAAGAAATGGTGATTAAGGCTATTGCTGATAAAAAAACGCAGAAGCTATTAGGTGTACAAATTATAGGTTATGAGGGTGTGGATAAGCGTATAGATGTTTTTGCAACGCTCATTACTTATGGGGCTAAAGTGGATGAACTTTTTCATCTGGACTTAGCTTATGCACCGCCGTTTTCAACCACTAAAGATCCTGTTCATTATACCGGTATGATACTTGATAATGCACTAAGCAAGGGAAGACCTATTATTACAGCTAAAAAAGCTAGAGAACTTATTAGTAAAGGGGAAAAGGTACAGGTCGTAGATGCAAGGGTGAGTAAACAGTATGAAGAAGCCCGTGTGGATACGGCAGTCAATATGCCTCACAGTAAGCTTAGAGAAGAGATCAAGAAGCTGGATAAAGAAATTCCGACGATTACTTATTGTAATAAAGGGGTTACGGGCAATGCAGCTCAAAATATACTGATTAATGAAGGCTTTAAAGAGGTTTATAACCTTTCGGGGGGGCATAAGTTTTATAAGGCGACTAAGGGGGAGTAAAGGGTATTATCACTAGGGTCGCTTGGGTGGAGGGAGTTTTTGGGGCTCCCGCCTACCCACTGCCAAACCCGAGTCGCCCCAAAAATTCCCCCCACCCAAGCTAGGATTCTATCAGGCATAGGCTTTTAGAATGAAGTAAAATGGGGAATGTTTTTGAGATGGATTTGAGATGTAAAATTAAATCATAAAAAATGATGGAGGAAGATTTGTTATGGCAGAAAATCAAGAGGTTAAGGGAAAAGGTTTGAGTGTTTTTGAAAAGTATTTAACAGTGTGGGTTGCGGCGTGTATTATTGTGGGGATTTTAATAGGACAGTTTTTACCTATCATTCCGAATACGCTTAGTAACTTTGAGTATTACAATGTATCTATACCGGTAGCTATATTGATATGGCTGATGATTTATCCGATGATGCTTAAAATAGATTTTACAAGTATCGTTAATGCAACTAAAAAGCCAAAGGGGCTTGTTGTAACTTGTGTAACGAACTGGCTGATTAAACCGTTTACAATGTATGCCATAGCAGCATTCTTTTTCTATGTTGTATTTAGTAACTTTATTGCGCCAGATTTAGCTAAAGAATACCTTGCGGGTGCAGTATTATTAGGAGCAGCTCCTTGTACAGCAATGGTATTTGTATGGAGCCATTTAACCAAAGGAGATCCCGCGTATACATTGGTACAGGTTGCTGTTAATGACCTTATTATACTGGTAGCTTTTGCACCAATTGTGGCGTTCTTATTGGGGGTTAGTAATGTCATAGTACCTATTGAAACTTTAGTTTTATCAACTGTATTATTTGTCGTGATACCACTGGCATTTGGTTATATAACAAGAACATTAATGATTAAGCAAAAAGGGCTTGATTATTTTCAAAATACTTTTTTGAAGAAGTTTGATAATGTAACAATCGTTGGACTACTTTTAACACTTATTATTATCTTTTCTTTCCAAGGTGATATTATTTTAAATAATCCACTTCATATTGTACTTATTGCGATTCCACTTACGATTCAGACTTTCTTTATCTTTGGGATTGCATACATTTGGGCAAAGCTTTGGAAACTGCCTCATAGTGTTGCTGCACCAGCCGGAATGATAGGAGCAAGTAACTTCTTTGAACTTGCTGTTGCCGTTGCAATCTCATTATTTGGACTGCAATCAGGCGCTGCACTTGCAACAGTCGTTGGGGTGTTAGTTGAAGTACCTGTTATGCTGGCACTTGTTAGGATTGCTAATAATACAAGAGGACATTTCCCACAGGAATAAAAAGCAGATAAAAATAGATTTAAAAAAGAATCTGTATATCTATCAAACATAGATATGCAGATTCTTTTTTACGAGTAGATTGGGTGATAGTTTAAGTTAGTTTTAACGTAGAATACGTTACTAGGCAAAAAACTCCTTAATCTTTTGGGCCATTAGTTCTTCATCCTCACCATTAACTGCAACCTTAAGTTCATTGCCGTGGCCAGCAGCAAGTGTAAGTATCCCTAAGATACTTTTGGGATTTATTTCAAACTCATCTTTAGCCAGCGTAATATCTGAGACGGATGTCTTGCAGACATTAACGAGTTCTGCTGCTGGTCTTGCATGAAGGCCTTCTTTGAATGGTACTTTTACTGTAAAGTGAATCATGTTATGTCTCCTATTCTATTGCTTTTTTGATAAATCAAAGCGTAAGCTGCTTTATTAATTGGTCCATCCATATTAAAGACCATTATAAGATTTTTATTTACATTTATACTTTATCACGGGAAGCACATAAATACTATATATAACATATAGAGTATTTAAACCGTTAAATGGATGAGATCCAACAGTTTAAGAGGCATTATAAATTTTATCCTTTATAAATGAACTTTTTATAGGTTAGAATACTCTTAGATAAGAAAAGAGGTGGGAAAGTGGAAGTAGAGGAAGTCATAAAGAAAGCCAAACAAGGAGACAAAGAAGCGTTGGTTAGGCTCGTTATGTTGCAAAAAGAGGCTTACTATAAACTTGCATATGTATATATGAAAAATAAAGAAGATGCCTTGGATGCCATACAAGATATGATAATCATTGTATACGAAAATATATATAGACTTAGAAATGAAGAAGCATTTTATAGCTGGAGTAAAACCATTCTTGTAAATCGCTGCAAAGTGCTTTTAAAAGCCAAAAGCAAAATTAACTCATTGGGGAGTGCGGAAGAAGGTGCTTATGATGCAGCTATTTCACAGCAGGAGGATCGACTTTTATTAGAACAATATCTATCACAATTAAATAAAAAGCATCAAGAAGTCATTAGGCTCCGTTATTTTTTAGACTTAGACTATAAAACGATAGCTGACTTACTTAAAATACCATTGGGGACAGTGAAATCTCGCATTGCCATAGGTCTTAATAAATTAAAAGAATGTTTAGGAGGTGAAGAGCATGCAAGGGATTGAAAGAATGTTAAAGGATAAAAAAACAGAAATGGATGTAATAGAAGTGCCAATAGAATTAGAAGAAAGATTAACCCAGGCATTGAAAGACAAAAGCAGGGCGAAACAAAGGCAAAATAGTTGGTTCACAAAGACTGCAGCCGCTTGCTTAATTGTCTTATTAATAGGTTATAACTTTGATACATTAGCTTTTTATGGTAAGAAACTTATGGGGTATGACACCATTATGAATGGTACATTGCAACAACTTAATGAGCTCGGAAAAGGTCAAGTCATTGGAAAAAGCTATACATTTAGGAATGGTGTGGTAGTAGTGCTAGATGGGATTATGATTGATGAAAATCAACTGCTGGCCTTTTATTCTATAAAAGATCCTGACAACTTGGTTGATTCTAGCAAAATGCCAATACGTCTTTTTATTAAGGGTAGTTTAAGAACCTATAATATGCAAAGTGGACAAGGAGAAATGGATATTGAAAATAAAGAAGTAAAGTGGATTTCAAGTTTTGAAGTTCCAAGCTTTTATGAAAAAACATTAGATTTAAAGATTGATTTAATAGTTAATGGTATAGTAGAACAGGGGGAGATAACTTTTAAATTAGATAGAGATAAAGCTATGGGATATACCCTTAAAAAGGCTATTAATCAAACATTTGAGGCTGAACAGACTAAGGTGAGATTTGAATCTATTGTTGCATCTCCTACACGCACAGTTATAAGTGGATCAATGCAAAATATCTTTGAGTTAGCAAAAGATCAACTAAGTGGGGAGCGGATACGACCTAAAAATATAGAGATCAAACTCATTGCCAGTGGTAAAGAAATAACCTTGCAAGGGGGAGGAATGAGTACAAGTTCAAAAGGAAGTAAGTTTCGTAAAGAATTTGATGCTTTGCCACAGCAACTAAACTCGCTTGAGATACACCTAGAAAGTTTTTCAGCAGATCATGACGTGAATAAACTAATAAATTTAAATAAATTAGATAAAAATAAAAGTATTAATATACAAGGGCAAACTATAGAAATAAATAAAATTTATGAATCAGAAGGAAGTACTTTCATTACAATTACGACTAATGAAAGCACAACCCTTACAAGAGTATATCTAGGCTTAGATGGTAATAAAACGGAGCTTGAAGAAACTATAGAAAACGATTTGATTAAGCAAAAAGATGGTAATATCCTGCATACTAGGACAATGCGCTTTGCTGGAACAGGGAAGAATCATGAACTTAGTATTGAAAGAATGACCTATGCTGAGTCATATAATAAGGTAATAGATATACCTATTCATTAAATACTAAAGTATACTGCCTCAATAAATTTTTACTGAGGCAGTATGTTAAGTTCGGTATGTACTATGGTTTATTTTGATATATAATTAAGAGGAAGATAAATAGATGGATACAGCAGAAAAAGATGTTTTATCTGAATACAATAGAATGAATTGAGAAAAGAGGAAGATAATAATGATACTTTCAGGGAAAGAAATTTTAAAGCAGATTGATAAAGAAATATTCATCAAGCCATTTGATAAAAATAAGATAAATCCTAACAGTTACAATCTATCATTACATAATGAGCTATTGGTGTATGAAAATCACACTTTAGATATGAAAAAGCCTAATCCAACACAGCAAATCATCATTCCCGAAGAGGGGCTGTTATTAGAACCTAATAAGTTATATTTAGGAAGGACAAACGAATATACCAGTACGAATAAGTATGTGCCTATGCTGGAGGGGAGATCTTCAACAGGAAGATTGGGTTTATTTATCCACGTTACAGCAGGGTTTGGAGATATTGGATTTGCAGGATACTGGACACTTGAAATTTTTTGTATTCAGCCTATTAGGATTTATCCAAATGTAGAAATATGTCAAATTTATTACCATAGTATAGAGGGGGAATATGACCTATATGCTAGCGGAAAGTACCAAAACAATACGGGTATTCAACCAAGTCTGATGTATAAAGATTTTGAAAAATAGGATGAAACTAAGGCCACTATAAAGCAGGTGTAAAATGACAATAGATGAGTTGCAGCAGAAGGCAAAGCTATTACCTAGCTTACCAGGAATTTACATGATGAGAGATAGTCTGGGAAATATTATTTACGTTGGAAAATCTAAGGCACTTAAAAAACGTGTAAGTTCTTATTTTGGTAAAACCATAAAAGATGAAAAGCACAAAATGAAAAGAATGGTAGCCAGTATCGTAAGTTTTGATTATCAGGAAACGGATACGGAACTAGATGCTCTTTTATTAGAATGCAAACTTATAAAGGAGCTCAAGCCCATCTATAATAGTTTACTTAAAAACGATAAAAGATATCGTTTTATTGAAATTAACCGAGAAGCAGAACTGCCTCGCGTAAATGTTGCTTTTGAAAAAGGAGACGTTGGTGAATATTTTGGCCCGTATGATATACCTTATCGCTTAAATATTGGGGTAGAGGCAATAAATAGCTACTATAAGCTGCCCTTATGCAAAAAAAGAGTTCAGAAGAAAGAATGTCTGGCCTATCGCATGAAACGATGTATAGGGCCTTGTCAAGAAGAGAAAGCTATTCTTATAGATTATGAGAGCAGGCTTCAAGAAGCTGCGCATTTTTTAGAAGGCAAGGATTTGGAGATTTTAACTTATTATGAAGAAAAAATGCAAATGGCCTCAGAAAGACTTGAATTTGAAAAAGCTGTTCAATATAGAGAGTATATAGCAGTTCTAAAAATGCTGGGTTATAGAAAAGAGGCTATTGGATTTAGCCTAGATAATAGAAGAGGTATTGCTTTAGTGAAAATACCCAGGGGAGGGTTTAAACTTTATTTACTAAGAGGTACTCAGATTGTCTATACTAGGTGTTTTGAAGAGATAGCGGCCCCCGTTCAGAAAGAACACAAACAAATACTTCAAAAAGCCATTTTAGAAGCAGGGGATAAGTACTTTAAGCAAAGGCTGCAGTCAAAAAAACATTTAGAAAAAGGCGAAGTAGATGAAGCGATGATTACTTATTATTACCTTAAAACAAAACGCGAAAGCTGCTACGAAGTTATTGAAGAAAACGACTATGGTAAAGTTCAAAAAAGACAAATCAATCAATTTCTAAATAAGGCTTTTAAAAATTTTCAATAGAAGAATAACGGGTAATTTATTTATATAAGAGCGGGGAGAATAGTACATGGATAGTTATAATCATAGAGCTCAAAAAGCGTTAAAGAAGTGGCAGAAGAAAATGTATCTCAGCCCTTCTTTTATGGATAAGACAACAAAAAAGGTACAAGATCAATTTAATCAAATGCTGCCTGAGAGATATCATCAATTTATGACAGAGTCTATAAAGCATATGACGCAGGGGGTATTATTAGGCTCTCAATATATTACGCATACACCTTATAAAAATCTATCACTTATTGAAAGAGATGACTTTTTAAAAGAAAAAACAAAGCTATATAGTAAAGTCGCAATGGCAGAAGGGATAGGGACGGGAGCAGGAGGTATTTTATTAGGCTTTGCGGATTTTCCGTTGCTACTTAGTATTAAAATAAAGTTTCTTTATGATATAGCGGCGGTCTATGGTTTTGATACGAATGATTATAGGGAGAGACTATACATCTTATATATTTTTAGATTAGCTTTTGCGAGTAAGCCTAAGATGCAGGAAGTACTTGAAATAATGAAGAATTGGGACAGTTATGTAAAATCGCTGCCTTATGATATGAATTCATTTGACTGGAGAACATTTCAGCAGGAGTATAGAGACTATATCGATCTTGCAAAATTATTACAGCTTGTGCCAGGGATTGGTGCAATAGTTGGTGCCTACGTGAATACAAAGCTTATCAATCAGTTAAGCACTACGGCAATGTATGCCTATCATCTGAGGTTATTACAAGATCAAATAAAGTATATAAAATTATAGATAAAAGGTTGATGATGTTATATGGATCTGTTTACAATAGGACATTCTAATTATTCAGTGGATAGGCTCATAGATATGCTAAGGTACTATCATATAAATTGTATAGTGGATATTAGAGGTACACCCTATTCTAAGTATAATATTCAGTTTAACAAAGAGACTATAAGACAAACACTCATTGATCAGGGTTATAAATATATTTATATGGGCAAAGAATTTGCAGCTCAAAGGGAAGATAAGCGTTTATATAAAAACGATGGATATGCTGATTTTGAAAAAGTCATCTATGATAAAGATTTTTTAAATGGGATAGAACGATTAAAATCTGGGTGTAAAAAAGGCTATAGAATTGCCCTTATGGGCGCCATGCAAGATCCAATTAATTGTCATAGGTGTATTTTATTGGGGAGAGCTTTACAAGAAGAAGGCTTTAATTTAAAACATATATGCGATGATTATAGCTTAGCATCTCAAGAAGATCTGGAAGAAAGGCTTTTAGAAAAGTATTATTATAATAAGGATCAAATAACTGTAGATGTTTTGTTAGGCACTGAGTTATCAAGAGAAGAAATGCTTGGGGAGTGCTATAGACAAAGTAATAAAGAAATTGGGTATAGAGTAGAAAAACTTAAGAGAAAGTAAAGGTCTTATATGAAAGTGGCCAAGCAAACCTTCTATTTCAGAAAATTGTCTGATAAAGAAGGTTTTTATATATCATATCTATTGACAGATCTTAATAGTGTGATATTATTATTATATACCCCCCTGGTGGGGTGGGGTATATAATATTGGTAAAAGGAGTTGGCCTTATGAGTTCACAAAAAAATGTGGAAAAACTTAATCTTAAAATAGGAAATATGTCCTGCACAAGTTGTGCTGCAAATATTGAAAAAGACCTAAAGAAAAAACAAGGGGTAATAGAGGTAAGTGTTAACTATGCCAATGAAAAAGCGCATATTGTATTTGATCCTCAGCTTATCCAGGATACAGAATTAATTCAAAAAGTAAAAAATCTTGGATATGAGGTATCTCCTCTGAAGGCAGAAAAAGATGAAGTGATTACTCTTAAAATAAAAGGTATGAGCTGTACATCTTGCTCGAATAGAATAGAAAAAACCTTAAATAAGACAGACGGGATTCTTGAGGCAACAGTTAACTTTGCATCAGAAAAGGCAAGAGTACGCTATTTACCTGCTAAAATAAGAGCTGTAGAAGTACAAAAGAAAATAGATGAACTAGGCTTTGAGGCAGCCGTAGAGGAAGAAATAAGTAACGAGACAGATGAAGATGAAATCAAGGTACAAAAAGCTAAGAAAACAATGTTGATATCTGCCTTTTTTTCCACACTGATTATGGGATTTATGATGGTGGATATGTTTGTTATGATGATACCAGGATATCTGGGGATAACAGCCCTCTTAGGTTTTCCAATTGTATTTGGTACAGGGCTGCATGTGCATCAGGCAAGCTTTAAGGCTATTAAAAACAAAACGCCTAATATGGATGTGCTAGTAACACTTGGATCGCTCCCCCCTTATTTAATAGGTTTATTGGGGTTTTTCTTTCCAGTACAGACTTTTATAGAGATGGCAACTACTATTATGACATTACATTTAGTAGGGAAATATTTAGAAATAAGAGCCAAAGGAAGAGCTTCACAGGCTATCAAAAAGCTTATTCAAATGGGAGCTAAGACAGCTAAGATATTAATAGATAACGAAGAAGTGGAAGTACCAGTAAAAGAATTACAAGTGGGTCATGTTATGGTGATTAGACCAGGCGAAAAGGTGCCGACAGATGGTATTGTAATAGAAGGTAGCAGTTTAATTGATGAATCCATGGCAACGGGAGAATCTATGCCTGTTAAACGTCAAAAAGGAGATAATGTTATTGGAGCAACCCTTAATAAACAAGGGTTGTTAAAAGTAGAAGTTACTAAGATTGGAAATGATACTTTTCTCTCACAAGTTATTAAATTGGTTGAAGAGTGTCAAGGATCCAAGGTTCCAATACAAGAATTTGCAGATCGTATAACAGGGTACTTTGTGCCGGCTATTATTTTGATTACACTCTTTACTTTTATTTCGTTCAACTTATTCCCAGAAATTCATTTAAGTATTATCCGCTGGGGAGCAGGATTTCTACCGTGGATTAACCCTAATTTAAGTCCGCTTACTTTGTCTTTTATTACTTCAACAGCAGTTTTAGTTATTTCGTGTCCTTGTGCATTAGGGCTTGGCACACCAACTGCTTTGATGGTAAGCAGCGGAATTGGTGCAGAAAAAGGGATTCTTATTCGAAATGGAGAGGCTGTTCAAACATTTAAAGATGTAAAAGTAATTGCCTTTGATAAAACAGGTACGCTTACAAAAGGCAAGCCAGAAGTTACAGATCTAATAGCATCTGAGGCAGCCTTAAAAGATGAATTGCTTTATTTTGCAGCTACCCTTGAACATGCATCTGAACATCCTTTAGCGCATGCTATTGTAGAAAAAGCAGTAAATAACAAAACAGTCCTTGGTACTGTAACTGATTTTGAAGCGATTATAGGAATGGGCGTAAAGGGAAGTATAGATGGTCATGAAATTTTAGTAGGCAACAGAAAACTAATGAGAAATAATCAAGTGGTCTATGATCACTATGAAGAGACGTTGATTCGGCTAGAAGAAGAAGCGAAGACTGCTATGATGATTGCAAGAGGTAATAAGCTTATGGGAGTTATTGCTGTAGCAGACCCGTTAAAAGAAGATTCACTACCAGCTATAGCTGAACTTGAGAGTATGGGAATTAAAACCGTGATGATAACGGGGGACAATAAAAGAACTGCTGCTGCTATTGGTAAAACTGTAGGGATTAGTGAATTTGCTGCAGAAGTTCTGCCAGATGGTAAAGTCGCTGAGATTGTAAGATTGCAAAAGCAATATGGTTTAGTGGCAATGGTAGGAGACGGTATTAATGATGCGCCGGCACTTAAACAATCTAATGTAGGGATTGCTATAGGCACGGGTACTGATATTGCTATTGAAGCTGCTGATGTGACTCTTGTAAGAGGAGAACTGGGGGATATTATTTCTGCCATTAAATTATCTAAGAGTACCTTTAGAAAAATTAAAGAAAACTACTTTTGGGCATGGATTTATAATGCCATTGCTATCCCAATTGCAATTTTAGGCTTGTTGCATCCGATGATAGGAGCAGGGGCGATGTCACTTAGTTCTCTTAATGTTGTATATAATTCTTTAAGACTTAAGAAAGTTGATATTGAACCAAACTATAAGAAGTAGTGGGTTATAAAATAACGAAGAGGATGTCAAAACAAACGTTTGAGCGTCCTCTTTTTGTGTTATTATTTTTTAAATATCTAACTTGTAAAATGTAAGAGCACATGCCTATAATAATAAATAGACATGTGTTTTATATAAAATAGGAAGAGAGGGGTACTATGGGGAATATCTGTATCTTATTACAATGCATATTGAGTTTTCATATCTTCTATAGTGCACTTACAGCAGAGAGGATGGCTTTTGGAATTGTTGGAAGTATAATAGTACACCTTATTATTTACTTAGTCAATCATCTGTGTCGTTCAAAAAAAATGAGTGCCTCTCTTTACATAATAGATATTATACTGTTAATTTTAATGGCTTATAGCGTTAATGAACACTTTGGATTATTAGCAGCATCTATAAATGTAGAATTTATAGCCCGCTATAAGTATAGAATGATAAGTAATTTTATACTACCAGGATATCTTTTTATAACAAACGGCATATGGCTAAGAGAACAATGGCTCCTATTTGTTCTACTCATATTCTTTTTAAGTATGTTATTTAAATATGAAGAAAAAATAAAAAGTATAAAAAGAAACAACGAAGACCTCAGAGATAAACTTTATCATGCCAATATAAAATTAGAGTCTATTCAAAAAGAGGCAAGTCACATTGAAGAAGCGGCCAAATTACAGGAACGTAATATTTTAGTGCAAAAGCTGCATGATAAAATAGGACATACTTTAGCCGCTAATATTATGCAGTTAGAAGCCGTTAAAATCATACTTCAGAGTAATATCGAAGAAGCTGGTAAGATGCTTGCATTAACAATAGAAAACCTTAGAAACGGCATGGATGATATTAGACATACTTTAAAAGATATTAAGCCGGAGTGTTCAGAGGTAGGGCTTAATCAGATTAGATATATTTTGGAAGATTTACAAAATACCCATGGTATTGAAACAGAATTTTTATTTGAAGGAGACGTAGGAGCAATAAGTCTTAGTATATGGCATGTTACACTTCAAAATCTAAAAGAAACAATTACAAATCTTCTTAAGTATTCAAAAGCCGATCGCTTTACCGTAAGAATAGAGGTTTTTCATAAGATCATTAAAATTCAATTTAAAGATAATGGTACGGCTATAGAGCAGTACGAAAATGGTCTGGGACTAATGGGGATAGAAGAAAGAACTCAAAGCATTAATGGCAGGTTGGTAATTAACACAAATAGTGGCTTTGAAACCTTAATGATTCTAAAGAGGGAGGATATATGATTAGATTACTAATAGCAGATGATGATATTTTAATAAGAGAAAGTCTTAGGATTATCATCGGAACAGATGCAGATATAGAAGTCATAGGAACTGTGCAAAATGGAAAAGAATGTATTGATTATATTAAAGAAAAGCAAATAGATATTATTTTGTTGGATGTAAGAATGCCTATTATGGATGGCATAGAAGTTTTGAAGTATCTTGAAATCCATAAATTACGGCAAACAGGTTTGAAGATTTTAGTTTTAACTACATTTGATGAAGATGAGCATATTAGAGCGGCTATAGCTAATGGCGCTTCAGGTTTTTTACTTAAAAACAGCACGCCTGATAAAATTATTGCGGCTATTAAATCAGTTGCACTTGGAAATGGAGCTTTTGAAACAGAAGTTATCAATAGGCTTAACACCTTAAAGAGCAATAAGCATATAGAGAGTTATGGGCTTTCAAATAGAGAGCTGGAGATTGTAGATCAGATTGCAAAAGGCCTTTCAAATAAGGAAATTGCATGTAAGCTCTTTATATCAGAGGGCACAGTTAAAAATTATATTACTTCGATTTTAAGCAAAATGAACCTTAAGCATCGTACGCAGATAGCCATAGCTTATTTAAATAATATGTAGGATCAAAAAAGCAGAGATATTTTTATCCAAACTCTTTAATAAAACTTTCGTTTTTTGTTGTTTTATGATATATTTTATATTATAAATAAAGATAATGTTGACATATAGGTCATAATATAAGTACACATTTATAATAATATAAAAATTTATTAGAGGGTAGGAAAGATATGAAAAAAATTTTTAAGATAACGCACACAAAGCTCATTAGAAAATACCAAATTAGTTTGCTGATAAGCGGATTAATATTTGCTGGTGTTATTTTAGTTGTAGGTCAAAAGATGAATGATGTGCAAAGAAAAATTGAACGCTTAACAGAAGAAGACCTTAAAGTGCAAAAAATGAGTGAGTTACAACAAAAATACTTAGAAGCAGATGTTATTGTTGCAGAGTTTCTTTCTTTTGGAAAAGTTGAAACAATTGAAACGTATAATCAACTAATAGATGAGATTAAGGTTATGCAAGATGATTTAATAAATGGTGAGGCAGATGCAGACATTAGAAATCAGTTGCAATTAACTCAAAATAGGATGGATATACTAAAAGAAACCTTTGAGAAAAAAATTGTTTATGGGGTTAGCAGAAACTTAAGAAGCATGTTCATACCCGCAAGACAAGAATATGTAGGTCTTAATACTGAAGTGATTAGTATTTACAATAAAATTATTGAGCGGTTTAATGAAGGTAAAGCAAATGCAAATACTGACTTGTATACGATTCTAAGACAGACAAGCCTGATTGTTGTTATCCTTATTTTAGGGGCTATCATTATTGCATTTATATGGATTTATATATTAACTTCAAAAGTCAGCAATCAGTTAAAGAGACTGGTACAAGTTAATCAAGAGATTTCACATAAGAACCTTAGTGTAGATAAAATACATATTAAGACGAAAGATGAAATTGGACTACTCTCAGAGTCAGTCAATACAATGTTAGATACATTAAAGATGATTGTAGGTGAGATGACTCAAGTATCAGTTGAACTAAATAGTAAAGGGGAAACACTAAGTCAGTCAACCAATCAAGCGAAAAATAACAGCAATGAAATTAATGAGACAATGGTACAACTAGCAAGTGCAGTGAGTGAACAGGCTGAAGATTTAAATAAGATACTAAGTAATATTGAAATTTTAACAACACAAATTATGGAGGCAAATAGTCAAAGCCGAGATTTAACAAGAGCATCAGGAGAACTGCATAAGATCTCAAATCGTGGCAATGAAAGTATGGGTAGTTCAATTCGAATTATGAATAATATTCAAAGCATTGTGCATGACTCTGTACAAAAGATAAAAAAATTAGAAGAACATTCTAACGGCATTTCTTCACTAACTGATGTGATTAGTAATATATCAGAGCAGACTAATTTACTTGCGCTTAATGCATCTATTGAGGCAGCAAGAGCCGGAGAAGCGGGAAGAGGTTTTGCAGTTGTTGCCGATGAAATAAGGAAGCTTGCTTACCAAGTAAGTAACTCCGTTCTGGATATAGAACAGATTACAAAAGCTATTCAAAATGAAACCAAAGTAGTTGCTACTTCGCTTAATGACAGCTATAAAGAAGTAGAAGAAGGTACTAAGCAGATTAAAAGTACAGAAGCGGAATTTATAGAGATTAATAAAGAAGCACATAACATAGAGAGTAAGGCAGTAGCCATTGATAAAAATTTAGATATTATAGAAGTGAGTGCAAAAAATACGAATGAATCTTTAGAAAGAATATCTGCTATTTCAGAAGAGACATCGGCAAGTATTGAGCAGACATTAGCAGCAATTGTAACGCAAGATTCTTCATTAGAGGAAATTGCAGAAAACTCAACGCAACTTAAGTCTTTAGCAGGGGAACTAAGTAAAATTATTAATCAATTTAAGCTTTAGACGATATAAAAACACTTTAACTTTTATCGGAAATAAGTTAAAGTGTTTTTTTGTATATATACATTTTGGATAAGTGATATTAGTCTGGGCCTTTAAAGTAATTAATTTATACCAAAAAAAATTTTAGAGACATTTTTGCACAAACTCTTTAATAAAAACTTTCATTTTTTGTTGTTTTATGATATATTTTATAGTATAAATGAAACTAATGGTGATTGATAAGCAATAATGATAAGTACATATTTATAGTGTGATAAAAATTTATTTGAGAGTAGGGGAAAATATGAAAAAAATTTTTATGCCCAAACATACGAAGTTAATTAGAAAATATCAGATTAGTTTGCTAATATGTGGATTAATATTTGCAGGGGTTATTATAGTTGTAAATCAAAAGATGAATGATGTCAGAAGCAAAATTGAAATTTTAACAGAAAAAGATATGAAAGTACAAAAAATGAATGAGCTGCAGAAAAAATATTTAGAAGCAGATATTATTGTAGCAGAATTTCTTTCTTATGGAAAAGTTGAAACTATTGAGATTTATAATAAACTGGTAGATGAAATTAAAGATATGCAGAATGATTTAATAGAGAGTGTGCCTGATGGTACTATTAAAATTCAGCTTAATCTAACACAAGCAAGAATGGATGTGTTAAAACAGATTTTTGAGGAAAAAATTGTATATGGTGTTAGTCGAAATTTAAAGACTACGTTCATACCCGCAAGACAAGAATATGTAGGGTTAAACTCTGAAGTGATAAGTATTTACAATAAAATTATTGAACAGTTTAATGAAGATAAAGCAAATGCAAATACTGATTTGTATACGATTCTAAGGCAGACAAGCCTGATTGTTGTTATCCTTATTTTAGGGGCTATCATTATTGCATTTATATGGATTTATATATTAACTTCAAAAGTCAGCAATCAGTTAAAGAGATTGGTACAAGTTAATCAAGAGATTTCACATAAGAACCTTAGTGTAGATAAAATACATATTAAGACGAAAGATGAAATTGGACTACTCTCAGAGTCAGTCAATACAATGTTAGATACATTAAAGATGATTGTAGGTGAGATGACTCAAGTATCAGTTGAACTAAATAGTAAAGGGGAAACACTAAGTCAGTCAACCAATCAAGCGAAAAATAACAGCAATGAAATTAATGAGACAATGGTACAACTAGCAAGTGCAGTGAGTGAACAGGCTGAAGATTTAAATAAGATACTAAGTAATATTGAAATTTTAACAACACAAATTATGGAGGCAAATAGTCAAAGCCGAGATTTAACAAGAGCATCAGGAGAACTGCATAAGATCTCAAATCGTGGCAATGAAAGTATGGGTAGTTCAATTCGAATTATGAATAATATTCAAAGCATTGTGCATGACTCTGTACAAAAGATAAAAAAATTAGAAGAACATTCTAACGGCATTTCTTCACTAACTGATGTGATTAGTAATATATCAGAGCAGACTAATTTACTTGCGCTTAATGCATCTATTGAGGCAGCAAGAGCCGGAGAAGCGGGAAGAGGTTTTGCAGTTGTTGCCGATGAAATAAGGAAGCTTGCTTACCAAGTAAGTAACTCCGTTCTGGATATAGAACAGATTACAAAAGCTATTCAAAATGAAACCAAAGTAGTTGCTACTTCGCTTAATGACAGCTATAAAGAAGTAGAAGAAGGTACTAAGCAGATTAAAAGTACAGAAGCGGAATTTATAGAGATTAATAAAGAAGCACATAACATAGAGAGTAAGGCAGTAGCCATTGATAAAAATTTAGATATTATAGAAGTGAGTGCAAAAAATACGAATGAATCTTTAGAAAGAATATCTGCTATTTCAGAAGAGACATCGGCAAGTATTGAGCAGACATTAGCAGCAATTGTAACGCAAGATTCTTCATTAGAGGAAATTGCAGAAAACTCAACGCAACTTAAGTCTTTAGCAGGGGAACTAAGTAAAATTATTAATCAATTTAAGCTTTAGGCAATAAAAAACACTTTAACTTTTATCAGAAATAAGTTAAAGTGTTTTTTTTGTATAAATAAATCTTGAAGAGCTTATAGGAGTTTTAGTATGGCTAAGACAATAAGTACAGCACCACTCATCCAAGACAAATCGATATTTAATTTTTGGGCGAATTTTCTTCCAAGAATGCCGCCTATTAGGAGTGATATGGCATTAAACACCAATGAGAAGATAGTAATTTCGTAAAAATGAAAAGTATCGAGACCAGCACCAAGTCCCACAACTAAACTGTCTAAGGATAGAGCAATTCCTAGATAAAGAGCTTCTTTCATACTGAGGATTTTGGAATGGTCAATATCAGCGAGAATAGAATCAGCATAAACATTAAGTATAAGTTTAAAATCGAAAAGAGTAAACTCAATATGGTCGGACGACAGCGCTTTTTTACAGAGAAAGTTTTTTAAGACACCCTCAAATAATCTGCTTATACCTAAAAGAAAGAGAATGCCAAAGCATATGCCCAGGGTTATGTTAGCAGGTAGAATGATTTTAATCAGTGATCCTAAAGAGAGAGAAATGATTAAAAACAAGGTGGAAATACAAGTTATGACTGTACCTGATAAAAAGGGAATTTTAATTTTACTTGTGCCATATGCAAAACTTGCTATAAAGGCATCTATACATAAAGAAACAACTAACAAAATGGATTCTAACATGATAAGGTCCTCTTAAAAATTTAGGTCTATATCATATTATGGTAATAAATGTAAAAAGTAAACTTGTATTAATAAAAATCAGTGGAAGATGACTTTTAATAACTGTTAGAATAAATTGAGTGATAGGAAATATGACCTTAGTCATGGTCAGGAGATGACCTTTGATACTAAAAGGGAGAGTGGATCATGACATATAATAAGCGTATAAATAGTTAATAAATAGGTGTATATAAGAAGGGGGAGACTCATGAAGGTTGTAGCAGTTAACAATATCTATAAGAGTTTTGGGGATAACATAGCGCTTAATAATCTATCTCTTGGGATAGAGGAGGGAGAAATATTTGGGTTATTAGGTCCTAATGGCGCAGGCAAGAGTACAACGATTAATATACTAAGCGGTCTTTTAAACCAAGATAAGGGAGACATTAGTATATTTAATAAAAATATTAGGATGCATCTCAATGAGATTAAACAAAATATGGGGGTTGTACCTCAGGATCTAGCGATTTTTGAAGAACTTACGGCCTATGAGAATATTAGCTTTTTTGCCAGCCTATATGGTATACAGGCAAAAGAAAGAAACAAAAAGACTATAGAGGCCCTGGCTTTTGTAGGACTTGAAGAAAAGGCAAAGGAGAAAGTTAAATCTTTCTCAGGAGGAATGAAAAGAAGACTTAATATTGCTTGTGGCATAGCGCATAAGCCAAGGCTTATTATTATGGATGAACCTACTATAGGGATTGATCCTCAGTCAAGAAATCATATTTTAAACTCTATTAAAGTACTTAATCAAAAAGGTGCATCTATTATTTATACAACGCACTATATGGAAGAGGCGGAAGCATTATGTGACAGGATGGCTATTATAGATAAAGGCTGTGTTATTGCATCAGGAACAGCTGAGTCATTAAGAGATATCATAAGTGATAAAAATACTGTGTTTATTGGGTTAAGAGATATTAGTAAAGTAGATGAGAGCATTTTGCTAAATATTAAGGGCGTAGAAGATATTTATTTTAAAGATGGTGTATTACAAGTTGTTTCTAAAAAGGAAGTTATTTGTTTAGATAAAGTTATTGCTTATCTAGCAGAAGCTGGAGCTTCTATTATGGATGTAAAGACTAAGTCACCAAATCTAGAAGATGTATTTCTAAATCTTACTGGAAGAAGTTTAAGGGATTAGGAGGGGTAGTGTGAAACTCAATTATATTATAATGAATAGTCTTAAGAGAAAATTAAAGGATTATAAAAGCCTTGGTTTTATGATTATCTTTCCTATTGTTTTGACTTTTATTTTTATTACTGTATTCGGAAATATTGATAACGGTTTTAAAGCAGAGGATAGCATAACTATTAAGTTGAGTATTTATAGTGAAGCAGAAAGTGTTTTTAATGAATCCTACTTAACATTTTTAGAACAAGCAGATAAATCAGAGCGTATAAGTTTATTTTATCAGCTTGCTTCAAGTGAAATAGATGCAATAAGCTCTTTGCAAAGTGAGAAAATAGATATTTTAGTTAAAATAGATCAAAACGAGCAGGTCACTTTATTGCAGGGTAAAGACAGAGCGCAGCAAGCAGCGGTAATAAGAGGGATAACGCAAGGGTTTATCCAAAACACAGCACTTCAGAAAATAGCTTTAACCAAGGATTTAAAAATGCCTGAGCAACTATATAAGAATGAACAGTTATATAACATTACAAGGCTTGTAAAACCTGATAAAAATTATTATATACTCTCAATTGCGGCTACTATGATTGTTTTTACGGTGCTTATAGCTGGCAGCTATGGAAGTACAGGGGTACATTATATTCATAAAGAAGTAGGCAAAAGAGTACAGAGTGCACCAATATCTAAAAATACTATTTACTTGGGGGAATATATTGCAAGTGTTATTTTGACTTTTAGTCAGGGGTGTATCATTGCAGCAGTAGTGGATGCTTATTTTATGATTGGGTTTAAAAACAATCCGTTACAGATGATAGTTATAATAATTTTAATAAGTATGATGTCAGTGGCCTTGGGTGTTTGTATAGGTGCGCTTACCCAATGTGAGAAGACATCAGAGGGGATAGTATCAGCAACAACGATACTCCTATGTTTTACATCAGGTGGATTTAATCCCAACATGGATATAGGGAAAATTACTGCATTTTCACCAGTTACGGTTATTAATAAAGCCATCATAGATATCTGCCTAAATTATAGAGTGGAAGACTTTAATCAAACACTGCTTGTGATACTTAGTTTTACTTTGATCTGTTTAGTGATGTCGTATATTCGCATAAACATTAAAGTAAAGGGGGCAAAGTAGCATGAGAAATATATATAACATAGCTAAACATAGTGTAAGAATGTTCTTTAATAATCAGTTTTCTATTTTGCTTCTCGTTGCACCTATATTTGTAACGGTATTGTTGGTAATGATGCTTAGTGGCAACAAATTCTCGTCCGGGGCGCAGATAGGCGTTGTCAGATCCGAAAAGACAGTTGGTGTGCAGGTATTCTTAGAAGAGATGGGAAAGGAGTTAAACATAACTTATTTAGACGAAAAAACAGCTAGGGCATATCTAGAGCAAAAAAAGATAAATGGCATTTTAATTATTAGAACGGATAATCTCTTAAGAGACCTTATGGAAGGTAAAAAGAATTTAGAAGTTATAGGGGTAGGTGATGATCCCGTAATAGAGTTTATAGTGGCACAGCTCGAGCGAGCACTAAGTAGCACTTATACATTTGCTAAGTTAAGCAGCGCAAATGAAAGTAAATTTGAAGCACTTTATGCAACGTATAAAAGTGAGATAAAAGAGGTAAAGGTAGATCAAAGTGATTTTGAAATGATAAGAGCTGTAATCGTTTTTGGAATGTTTGTCATGATCTTTTTATTTACCTGTATTAAGAGTCTGCAGGCTATGGCGGGAGAAAGGGAAAGCAAGATTTATGAACGTATCTGCATAAGCTCAATTAAACACTATGAATATGTTTCGGGGCACATCTTAGGAGCATATGGTATTTTGATGATTCAAATGATTATCCAAGGCATAATCATGAATGCACTGGGCTTAACATTTGGATTAAGATTATTTTCATTCATAGGTATTTGTATGGTACTCGGGGTAGTTGGACTTTCTCTTAGTTTAGTGATACTTGCATGTACTAAAAATACACAGGGGTATTTTGTTGTTGGAAGCTTTGTTATTTCGCCATTATGTATGTTGAGCGGCTGTATATTTCCTAAAGAATTTTTGCCGGATATAGTTAATAAGGTGGCGCTATTGTCTCCTGTGAGGTGGGTGATGACACTCTACAATGCTGTAATAACAGGGGCAAGTTTTGAAGAAATATTTGCCAGTGTACTAGTTGCACTAGGGCTATCAATTGTACTGGTTTTAATGGGAATGGCTACCCAGAATTCCAGAAAAATGATGAGATAGAAGAAAATACTTCTTTGGAGTAAAAAGATATTTATATAATGTATAAATAAGCCTCAAATAATCCATCCTATAAGATGAAAATAATAAATGATGAGGTGAAGTAGATGGATGAGGTAACTAAGCAAAATATTCCTCAGCAAGGGTCACAAAAAAGCAGAGAAAGAAGTGGGTTAGAGAAAGATCCGGGGACACAGACTACAGATTTTAAAAAACATTGGAATAAAAATAAAAATAATAATCGTTAATCAAATAAAGAATGCTATAAAAGTTTAATAACTTTTTAGGCATTCTTTTTATATAATAGAAAATATTTGATAATGTCCTTTTATTTGTAACTAGGACAAGGCATTAGAACGTTTTTTTATTCTTTTAAAAACCCTATTAAGGGTAGAAATATACTTGTTAGATAATGCATAGGGTAGCTTTTAATGCTGAATTACCAAATATACCCATTGCTATAATCTCATAAGTATGTTAACCTAGTAAATGTAAAGAACATAATATCGCGGGATGGAGCAGTTGGCAGCTCGTTGGGCTCATAACCCAAAGGTCGTAGGTTCGAGTCCTACTCCCGCTATTTTGAATGATGAAAACCTCTTATATCTTTTGATATAGGAGGTTTTTTGAGATAAAACTTTATTTTACTTAAAATAGTAATAATCCTATGGCTTCATAGCATAAAGTAATACCACGAAGTGTAAAGGAGCCTCTTAGTTATGCAGAATTTAAGAAATGAAGATCTATTAAATGAAGTGCTTAGTAAGTGTAAAATGATAGTTGATAAAAACTATTTTAATAATATTCATGAGCTTACCTTTTGTTCATCCCCTAGCAAGGAAGGATGTATCAGACTACTCAAAATAGAAATACTCACAGCACCTATATCACCGGAGTTTTTTACCTTTGTACTTAACGCATTAGGTAATCTTCAAGAAGTGTTTGGCTATATTCTTAAGTCTTTTGAAGATACACTCATTTTATATGTGGGGCTCAAAACGGCCAAAAGTATGTGTACTGCAATAGATATTCTTAAAAACGGCCTAAAAAACTCTTATCCCAACAGCAAATTTAGAGAACTGTCCCCAAAGGAGAGTTCTTTGATTTTAGAGGATTTATTTGATCCAAATGTTTATCATGCTCTTTCTTCAGCTATAGTGATTCCTAATAATACATCTGCAAGCAATGCCCCTATTAATCAAAAATTAGTGGATTTGATGGGCAGTGAAGACTTTGTAGCCTTTTTTTTAGCTTCCGCTCTTACATACTCACAAATACAGTGCTTTATTTACGAATTAAAAGAATTGTACACTAAACTATCTTCTTTTTCAGAGAGTGATTATGGTTTCTCCCATAGTTTGGCTAAAAATACTGCTGTTCATATAACAAAAAGTACTGCAGAAAATAGTAGTGCCACGTGCTCAGAGAATAATGGATCAGAGAATGCCAAAAGTGCTTCAAAATATACACTTATTACACCTGCTGCTATTATACCACTCGAAAATTTACGTACATTTAGCATAAGTATTGCACTTAATGAAACATGCGGTATTGCAAATGTTGCTCTTCAATCTGTAGGTAAATCAGAAACCAAAGGATGTACTGTTACGAATACGAAGCTTCATATTAATTCATCTACCCATACAAACAGTGATTCGTTATCCTATACTACCCAAAATAAATTTGTTATAGAGCTTTTAGAAAAAATTGATGCGCTTATCTTACGATTAACATTAGCCTCCGGCGATCCCTTCTTTTGTTTTGGCGCCTATTTTCTTTCACCCTCTTCGGCAACGAGTATTCGAGCGGCGTCTACTTATTTGGGACTTGCAAAAGATAACACGCTAAATATTGAAGATACCTTTATCAACACTTGGGAAGATTGCGACAGTATTTTTCCTAATTTATTAGATAGTCTTAGACATTTTAATCAACTATCTTTTGAGGTAGGTTCAAAAAATGAGTGTATTACAACGACAACAATTATTAACGCGTCAGAGCTAGTGAATACTTTTTATTTTCCTTATTCAAAGGCGTCAGATAAAGCTAATAGCTTCAATTGAGATTATTAGATGAAAAAAATACTAGAGAAGCTATTAAATAGTTTTCAATTTATTTTTAAATGTATTTTTAAATAGGTTTTAAAATGTAAAATGAATAGTTGGATTAATTGGATAACCCGTGATATACTAAGAGTAATCTACAAAAAAAATAGGGACATTCCTATTTTTTTGTGCATATACGATAAGGAATCTACAACAAAATAAGTGGTTTGTGGGTAATAAGTGAGCGGAAGGAATTCATAGAATGAATATGAAAACATCTAATAAACATGGGAAAATAATACCTTTAGTTATATGCTGTAGTATAAGTGCAATCATCCTTACAACGCTGTGCGGTATTTTTTATTTTAGACAAAAACTCTTGGCTGCAGCGAGCTCAAATGCTATAAGTTATGAGAAATACGACAAGCACTACGCACTTATCACAAGCAATAAAGATTCACCGTTTTGGGAGTCAGTTTATGAAGAAGCTAAAATAGAAGCTAAAAAACATAATGCATATGTAGAATATATAGGTAAAAGTTTATCGGCGGCCTATGATATTCAGGTATTATTAAGGATAGCTATTGACAGCGCAGTAGATGGCATTAT
Source organism: Cellulosilyticum sp. I15G10I2 (assembly GCF_900095725.1). Taxonomy (NCBI): domain Bacteria; kingdom Bacillati; phylum Bacillota; class Clostridia; order Lachnospirales; family Cellulosilyticaceae; genus Cellulosilyticum; species Cellulosilyticum sp. I15G10I2. The sequence continues at coordinate 295,773 of NZ_FMMP01000011.1, forward strand.
TATAGAAGCGAGTGAAAACCTAGAGGTAGCAGAACTTATTAACGAAGCAGTAGAAAAAGGTATTGTGGTTATTACCGTTTTAAAAGACAGCCCTAAGAGTGAGCGTCAGAGCTTTATAGGAATTAATAATTATAATCTAGGGCAGACCTATGGTCAGCAAGTTTTAAATATATGGGATGAGGATACCAGAAGAATTTTAGTACTAATGGATTCAAATAAACAAGATACAAATCAAAATGTCATTTATTCAAGTATTAAGGAGACTATTTTACAAGAAACTGATAAGAGTAAGCAACTGGATATTCGAACCGTGACTGTTAACAATGAAAACACTTTTAGTTCGGAAGAAGTTATACGGGATATCATTATGGATACAAATAATTTGCCTGATATTATCATTTGCCTTAACAGCATAGATACGAGATGTGCTTATCAAGCGGTAGTAGACCATAATAAAGTAGGGCAAATCAATATCCTTGGTTATTATAATTCAGAAGATATTTTAAAAGCTGTTCAAAAGGAGATTATCCACTCAACGATTTCGATTGATGCAAAACAGATGGGAGCTTTGTGTGTACAAGCTTTAGATGAGTATAAAACGACGGGGCGTGTCAGTAATTATCTGCCAGTTGATACACATCTAATTACGTTGAAAAATGTTAATAAATACTTGAAAAATGAAAACTAAGGGATGCTTATTTCATAAGCTGTCAATTGAGGTGGAGTCACTAATGAATAGGATTATAAATCATTTAAAGTATAAGTGGTATACTCTGACCATTCGCATTAAACTTGTGGCTGTTTTTATGTTTACATGTTTAATCATCTGTATCGTTAATATTTTTATGTACGTTAATATTAATACTATGATCGGCAAAATTAATGAAGTATACATAAGTAATGTTAATTTAAATGAGTTATCTGATTCATTAGCTTCTATCCAAAGGAGTATGACTGATTATCTCGGGACAAAAGGATCAGAGGCCCTAAGGGAGTACTACTCCTCAGAGCAGAGTTATGGGAAGCTGCTCGAAAATTTAAATACAATGATAACAGATAGCCATATGTTGCTTATGGAGAAAAATATTAAGAATATGTCTGAAGCCTACCTTGTTCTTACTAGAGAAACTATGCAGGCTAAACGGGCACGTAATGTCGAAAAGTATAAAAAAAATTATGATGAGGCTTCGGACTTGTTTACGTATATTAACACTTATATTAATAGTTTAAATAATGAACAGTTTAAGGATAACTCGGATAATTATAAAGTGCTTTTAATTTCTATGGGTTACCTCAAGATAATTAGTACAACTATCTTGATTACTGCAATTATATTGAGTATTTTCCTGGTATACATACTCACCCATAGTATTACTAGACCTTTAATTCAGCTAGCTAAGACTGCTAATGAGATAGGAAAAGGCAATTTTAAAATCAATTTAGTAGAAGTAAGATCATTAGATGAGATAGGTGTTGTATCTAAAGCTTTTAATCAAATGATTTTAAGTATTGAACAGTATATTGATAAAATCAAAATTAATTTAGAGACAGAAAACATGATGAAAGAAAAAGAACTTATTATGGCAAGTCATTTAAAAGATGCCCAGCTTAAATACTTGCAAGCTCAGATTAATCCCCATTTTTTATTTAATACTTTAAATGCAGGTGCGCAGCTGGCTATGATGGAAGAAGCTGATAAGACTTGCTTGTTTATTGAAAATATGGCTGACTTTTTTCGGTACAATATTAAGAAAATAAATGAAGATTCAACGTTAGAAGAAGAAATAAGACTCGTAGATAATTATATCTATATTTTAAATGTACGTTTTTCGGGGGAAATTCACTTTGAAAAAGCTGTAGAAGAAAGCCTGTTGAAAGTATGCGTACCCAGTATGATTTTACAGCCTATCGTAGAAAATGCAGTTAATTATGGTATTAGAGATGTGGAGTGGACAGGGGTTATTAAACTAAGGGTTTATCAAAAGGATGATTATATTTATATTAGTATTCAAGATAACGGCGTTGGGATTAAGCAAAGTAAAATTGATGAGATTATGAGAGGGGAAATTATTGAACCAGACCTGTCTAAAAACTCTAATGGTATTGGACTTGGGAACGTTATTAAAAGACTAAAGCTTTATTACAATTGTGAACATGTAATAGAAATTAAAAGCCATGGTAAAAATCAAGGAACAGAAGTTCTTATTTGTATTCCGAAAATGATGCAAAGGGGTTAGAGTTGTGTACAAAATTATGTTAGCAGATGATGAAGGGATTGTTATTGATTCTTTAAAATTTATTATTGAAAAAAATTTTGAGGGTATTTGTATTACAGATTTTGCCAAAACAGGCCGTAGTGTTATTGAGCTTGCAGAAAGATTTAGACCTGATATTGTTTTTATGGATATTCAAATGCCTGGTATTAATGGCATTGAGGCGATGAGAGAGATTAAAAGATTTAGTCCATCTACTGTTTTTATTGTACTATCAGCCTATGACAAATTTGACTATGCAAAAGAAGCTATTCATTTAGGGGTGCTGGAGTACTTAAATAAACCTGTTAATCAAAAAGTTATTGTCGAGATTATACAAAAAGCTATGCAGATCATAGATAATGAAAAGGAAAAACGGAGTTATGATTTATTAGTAAAAGAGAAGCTGGAGATTGTGGTGCCCAGCATAGAAGCAGGTCTTATCTATGCTATTCTTTTTCAAGAAGAGTGTCCTGAGGACATGGTTAAGTATAATGAGCTCCTGGGGGTTAAGGAACAGTATGGGTATCTTATGGTGCTAGAATACGGAGATACTGTTGAAGGAACTGATTTGAGTAATACAGTAGGTGCAAGCATTAAGGCCCAATCGTTTTCCTACCATTTAAGAGAAATTGTTAAGGAATATGTGGCGGGGGTAGTAGGGGCAAATATGACTAACAAAACGATCGTTTTTATTCCTTGTAATCAGTCTCAAATAGATTATAATGAGCGTATGAAAATAATAGAAAATGGTAGGCAAATGATCCGCACACTTACACAAAAGATAGATGTGGAATTCCGCTTGGGGATTGGCGATATAAAAAGTCAGAGCAGGCTCGTAGAGTCCTATAGAGAAGCCATAAGCGCTATGAGGAATTCAAGCGGTACAGTGGTGCATTTTAAAGATTTGCCTTTAAGTTGTATGTATGAAGAGAACTACCCTATTGAGACAGAACAAGCTTTATTTAGTAATATTCGCTTAGGGAAACTCTCAGAAGCTAAAGTAGAAGCAGATACATATTTTGATTGGATGATAAGAAATTATTCAGATTGTGAAATGGATATTAAATTAAAAGTACTTGAGCTTGTTTTATACGGGGAGAGAAAAGCTTATTTAAGTGGCGGGATGACATATACCTTCACCAATCGAAAAGATTATTTAAGTACGATTATTGAGATGCATACTTATGAAGAACTTAAAAAATGGTTTGTACAAAAAATCTGTGAAGCCTGCACCAATGTTTTGACTAAAAAAAATGAACACTCCAATCAATGTATTGAAAAAGCTAAGGCGTATATTAAAGAACATTATAAAAAAGATATTTCATTAGAGGAGGTGTCACGCAAAGTAGATATTAGTCTTTATTATTTCAGTAAGCTTTTTAAAAACGTAGTAGGAGAAAATTTTATTGACTATCTCACACGCATTCGTATTGAGGCTGCTAAGGCGCTATTATATGATGAGATGAGCATCAAGGAAGTTGCACTAGAAGTAGGCTATAGGGATTCTAATTATTTTAGCCGCCTATTTAAAAAATGTGTAGGGATAACACCAACAGAATTCAAGGAGGGGATAGTGTATGATAAAAAGAAGTAGTGTTTTAACTTTACTTTGCATTTGCTTGCTAGGAAGTGTTGGGTGCTCTAAAGAGCCTTATGCTAAAACACAATTTCAGGAAATAAAAGACACTAAAATAAAAATTGGTTTATCTGTTGACTCCTTTATCATTGAAAGATGGCAAAGAGAAAAAGATATCTTTATATCGAGAGCAGGGGAACTGGGGGCAGAAGTGAATGTTCAGGATGCGAATGGGGATATTAAGGAACAAATTGCTCAGGTCGAGTATTTAATTGATAAGAAAATGGATGTTATTACAATTATCCCAATTGATGCAGATGCTCTTGCAGATGTTGTAAGAAAAGCAAAAAGGGCTGGCATCAAGATTATTGCTTATGATCGGATTATGACACATGTTAACGTAGACTTATATATTTCTTTTGATAATAAAAAAGTAGGAGAACTCATGGCAAAAAGCCTTATTAAGAGTACACCTGAAAAAGGTAATATCTTAATGCTTTGTGGACCTTTAATAGATAATAATGTTCTACAAGTTACAGAAGGTTTTAAGGAGGTATTGTATAAAAGTAATTTAAATGTCATTGATAAAGTACACGTCGAGCAGTGGGTGCCAGAGAGAGCTTTTGCACTTACTAATGAAAAACTTAGATCATCTTATACCATTGATGGAATTATGTGTGGTAACGACGGTTTAGCAGGGCAGGCTATAAAGGCACTGGCTGAACGGCGGATGGCTGGCACAGTGAGTGTAGTAGGTCAGGATGCAGATGTTGAAGCTTGTCAAAGAATTGTAGAAGGTACACAAAATATGACGGTTTATAAGCCTGTGGATAAGCTGGCAAAAAAAGCAGTAGAGTATGCCGTTAGACTTGCACAAGGAGAGACACTTGAGATATCTGAGACGTTTTTTGATGGCACATTTGAAGTACCTTATGAAAAATTAGAGCCTATAGCTGTTACAAAAGAGAATATAGATGAAGTTATTATTGATGGTGGGTTTCACCCCAAGGAAGATGTGTATCTGAATATATTAAATAGTAATTAGTATCGGTACATAGTCTAGAGAAATTTGTCTAGACTTTATTTTTTTGCACAAAAAAGTACTACACAGTTAAATAAAATATACAGTACACCAAAAATATGAAGCAAGTTAAAAACAAAGTCCTATTTTAACAGTGATATAGTAAAGGAGAAGAAATTATTAATTAAATTCAAGGGGGATTATATTATGAAAAAGAAACTGCTAAGTGCGTTATTATGTGGTGCAATGGCTGTGACTATGTTAGTAGGCTGCGCTGGGAATAAAGCACAACCAACAGAAAGTCAACAAGCACCAGCTGCAGAGCCTGCTAAAGCTGCTGAAGCTGCACCAGCACCGGCTGCATCTGCTGGCGGAAAAATCGGGGTAGCTATGCCAACTAAAGACTTACAACGTTGGAATCAAGATGGTTCTAACATGAAAGAACAGTTAGAAGCTGCAGGCTATACAGTAGACTTACAATATGCAAATAACGATATATCTACACAAGTATCTCAAGTTGAAAATATGATTACTAATGGTTGTACTGCACTAGTTATTGCATCAATCGATGGTGGGTCACTCGGAACTGTACTTGCAAAAGCTAAAGAAGCTAATATTCCTGTTATTGCTTATGACCGCCTCATTATGGGTACAGATGCTGTTTCGTACTATGCAACCTTTGATAACTATATGGTTGGAACTATTCAAGGGAACTATATTGTAGATGCTCTAGACCTAAATAATGCAGCTGGACCATTTAATATTGAACTTTTCACAGGATCTCCTGATGACAATAATGCACGCTTCTTCTTTGGTGGAGCAATGGATGTTTTAAATCCTTATATTGATGCTGGTAAATTAGTAGTTGTTTCTGGTCAAAAGAAATTTGAAGAAGTAGCTACGCTTAACTGGTCTACAGAAGAGGCTCAAAAACGTATGGAAAACCTTATTACTGCAAATTATGCAAATGGTACTAAGCTTGATGTTGTGCTTTCTTCTAATGACTCATGTGCGATTGGGATTAGTAATGCCCTTCAATCTTCTTATCAAGGAGATACATTCCCAGTACTTACAGGCCAAGACTGTGATATTACTGCTATGAAAAATATTTTAGCAGGTAAACAATCTATGTCTATCTTCAAAGATACACGTACTTTAGCTGCAAAAGTTGTTGAAATGGTAGATGCTATTGAAAAAGGAACTGAAGTACCTGTGAATGATACAAAAACTTATGATAATGGAAAAGGAATCGTACCAACTTTCCTTTGTGAACCTGTATTTGCAGACAAAAATAATTACAAAGAATTATTAATTGATTCTGGATACTATAAAGAAGATCAATTAAATTAATACGCGCTTTATAAAGAATAAGAGTTTAATAATCTAAGCAAGAGGGCTATGTTTTAGGGCATTGCCCCCTTGCTGTATACTACCTATTTTAGGAGGGGTAAACTTGGCAGATATATTGCTGGAAATGAAAAATATTACTAAAAATTTTACAGGGGTCAAGGCACTTGACAATGTAAACCTTGTCGTAGAAGAGGGGGAGATTCATGCATTAGTAGGTGAAAATGGTGCAGGTAAGTCTACCCTTATGAATGTGTTAAGTGGTATTTATCCCTACGAAACTTATGAGGGTGAAATCTTATACCAAGGTGAACTATGTAAATTTAATAAAATAAAAGATAGTGAAGAAAAAGGTATTGTAATCATACATCAGGAACTGGCGCTGGTACCTTATATGACCATTGGAGAAAATATATTTCTAGGCAATGAGCAGGGTAAAAAAGCAGCTATTGACTGGAGTGAAACTTATAAAAAAGCAGATGAGCTTCTTAGAACAGTAGGACTCAAGGAATCTTCCTATACGCTTATAAAAGATATTGGCGTTGGTAAGCAGCAACTGGTAGAAATTGCAAAGGCATTTGCTAAAAATGTTAAGCTTCTTATTCTAGATGAGCCTACGGCTTCCTTAAATGAGGCGGATTCTCGCAAACTACTGGATTTATTACTACAATTTAAAAAAGAAGGTTTAACTTCAATTATTATTTCGCATAAGTTAAATGAAATCTCATATATTGCAGATAAGATCACAGTTATCCGTGATGGGGCAACTATTGAAACTTTAGATAAGACAAAAGATGATATTACTGAAGAGCGTATTATTAAAGGGATGGTTGGCCGGGAGCTCACGGATCGCTTTGCTAAACGGGAAAAACATGATTTTGGAGAAATTAGCTTAGAAGTTCAAAATTGGAATGTCTATCATCCGATTTATACCGAGCGTAAGGTTGTCAATAATGTTTCTTTAAATGTACGCAAAGGAGAAGTTGTTGGTATTGCAGGCCTTATGGGCGCTGGACGAACAGAGCTTGCCATGAGTATTTTTGGCAAAAGTTATGGCACGAGTATCTCAGGAAACTTGTTTATAAACGGGAAAAAAGTGAATTTAAATACTGTAGAGCAAGCTATCGAAAATAAAATTGCTTATATTACAGAAGACCGTAAAGGGAATGGGTTAGTTTTGGATAATTCTATATGCATCAATACAACACTTGCTAAATTAGATAAGGTAAGTAAATATAAAATTATCGATAAAGACCTAGAAAATAATATAGCCAATCAATATAAAGAAAAACTTAAAACAAAATGTCGTTCAGTTGAACAAAATGTAGGCAGCCTAAGTGGCGGCAATCAGCAAAAAGTACTGCTTAGTAAGTGGATGTTTGCAGATCCTGATATTATGATACTTGATGAGCCTACAAGGGGCATTGATGTTGGTGCTAAATATGAAATATATTGTATTATTAATAACCTTGTGGCTGAAGGTAAATCAGTCATTCTTATTTCTTCGGAACTGCCTGAGGTTTTAGGAATGTGCGATCGTATTTATATTATGAATGAGGGGTGTATGGTAGGAGAAATTCTCCAAGAAGAAGCTACTCAAGAAATAATAATGTCTCATATTTTAAAATCAAGTATAAATAAAGGAGAATAAGTATCATGACTAGAGCAAAAGAAATTTTGAAAAAAAATTCAATGATTATTGCAGTTGTAATTGTTACACTGTTCTTTACGATTCAAACAGGAGGCACACTACTTGCACCACAAAATGTCAGTAACTTAATTGCTCAAAATGGGTATGTTGTTATTTTGGCAGTAGGGATGTTAATGTGTATTTTAACAGGGGGGAATATCGACTTATCCGTAGGGTCTATAGTGGCTTTAGTGGGGGCTGTAGCAGGAACACTGATTGTCAATCAAAAAATGAATATTACGCTCGCAATTCTGATCTGTTTAGGTGTTGGTATTCTAATAGGTGCTTGGCAAGGATTTTGGATTGCTTATGTACGTATACCTGCTTTTATTGTTACTTTATCTGGGATGCTTTTATGGCGTGGTGTTGCGCTTATTGTTTTAGATGGACTCACTATTTCCTCTTTTCCAGAAAATTATTTAGTGCTTTTTAATAGTTATATACCAGATGCCTTTAATGGTGAATTTAATATAATATGTTTAGTTACAGGGATTACTATCTGTATTATTTACATACTAGCAAAGCTTGTAGGTCGTTTGGATAAAGCTAAAAAGGGTTACGAATTAGAAAATTTGAGTGTACTAATCGGTAAGATGGTTGTTATTTGTGGCATTGTGCTTGCGACGTCTTATTCTTTAGCAAATTATAAAGGGATTCCAGCTATTTTAATTTTGCTTGCAGTTATTGTGTTAGCCTATGCCTACTATACTTCTAAGACTGTTCCAGGCCGTCATCTTTATGCGCTTGGGGGCAATGAAAAAGCAGCTAGACTTTCGGGGATTAATACCAATAAAATTCTTTTTGGTGCGTATGTTAATATGGCCTTTTTAAGTGCAGTAGCTGCTCTTGTATGTGTGGCGCGCTTTAATTCTGCTGCACCTACTGCAGGAACTAACTATGAACTGGATGCTATTGGTGCTTGTTTTATTGGCGGGGCTTCCGCTTACGGTGGTACTGGAACAGTAGGGGGAGCTGTAGTTGGGGCTATCTTTATGGGGGTTCTCAACAATGGTATGTCTATTATGGGCATTGACTCAAACTTCCAAAGAGCAGTTAAAGGCCTTGTTTTACTGGCGGCTGTTGCATTTGACGTACTATCTAAACAAAGAAGTAAATAAAAAAATAGAGAGAGAACATAGGAATAAATAGAGTAAGTAAAGGTATAGAATCAGGGGGGATGATATTGAAGTATCAGCACTTAAAACGCGCATTATCATCAAGAAATACATTTGTACCTATCAAACGGTATTTAATCACAGTTTGCATTTTGTTTGCTATTATTCCGTTACTTATTGTTAATTACCTTTCATATTCTATTTCTAAAGATGCCCTAAGGACAACAAGTAAGCAGCTCACCATACAAATGGTTAACCAGATAGGCATTAATGTAAATAGTTTTGTGGGAGGCATTGAAAGTAATATAGCTGAATTTGTTGTATCTAACCTTGTGCAAAATAACACCTTAGCGCATTATTTCTCTGACGATTCCAAAACTAAACGGGATGCCTCTCAAAGCATTTCTAAAGCAATTACTTCCTTGGAAAGTTTAAATAGCGCTATTGACAGTGCACATATTATTTTTGAAGATGATGAGATTATTTCTAGTATGACAAGTATAAGTAGACAAGATCTTCTTAAGATAAGAGATTTAAAAGAGGGTGGAAAGCTTGTATGGCAAAAAGGAGTGGGGGATTCTGCTGATTCGCTCTATGTGATCAGAGATGTCATTGCAACGGCTAATAAGGGGACAGCTACTATTTGTGTAGCAATTAGCCCAGATAGTATTGCTGCTATTTTTAATAACATTGAATTACTAGAGAATTCTACGCTGATACTGATTGACCCTAATAAAAATATTATTTTTAGTAATCAATCTAAAGATGCTGCTATTGATGAAACCCTTTGGTCTATAATCAATAACCAAGAAGATTTAAACACATTATTTAGAGCAGACACTTTGACAACCTATGTGACACTTTCAAATGGATGGAAATTGGCTGCTAGGATACCGGAACGTTCTCTTACCAAACAACTCACTGGGGTTACTGTCTATATATTTATTCTGATTATCATCACCTCACTTATAGCTGTTGTAGTAGGGTTAACTATTGCCAAAAAGTTTTCAGATCCTATTATTAATCTAATGAAATGTATGAAGAAGGCAGAAGAAGGGGATTTGACTATTCAAATAGAGCCTAGAGGTAATAATGAGATTACGCAGCTCTGTGTAAGTTTTAATTATATGATTGCGAATATACATGGGCTACTGAAAGAAACAAAAAAAGTAATTGCTAATAGCTTACAGGAGAGTAAGCTTTTAGCCGAGTCCACGCAGTGTTCTGTAGAAACCTTCGATCAATTGGCAAACTGTGTAACTGATATTGCAGATGGTACAACAAATCAGGCCGGTTATGCGCAAAAAGGCGAACGCGCTATGGAAAACTTATCTTATGGCATTCAGAAGGTCATACAAAAAAGTGATACTATTTATGAAAATACCCAAGGGGTAAAGTTGCTTATTCAAGAAGCCACGAGCTGCATCGAACTTCTAAAGACAACGATGATTTCTTCAGTTCAAATGTTTGGAAATGTTGAAAACAGTATTTTAGAGCTTAGTAAATTGAATAAAGGAATCGGAGATATGATGCAGCTTGTTAATAATATTAGTAACCAAACTAATCTATTAGCACTTAATGCAAGTATTGAAGCGGCCCGAGCTGGAGAAGCAGGAAAAGGTTTTGCTGTAGTTGCAGGCGAAGTAAGAAATTTAGCAGAACAATCTAGAACATCAACTGCGGCTGTTCAACAAACACTTAGTAAAATTCAAGAAAAGAACGTAAGCACCAATCGCCTTATTCAGGAATCTAGCTACATATTTAATAGTCAAGAAGAAGCTGTTCAAAAAGCTTCTGATATCTTCTCAAGTATTATTCAAACTTTAAAAGTGATGGACACTGAACTAGGGGAAATTAATTATCAAATGAAAGACATAAAAGTTTTAAAAGATGAAACGCTTATAGAGATAACTCATATTGCCTCTATTACTCAAGAATCGGCAGGGGCCGCAGAGGAAGTAAATGCATTAAGTGAAGAACAGACAAATGTTATTAATAATCTATCCAAACTCTCTGAGCGATTGACAGTTACTATGCAAACACTTAATAATTCTATTGGGTCTTTTAAACTAAATAATAGAAATTAATAAATTTAAAAATAGGCCTACTTCACTAAGAAGAGGCTTATTTTTCTTTTATTTTAGAAAGCACAAACATGTGTTAGGAATGTTCATTTTGTGGTATAATACTGCATAAAGATAAAATAAACAAAATCTTTTTAGAAGGGAAAAAACATGAGTTATTTAGCTTTGTATAGAAAATACAGACCCAATACCTTTGATGATGTAGTTGGACAAGAGCATATTGTCAGGACACTCAAAAATCAAATTAACTCAAACCGCGTAGCTCATGCTTATTTGTTTTCAGGAAGCCGTGGTACAGGAAAAACTTCTATAGCTAAAATTTTTGCCCGTGCTGTAAACTGTGAAGATCCTATAAATGGCTCTGCATGTGGCAGATGCAGTGCGTGTGAAAAAGTCCAGGATGGTTCTGGTATTAATATTATAGAAATGGACGCCGCTTCTCATAATGGAGTTGACAATATACGTGAGATTAATGAAGAGGTTAAATATACGCCAGCTGTAGGAAAATATAAGGTTTATATTATAGATGAGGTACATATGCTTTCAACAGGAGCATTTAATGCCCTTCTTAAAACATTAGAAGAACCACCGGCTCATGTTATCTTTATTTTAGCTACAACAGATCCTCAAAAAATTCCGGTAACTATTCTTTCAAGATGCCAGCGTTTTGATTTTAAAAGACTATCCGCTAAGGAGATACAAGATAGACTCTCTATTTATATGAAGCAAGAAAGCATTAGTATTGAGGAGAAAGCACTCGCCTATATTGCAAAGCTTGCAGATGGAGGGATGCGTGATGCCCTCAGTATACTAGAGCAAAGCATCTCTTTTTACTTTGAGGAGACCATTACTTTAGATAAAGTACTTTATCTTGTTGGTGCTGTAGACAGCAGTATATTATTTAATATGATTTATGCTATAATTGCACAGGATACTAAGAAGGCTCTGGAGCTATGCGAAGAGGTTAATAGGTTAGGACGCAGCATCAGACAATTTGCGAGTGATCTTTTAGAACATAGCCGCAATTTGTTGGTAGCTAAGACTACAAATGGCATGGAGAGTGTGTTAGACTATAGCAGTGAGTATATTTTAGAACTTCAAAGGCAAGCAGAGTCTATAAGTATTAGTGAACTTATGCGTTATATCAAGCACTTTGGTGAACTCGAGTATGAACTAAGAAATGCTATCTCCCCAAGAATACTCTTAGAAATAGCTGTTCTTAAGCTCTCAGAGGTACAAATGGATCATTCACCAGAGAGTATGATGACAAAGATGCAGCTTTTAGAACAAAAGCTAGAGAAACTCGCTCAGGAAGGACTAAAAGTAGCAGCCAGTCAGCCCGTAGAAATGCCAAAAGGATCTTCTAAAGAGGTAGTGCCCAAAAGGCTTCCAAAAGCAGTTTCGGAAGATGTGAGAGAACTTATAAAAAAGTGGCCTGAGATAAAAGCCGGGCTTGGAAGAGCTGCATGGTCTATATTTGAGACTGCTGAAGCAGGCTTTGTTGAAGATGATGTTTTTTATGTAGTTTACAAAGATGGTATGGATGTACTTGTAAATGCACATTTAGAAGAACTTAAAAAAGGTATCAATGAAGTGGCCGCTAAAGACGTAAAAGTAAGGGCAATTCATGCAGATGAATATGCTTCTAAATGTATAGAAGTCTATGGTTCACATCCAGAACAGACTGAGGATATAAAAGATATGGCGGATGTTATAAAAAATGTAGCTGCTAAAATTAATTTCAATATACAAATTAAAAATTAGGAGGAATAAAAGATGAAAAATTTCGGTGGCGGTATGCCTAACATGCAACAACTTATGAAGCAGGCACAGAAAATGCAAAAACAAATGGAAGAAACACAAGCACTTCTTGAAGAAAAGGTTATTACAGCTTCTTCAGGCGGAGGGATGGTAGAAGTTACATTAACAGGGAAAAAAGAAGTTAAAGCAATCAAAATTAAAGAAGAAGTTGTAGATCCAGATGATATTGAAACTTTAGAAGATCTGGTTCTTACGGCAGTTAATGAAGCTATTCGTCAAGCAGAAGAGTTCTCACAAAAAGAAATGTCTAAGGTAACAGGAGGGCTTCCAACGGGAGGTTTATTCTAGTGAGCGGTTATTATGGCGATAAGATGGTAGCACTTATAGAAGAGCTATCAAGACTTCCAGGGATAGGTACAAAATCTGCACAAAGACTCGCTTTTCATATCATTAGTCTTCCAAAAGAAAAAGTTCAAAGGCTCGCAGATACACTTGTAGATGCCAAACAAAACATCAGTTATTGCAATAGATGCTGTACCATTACTGATGATAAGCTGTGTCCTATTTGTAAAGATGAAAAAAGAGCTAATCGCCAGATTATGGTTGTGGAAGATTCAAGGGATATGGCAGCCTATGAAAAAACCAAAGAATATAAGGGTCTTTATCATATTTTGCATGGTGCAATTTCACCTATGATGGGAGTCGGTCCTAGCGATATTAAAATTAAAGAGCTTTTAGAAAGAATTCAAAAAGAAGAAGTGGAAGAGATTATTATTGCCACTAACCCCAATATAGAAGGGGAAGCAACAGCTATGTATATTAGTAAACTCTTAAAACCCTTAGGGATTAAAACAACACGTATTGCGCATGGGGTACCAGTAGGCGGCGATCTGGAATATGTAGATGAAATAACTTTATCTAGAGCGCTTCAAGGCAGAAGAGAAATGTAAGCGTCATTTTGTTAAAAACATGGTATAAGAAAAATATAATAAATTTTTCTTATACCATGTTTTTTGCCTTTTTCATAAGTCATAAAAAATATACTGCTTGAAATATATGATTATAGATTGTAAACTTAAACTACATGATAATGACAAAGATATGAGATAAAATCTAACAGTTATAAATTGCAGAAGGAGGAAGTGGTATTGCAAAATAGGAGAAGAAATGATAATGAGAAAACAATACTAGCTAAAATCAGAGAATATGGTCCTATGACTAAGTATGACTTAGCAGAAAGGATGAATGTTAGTATCCCTACAGTTACAACTAATGTGAATAAGCTTTTAAATGAAAAGGTGTTAGAAGAAGCGGGGGTAGCAGAAGTAGATTATGGACGTAAACCTATACTGATAGATATCAATTACAACAGGTATTTTAGTATAGGCATTGATATTCAGAAAAAATCTGTTTATTATTGCCTTATGAATCTTAAGTTAGAAATTGTGCTGGAAAAAATAATTATGAATGCTGAACAATCAATAGAAAACTGCATTCGGGTTATCGTTGCCGACGTTTTAGAAGAAGGTAAGCTTAAGAAAGAAAATATAATAGGGATAGGTATATCCTATCCAGGACTTGTAGAAGAGGAGAAGCTGCTGCTTAAGAAAGGACCTAATATAAGCGTTTCTAACTTAAGTTTAGAGGCTTTAAGAGATGAACTGGAAATTAATTTTTATGTGGGTAATGAAGCTAGACTGGCAGCTTTTGCAGAAAATATTATTGGTGTATCCAAACAGTATATGAACTCGTTGTATATCTCGATTAAAGAAGGTATAGGGGCAGGCATTATTGTAGATAAAAGATATTATGCAGGAAGCAGTGAGGCTGCAGGTGAAATAGGGCACATGGTTATACAAAAGGATGGTAAACTTTGCAACTGTGGGAATAGGGGATGTGTGGAACCTTATTTATCAACACATACACTTATAGCTGCCTTTAGTAGCATAGCGGGCAAAACACTAAACAGTCTTGAAGAGGTATTTGCAATTTATGATATTAATATAGAATCGCACAAACAAGCGATGAAAGAATACGTAGGGTATTTAGTACTACTTCTTAATAATGGGTTTCTTATCTTTGACCCGGATTGTGTAATAATAGGTGGAAAAATGAGTGAATATCAAGTGCAAATAGAGCCGCTGATGAAAGAAACTATGGCAGACAACCCTTGCAGCATGCTTAAAGCAAATCGCAAAATAGAGTTTTCAGCACTAGGCTATAAAGCTTCAAAATATGGGGCAGCACTTAGAGCTATAGAAGAAATTACTGCACTTGTATAAGGGTATAATTTATTTTTGATATAATTTTAAAGATATTTTAAAAAGTATTTTAAAATAGTATTGAAAAATATGTCGGATAAGTATATAATAAACATAGATCAAAAAAATTTTAGAGAAGGTGGCGTGTCATGAAAGAATATTTTCCAAATGTAAGCAAGATACAATATGAAGGAGAAACATCAACTAATCCATTTGCATTTAAGTATTTTAATCCTGATGAAGTGATAAATGGCAAAACAATGAAAGAGCATCTTAGATTTACGCTTTCTTATTGGCATACACTTTGTGGAGCTGGTTCAGATCCATTTGGAAGTGGCACAATGGAAAGACCTTGGTTAGATATAAAAGATCCAATAGAATTTGCTAAAGCAAAAATGGATGCTTGTTTTGAGATTATGGAAAAATTGAACATAGACTTTTTTGCATTTCATGATAGAGATATTGCACCAGAAGGCAAAACTTTAGTAGAAACAAATGCAATACTAGATGAAGTTGTAGCATACTGCGATAAACTGATGAAAGAAACAGGCAAAAAGTTATTGTGGGGAACAGCAAATATGTTCTCACATCCTCGTTTTATGCATGGTGCATCAACAACATGTGAAGCTGATATTTTTGCATTCGCTGCAGCACAGGTTAAAAAAGCAATGGAAGTTACAAAACTGCTCGGAGGCGAAAATTACGTATTCTGGGGCGGTCGTGAAGGCTATGAAACGTTACTTAATACAAACATGAAACTTGAAGAAGAAAACTTCGCAAGATTCCTTAAGATGGCTGTTGACTACAAGAAAAAAATTGGTTTTACTGGAGAACTTCTTATCGAACCAAAACCAAAAGAACCAACAAAACATCAATATGATACAGATGCAGCTACAGTACTTGGATTCCTTAGAAAATATGGGCTTGAAAAAGAATTTAAACTAAATATTGAAGCTAACCATGCGACGCTTGCTGGACATACTTTTGAGCATGATGTACATTTAGCAAGAATTAACGGTGCATTAGGAAGTATCGATGCTAATATGGGTGATCCAAATCTAGGATGGGATACTGATCAATTCCCAACAAATATTTATGATGCAACATATTGTATGTACGAAATTATTCAAAATGGTGGTCTTGGTAAAGGTGGACTTAACTTTGATTCAAAACCAAGAAGAGCATCTTTTGAACCAGAAGATATTTTCTTAAGCTATATTTCAGGAATGGATACGTTTGCAAAAGGTTTTAAAGTAGCTTTAAAACTTATTGAAGATGGTGTACTTGAAAACTTTAAAGCAGACCGTTATGCAACATTTAATGAGGGTATTGGTAAAGATATCGTAGAAGGTAAAGTTGACTTTGAAACACTTGAAAAATATGCTTTAGAACATGATCAAATCAAAGTAAAATCTGGCAGACAAGAAATGCTGGAATCTATCGTTAATCAATATATTTTTAGTAAATAGTCTATAAGCTCTATATCAATAAAAGTAGAGGCAGGTCTTAAGTGCCTGCCTCTACTTATCATTTTTTATGAAATAGGAAAGTGCGTCTTGCTTGCAAGGGACCAAACTTTCCTGTTTCACAAGCGTGTGCGTTTTTTGCACACTTTCTTGTAAAAGCTGTGTTATAATCTTAATTTAAGGGTGAGAGAGGAGAAAAAAGATGTATTTAGGGATAGATGTAGGTACAAGTTCAGTTAAAGTTATTGTAATGGATAAGCAGGGAGTTATTATAGAGAGTGCTTCTGAGAAATATCCTCTTAGCTTTCCAAAACCACTATGGAGTGAACAAAATCCAGAAGATTGGTGGCAGGGAACAGCAGATGCAATCAAAAAGATTTGTACTAAAAACCCTGGATTGGGTGAACAAATTGAGGGGATAAGTTTTAGCGGACAAATGCATGGGCTTGTTATTTTAGATGAGGCCGGAGAAGTTTTAAGACCATCTATTCTTTGGAATGATGGCAGAACACAAAAACAATGTGATTACCTCAATGATATTATAGGAAGAGATAAGCTCTCAGCCTATACAGGAAATATTGCCTTATCAGGCTTTACAGGGCCTAAGGTGATGTGGGTTAAAGAAAATGAACCAGAAATCTTTGATAAAATAGCACATATTCTTCTGCCAAAAGACTATATTAGATTTCGTTTAACAGGAGAGTATAAAATAGATGCAGCAGATGCAGCGGGGACCCTTTTCTTCGATGTAAAAAATAAAGCATGGTCAAAAGAAATGGTAGATATTTTATCCATAAAACCAGAATGGCTGCCAGAAGTTTATAACTGTTATGAAGTAACAGGAATTGTTCAAAAAGATGTAGCAGATGAACTTGGTATAAGTGATAAGGCAAAGGTGATAGGCGGAGGCGGTGACCAAGCTGTTGGCGCAGTGGGTACAGGAACAGTAGCAAGCGGTGTTGTCAGCGTAGCATTAGGTACATCAGGTGTTGTCTTTGCATCTGTTGATGATTATAAGGTAGATAAAGAAAATAGGATGCATTCCTTTAATCATGCAAATGGTAAGTTTACGCAAATGGGGGTTATGCTTTCAGCTGCATATAGCCTGCAGTGGTGGGTTGAAGAAGTTAATAAAGATATTCAGGCAGAAAATCCTTACAAGGTGCTTAGAGATGAAGCTGCGAAGGTGCCAGCAGGAAGCGAAGGTCTTATATTCCTGCCCTATTTATCAGGAGAGAGAACACCACATGCAGATGTTAATGCTACAGGGGTATTTATTGGTCTTAAGCCTTCGCATACAAGAGGACATATGACCCGCGCGGTTATGGAAGGGGTAGGCTATGGACTTCGCGATTCCCTTGAGATCTTAAAAGATATGCAGATTCCTATTCATGAAATGCGCATTACAGGCGGTGGTGTTAGAAATGAACTTTGGGTAGAGATATTAGCTTCTATATTTAACTATGAACTTAATATCGTAGAAGCATCAGAGGGGCCAGCATATGGTGCAAGCGTACTAGCAGCAGTGGGATGTGGATTGTTTAATAGTGTGGAAGAAGCTTGCCGAGAGCTCATAAAAGTAAGTAAAATTATTAAGCCTTGTGAAGAAGATGCCAAGGTTTACGATAAGTATTATCAAGTATTTAAAAAGGGTTATGGACAATTAAAAGATATCTATAAGGATCTTGCAGAGTTATAAAGAGTAAAATCAATGCGTAAATGGCAAGCACGTTAAGTGCTTGCCATTTGGGTTTTATTATCCAAAAAAAAGTTTAACAAGTGCAGTTACTTTAGGATTTGAAACGCTATAAGTTATTTCGAGTCCGTTTCTGGAGCCTGTAATAATACCGCAGCTTTTCAACTTTGCTAGATGCTGGGAAATAGTTGACTGAGGCATATTTAAACAAGAATGAATGTTTGTTACATTACTGCCACCCATCTCAAGAAGACCTCTTACAATGCAAAGCCTGATGGGATGAGAGAGGGCTTTAAGCAATTCAGCTGCATCTTCGTATTGTTTTGGATTCTCTAAGAAACTATCTTTAGTATTCATCAAACACCTCCCTATATTATAATGTAATGATATATAGATAATAGAATGTAACACATCAACTGTCAATACAGACTACTAAGTTTTTAAAAAATTCTTATAAAAAGACATCCTAAAAGATCATTTGATCTTTTAGGATGTCTTTTTTACTACTTAAGTAAACTTTTAGCAGCAGATACAACGTTATTGGTTGTAAAGCCATGTTTTTCAAATATAAGGTTTGCTGGTGCTGATTCTCCAAAGGTATCTATGGAAATGATTTTGCCTTCAAAACCAGTATATTTGTGCCATCCAAAGCTGGTTGCAGCTTCTACCGCGACTCTTTTTACTTTATTTGATGGTAATACAG